>JBLIKY010000023.1:0-19760 GCA_047637535.1 Lentimonas sp.
CTTGGTTAACACCGTCATAAGCAACCGCAAGGTTCTCTAATTCTTTAATTCTTTTGATATAAGACTCAACGATTTCGCGTCTTGCTCCAGGTCTTGCTCCAGAAATTGAATCACAAACCTGAACGATAGGAGAGATCATTGTAGTCATCTCTATTTCATCATGGTGAGCACCGATAGCGTTACATACATCTGGTTTTTCCCCATACTTTTCGGCTAATTTCATACCCAAAATAGCGTGAGGCAATTCTGGTTCTTCATCAGGTACTTTTCCAATATCGTGTAATAGACCTGCTCGTTTTGCTACTTTAACGTTGATTCCTAGTTCTGCAGCCATGATAGCGCACATATTGGCTACTTCTCTGGAGTGTTGCAATAAGTTTTGTCCGTAAGAAGATCTGTACTTCATTCTACCGACCATTCTAGTTAATTCTGGGTGTAAACCGTGAATTCCTAAATCGATACAAGTACGTTTTCCTGTTTCAGAAATTTCTTCTTCTAATTGTTTTCTTGTTTTTGCAACAACTTCTTCAATTCTTGCAGGATGAATTCTACCATCTGAAACCAATTGATGCAAAGCCAAACGCGCTATCTCTCTTCTAACAGGGTCAAAACAAGAAAGGATGATTGCTTCTGGCGTATCGTCAACAATAATCTCAACTCCCGTTGCTGCTTCTAATGCTCTAATGTTTCTTCCTTCACGTCCAATGATTCTTCCTTTGACATCATCGTTTTCGATGTTAAACACGGATACGGCATTTTCAACTGTTTGCTCTTGGGCAACTCTTTGAATCGTTTGAATCACAATTTTCTTAGCCTCCTTGTTAGCATTCATGCTAGCTTCTTCCATGATTTCTTTGATGTGGGACATAGCACTTGTTCGCGCTTCGTCTTTCAACGCCTCCATCATCATGCTCTTCGCTTCTTCTTGATCAAGTCCAGAAAGTTTTGAAAGCTCTAATACTCTTTTTTGCTGAATTTTCTCCAATTCCGCTGTCTTCAAATCAACTACTTCGATTTTTGATTTGAGTTCAGTTTGCTTTTTCCCGTAATCTTTTTCTTGACGAGATACTTCTTCAATTTTTTGAGAAAGTGTTTTTTCTTTAGCACGTAGTCTATCTTCAATAGATTGCACCTTTTTCTCTTTCTCTCTAATTGTGGATTCGTGATCCTCTTTTAGTCTTAAGAATTTCTCTTTTGCTTCTACAATCTTATCTTTCTTAAGTGCCTCACCTTCAGATTGTGCAATTTTTAAAATTTGTTCCTTTTTACCTTTTAAGAATACATTCTGCGCAACAAGCGCTAAAACAGTACCACCAGCGGCACCAATTACTAAACCGATTATTAAATCCATAATTTCTTTATTTTATTCGTTCTGAACAATAAAGAATCAATAAGAGGGAAACGAGATTAATGCAGACCTTTTAATTCCTCCAACACTGTATCCAGCGATTTTTCAATCGACTCAGTGTCTACAGTAGAATTTGGGGAAGATTCCCCAGGTTTTGACTTCGTTGCAATTTGTAAAGCTGCCATTGCCAATAAGTCTTGCATATCTTTAACTGCATAGTTTTCTTTAAGAAGTTGAATCGCATTGTTGATATCACTAGCCGCTTTCTCTACTTTATCCTGCTCACCTTTATTGACTGTGAGAGGGTAAGTACGACCGGCAACTACCAATTTCAATGACACTTTATCCATATTATTTTCTTAACTGACCAATACAGTATTCTATTTCCTTTACTAATTCATCAATCTCATTGTCTCTATTATTCTCTAAAGGCACAATAGATGAATTCTGTTCACTCTTCAAAGCAATAACTTTCTCCAGCTCTTTTATTTTAGACTCACCGATATTAAGTGCATCCTTTAACTTTGTCAACCCTTGTTCAGATTGTAAAAGTTCGTTCTGAAGCCTATCATTTTCAGACGACAAACTAGCAATACGGTTTTTGGTTAAACTAACCTCACTGCTTATCTCGTCAATCTTTTTATGAATGGTTTGCGTCATTTTACTTCGACTTTATACAAAAGTAAGATTGTGAACGAATAATGACAACATTTTATTATTAATCTTCTCTACTTTTTTTTTAAAGAATTACTTTTGAAGAATGAATATCTTTTTCAACCTATCTTTAATATTTGTACAGCAATTTTGGGCGTTTTTATACCCGTTGAAACCTCAAAATGTGGTTTATCATTCTCCGTTGAATATTCCTTTGGTTTTGGCGGCTAATTTTGGTGAACTAAGAAACAATCATTATCACACCGGTCTAGACTTTAAAACCAACCATAACATTGGTTATAATTTATATTCCATAGATGAGGGTTATATCGCAAGAGTCAATGTCTCTCCTTATGGATATGGTAAGGCTGTTTATATTAATCACCCCGGAGGTTTAACCTCAGTTTACGCTCATTGTAGCGAATTTAAAGGTGTGTTGGCAGAAAAAATCAAGAATATACAGTTCGAAAGCAAGAATTCTGAAGTTGAAATCTATTTTCAGCCAAATGAAATTAAGGTTCAAAAAGGCGATGTTTTTGCTCTTTCTGGAAATACAGGAGGATCTACCGCTCCTCACTTGCATTTTGAAATTAGGGATACCTATACGGAAGAAGCTTTAAATCCATTGAATTTTGGCTTCGACATACAGGACCACAAATCGCCAGTTTTAAGAAGGTTGAAGATCTATGCTTTGGATAAACACAGTTTTTTAATCCCTGGAAAGGAAAAGGAATACAACCTGAGTAAATCAGATCTAGATTTTAATTTACCCGCTAACTTTTGTCCCTCTGATGGGAGAATCGGAGTGGCCATTGACGGTTCGGATTATTTTGATGCTGCCAACAACTCTTGTGGCCTGTACCGCATTGAATTAATATCAAAAAAGGATACCTTGTACAAGCAACAAATTGACAGAATCGGATTTGATGTGAGCCGATACATCAACATTCAAACTGATTACCTGGCTTTCAAACAAGGACGAAAATACTACAAATGCTTTTTCAATTCTTTAAATCCTTTGAAAATTTTTGATGAAAGCAAAAATGGACAAATCATACCAAAGAAGGGTTTAAAACAAAATTTCACTCTAAAGGTTAGTGACGTTCACAACAACTCAACTTCAATACGATTTAGCTTGACCCTTGACGGACTTAATTCTGATTATTCATTTCTTGAATCAGGATTTTTAAACCCAAATGAACCTCAACAATTCAAATCGGATAATGGTGTTGTGATCGACTTTCCAGCCATGTGCACATACGAACCATACATGCCAACTGTCAAATACAATTATCCATCAACACGCATACTATCATCTCAAATACCTGTTCAGAATGCTTTATTAATCACCATCCCTCCTCTTACAGGGGTTGACGTTAAAAAACAATATATAACGGTTGACCAAAACAGGAGGTCCAGACCTTTAATTACGACCATTAAAAAGGGTAATCTAGTTGCGGAATCAAAATTCTTTGGGGAGTTCAACATTGGCATCGACACTACAGCTCCTTCGATCAGTTATTTTTCAAATCGATCAAATTCCAATATAACTTATTGCACATGGAATCTTAATGAGAATGAATCTGGGTTAGCTAGTTACAGAGCCTTCATAAATGAAAAATGGCAAATTTTAGATTACGATTATAAGACAAATCGAGTAACTCTATCAACTAACGAAAAATTCAAATCGGGGAGCATAATCAGAATTGAAGCCGAAGACAATTGCGGAAATGTTCAGACAAAAACTTATAACTTGTAGGTCTAACATCCTTGTTTTAGAGCGAGGTTCTGTTAAGTAAATCGAACAAAAACACCGAAACTTGTCCTTATCTTAGAGACAACAAAATTCATGTTAATCCTTGACTTAGGTTAATTATTCAAAAAATTGGACATAAAAAAAGCGACAAAAAGTCACTTTTTATTTAAATATCAATATTATATTTTTGAAAAAATCAGTTGATCTCCTTCCGATTTCTGACCGTTAAGTCTTTCTAATCTAAACTCTTTTCCAGTAATAAAAACTACACTCCAATCATCGGATAAGGGCGCGAACTTGTTAGTGTCTGGCAAATAAAAGATAACATTCGTAGGGTTGGAAGCATTGTCAGGGATGGAATAGGCTGCGACAAGCGTGTCGTCTGGGGAGATTGATATAGTTCGGTCTTCGCCAAAAAACAAAGTTGTTCCAGAAAAATCAGTCGTTATATTAACTCCATTATCGACAAAACGAGAGATTACAAAAGTGTTTTCAACCATGGTACGTCTTACCTTAAATGGTGTACTCCTTTTTTTACAAGAGATTGCTAAAAACAAGGTAGCGATCAAAATAAATGCGATTCTTTTCATAGGGTAATTACTTCTAAATGAACGAATATAAGAATAAAAATTATGCTTCTGTTGTTGGTGGCCCGAAGTTCATCGGTGGCATTTGATGTCCTTCTTGATCTTCTATAACACCAAAAGTTTGTTCATACTTCTGAACATTGTCAATCAAAGCCTTCATGTAACGCTTAGCATTATGCGGTGTCATAATAATGCGAGAACGAACTTTACCTTTAGGCATTCCTGGCATCATTTGCACAAAATCGCTGATTATCTCTGCAGGAGAATGAGTTATGATTGCGAGGTTAGAATAAACGCCTAATGCAATTTCTTCTGTCAACTCTATATTTACTTGATTTTCTTTTTTCTTTTCCATATCAATGACGAAAGTACGCAAAACTATAAAAGAAATAAAACAAAACGGGGGTAATTAATCGGTTAATTATCCGACTCTAACCTTAACGAAGACACTTGAAATAGTCAAATGGTTCGTGACATGCCAAGCAATTATAATGAGCTTTACACGCTGTACTGCCAAACTCAGATATCATTTTGGTATTCATCGAATCGCAAACGGGACATGGAACTTTAACTGGATCTGAAAACAATAAGCTTTTGTCTACTTCATTTACAGGCGGTGCAATTCCATAGGCTTTAAGCTTTTTCTTACCTGCCTCAGAAAGCCAATCCGTTGTCCAGGCAGGAGATAAAACAGATTTAACATCTAGTTTGTGAACACCATTTTCTGTCAATAATTTACGGATGTCTTCTTCAATAACTCCCATAGCTGGGCAACCGCTATAGGTCGGTGTAATGGTTACAGTAATTTGATCGGCGGCACATTCTACTTTTCTTACCACCCCCAAATCTACAACAGACAAGACGGGTACTTCAGGATCAGAAACTTGCTCGAGAAGTTCCCATATTTGTTTTTCCGTTACCATTCCATATTTGGGTAAGCACGTTGCATGTACTGCATTTCCGCTAACAAGAAGCCTAGATGTTCAGAATGTTTCCCAATTCTTCCTCCAGTTTGCTCCCATTTGTTTTCAGGAACTTTTAGGGTTGCTTGCAGCATTACCTCGTTAATCGATTTTGTCCAAGCTTGTTTAATTTCAACCATTTTCGGAGCGATACCCGCTTCTTCCATTTCTTTTTGGATGGCATCGTCGATAAACAAATCACTCGAGTATCTCCAGGTTAAATCAACGCTTGCCTGAACTCTTCTGTGCGATTCTTCTGTACCGTCTCCTAATCTTATCAACCACTCTGCTGAATGACGATAATGATATTTTGTCTCTTTTAAGCTTTTTTCAGCAATCGCAGCTAATTGGCTATCTGAAGATTTTTGAAGAGCTTCAAATAATGGTAAGCGATAAGCATCAAATAAAAACTGTCTAACTATGGTTTGACCAAAATCACCATTTGGCTGTTCAACCAACAAAGAATTTTTATAAAATCTATCGAATCGCAAAAACGCCAATTTATCTTCGTCGCGTCCTTTTCCTTCGACTTCTCCTGCATATTTTAACAAGCTTGTAGCCTGTCCTAACAAATCAAGCGAAATATTGGTTAACGCTATGTCTTCTTCCAATATTGGACCATGACCACACCATTCTGAAACTCTATGTCCCAGAATCAAACTGTCATCGCCTAAACGCAATAAATAATCAAATAAACTTTCTTTCATAACAAGGGTTACATGTGGGAGATTCCGTCTGGGACATCATAAAAGGTTGGATGTCTGTATACTTTTGAGTGTGCTGGTTCGAACATTGAATCAGAATCTGATGGATCAGAAGCGAAAACCTTGCTTGACTCTACAACCCAAATACTAATACCTTCGGATCTACGAGTGTATACATCTCTTGCGTTTTCTACCGCCATTTCTGCATCAGCAGCTCTTAAACTACCAACGTGTTTGTGGCTTAATCCTTGTTTTCCTCGAATAAAAACTTCGTATAAAGGCCATTCTGTCTTACTCATATCTTTTCAATTTAATAAATTAAACCGCTTGTCTTAATTTGTTTTTCTCGGCGTAGGCATTGGCTGCTTCTCTAACCCAAGCACCATTTTCTTTGGCATTTCTTCGGGTATCAATTCTGTCTTGATTACAAGGGCCGTTACCCTTAACAACTTGCCAAAATTCTTCCCAATCAATCTCGCCATAATCGTATTGACCTAGGCTTTCATTCCATTTTAAATCTTTGTCAGGAACTGTAAGTCCAATCATTTCAGCCTGAGGAACAGTTACATCTACAAATTGTTGTCTCAATTCATCATTTGTGAAACGTTTGATTTTCCAACGTTTAGATTTCTCTGTATTTGGAGATTCAGCATCATTTGGTCCGAACATCATTAAAGAAGGCCACCAAAAACGGTTCAAAGCATCTTGAGCCATTTCTTTTTGTTCTGGAGTACCATGCGCTAGCTTAGAAATGATCTCAAAACCTTGACGTTGGTGAAAGGATTCTTCTTTACAAACACGCACCATGGCTCTAGCATATGGTCCGTATGAACATCTGCATAGAGGTACTTGATTCATGATCGCTGCACCATCAACTAACCAACCTACAGCTCCCATATCCGCCCATGTCAAAGTAGGGTAATTAAATATGGAAGAATATTTAGCTTTTCCTGAGTGTAGATCGTCAATCGTGTCTTCACGGTCAGCACCTAGCGTTTCGCATGCCGAATATAAATATAGACCATGACCTGCTTCATCTTGAACTTTAGCCAACAATACTGCTTTTCGTCTCAAGTTTGGGGCTCTGGTAATCCAATTTCCTTCTGGCAACATGCCGACTATTTCGGAATGTGCATGTTGAGAAATTTGACGGATCAAAGTTTTTCTATAGTCATCCGGCATCCAATCATTTGGTTCAATACGAACATCTGTATCGATCTTATGATCAAATCTTTTTTGTAAATCTGCTTGTGATAATTCTTGACTCATAATATGGTCTTTGGAATTACAAATCTAAGGTTTTATTAGCGTTCCTACAAGAAGGTTAAATGTCATTTTAGAAGAACATAGAATCCTGATATTATCCAATAATTCTTAATAGATTGAATTGGTTTTGAAATTTTGGGACTTAGAAAGTTTAAAACCTTAAATTTGTCTTCCAATTTCAAATCAAGAAATGACACCAAAATTTCATACACTCAAGGTAAAAGACCTTATTAAAGAAACTGAAGACACGGTTTCCGTTGAGTTTTTAGTACCAGCTGAACTTGAATCTGATTATAAATTTTTACCGGGTCAATACCTTACTATAAAAGCAAATGTCGACAAGGAAGAAATAAGACGTTCGTATTCTTTATGTGTCGCTCCGTTTGAGAATCAACTAAAAGTTGCCATAAAGAAAGTTGAGGGAGGCCAGTTTTCGACTTTTGCCAACAATGAACTAAAGATTGGTGATGAATTAGACGTGATGACACCTATGGGTAAATTCACTACCAGTATTGACTTTACTAAAGCGCGTAATCATATATTCTTCGCCGCTGGTTCGGGCATCACCCCAATCCTATCATTAATTAAGGCCTTATTAAATGAGGAACCAGAAAGTCAAATCACGCTGATTTACGGTAACAAAAACTTTACGAGTATTATTTTTAGAGAAGAAATTGAATCTTTAAAAAACACGCACATGGATCGTTTTCGAGTTATCCATGTTTTATCAAGGGAAAGTCTTGGAAATACATTGCAAAAAGGAAGAATAGACAAAGAAAAATGTCAAGATTTAAACAAGGCATTTTTTGATGTAAACAATATAGATTCTGTTTTTATTTGCGGTCCCGAAGAAATGATTTTTTCGGTTAAAGAAGTGATGGAAAATGAAGGTATGGAGAGTTCAAAAATTCATTTCGAATTATTCACTACTGTTGGTCAAAAGATCAATGTTGTAGAGACACCAAAAGACGAAAAAGAAGTTTTTGCAAAAGTAAAAGTAATATTAGATGGCGATGAAGTTGATTTAGACATCGGATCACACGGCACAAGCATTCTCGATGCAGCCTACGATGCAGGAATGGATGTGCCTTTTGCCTGCAAAGGAGGGGTTTGTTGTACATGCAAAGCCAAAGTGCTTGAAGGTTCAGTAAGAATGGATGTCAATTATGCACTTGAACCGGACGAAGTAAAAGAAGGATACATTTTGACTTGTCAATCTCACCCTACTAGCGAAAAATTAATTGTAACATTTGACGAATAACATGGCATTATTAAAATTTTTAAAGAAAAAGGATAAGAATAAAGTTCCTAAAGGATTTTTCTCTATTCGTATATTAAAAGTCACCCGACTAACGTCGAAAAGCGTGAAAATCGAATTTGACATTCCGGAGTCTGCTGTTCCTAAGTTTGGTTATACTCCAGGTCAATATCTTGATTTCTCGTTTCAGATAGAAGGGGCAGAACATAGGAGATCTTATTCTATTTGTTCAGCCAAAAACGAAACTTTAGCCATTGCTGTAAAAGAAATGGAAAACGGAACAGTTTCCAAATGGTTTAATCGAGAAGCAAAAGCCGGGGATGAGGTTTACTGCACACCTCCAAACGGACTTTTCACGCTTGAGTCTCAACACAAAAACATAGTAGCTTTTGCTGCGGGAAGTGGTATCACTCCCATTCTTTCTATGGCAAAAAACCTAGAAAATAACGACGGTAAACTGACCTTGTTTTACGGAAACAGAAGCAAATCGACCTCCATATTTCTTGATGAATTAGAATCGCTTAAAAACACCACGACAACTTTGTTTTTTAGTGGAGAAAAAGTAGATGGAACATTATCTGGGAGAATTACTGGAGATTCAGTTTCCGAGCAAGTCAAAGCTAACTTAGAATTATTAAAAGCCGATGCGTTTTTCCTATGTGGCCCGATTCAAATGATTGAATCAGTTCGCGAAAAACTAATTGAGTTTGGAGTAAGTGAATCTAAAATTAAACGAGAATTATTTTCAGCTCCTGTAGAGGACAAGAAAAAATCTAAAGTCACGGCAAATGAAATTGGTTCTAAAGTCAAAGTTATTTTAGATGGAGATGAAGTTGTTTTAAATTACAAACCCAAAGGAAAAGGCATCCTTGAAATGCTTGACGGAGAAGGTTTTGACGCACCTTATTCCTGTAGAGGTGGAGTTTGCAGTACTTGTAAAGCAAAAGTTTTAGAAGGATCTGCTGATATGAAGCTCAATTATGTGTTGACCGATCAAGAAGTCGAAGACGGATTTATCTTATGCTGTCAAGCCATACCTACAAGTGAAAACGTAACCATTTCTTTTGATGAATAACATAGTTGTTTTTGGAACCAGTCGTGGAATTGGGAAAGAAGTTGTTTTACAACTAGCCCAAAATCCTGAGAACAAAATCTATGCTTTTTCAAGAAAAAAATGTAAAGAGTTTGAAGGGAAGAATAATGTTGTTTTTCATGCGTTGGATCTTCAGTCCCCAAGTTTAAAAATTGAACTAGAAAACGCACTTCAGGATTGTGAAAAAATTGATTTTGCATTGAACAATGCGGGTCATTTGGTTTCGAAAGCCTTTTTGGACTTGACAGGAGAGGACATTCAAGCATGCTATGACGTTAATGTTCTGGGGGTTATGAAGTGTACTCAAGTTTTAGTGCCAAAAATGGCATTTAAAGGAGGACATATTCTTAATATTTCTTCGATGGGTGGTTTTCAAGGTTCGGTTAAATTTGCTGGATTAAGTGCTTATTCGACTTCAAAGGCAGCTATTTGCAGCTTTACCGAGTTATTTTCAGAAGAGTACAAGGAGTCAAAAATCGCTATGAATTGTTTGTGTTTAGGTGCTGTTCAAACCGAAATGTTAGAAGAAGCTTTTCCAGGTTACGAAGCACCTCATGGGCCTGATCAAATGGCCACTTTTATCGTTGATTTTTTGCTGACGGGGCATCGCTTTTTCAAGGGAAAAATACTTCCGGTTTCACTGAGTACTCCATAAGATTTCATCACACTTCTTAAACTCAAACACAATCCCTTTGTAGAACGTCTTATTTTGTCTATTTTCATTGTAACAATGGGATTTAAGATAGGTAGATTAATGTTTTTTACGTTTGTGCTTGCCAATTTTGCAAGTGCTCAAGATATCCATTGGTCACAATTTGACCGCAATCCAATATATTCAAACCCAGGAAACTCAGGGAACTTTAATGGCACCTATCGTTTTGTCGGAGGCTATCGTAATCAATGGAAAAGTGTAAGTGTTCCCTATGAATCCATCTATTTATCAGCAGATGGCATGTTGCCTTTTGAAAAAATCAAAGATTTTGGAGGTGGGATTTCGCTACTTCAAGATGATGCTGGTGATGGAAAATTTACAACCTTTGAGGTTCAAACCAATTTAAGTCGACCGGTCAGATTACCTTTCTTACCCGATCTTTTTTTATCTCCGGGAATTAATTTAGGAATTAATTACAGACAATTTAACCCACAAGCCTTTACTTTTGACAATCAATTTAACGGCTTTGAGTTTGATCCAAATTTAGGGACAGGAGAAGTTTTTGCCGCTCAACAAAAGACAAATATTTCTATCGGAATCGGGGCTGCCTTTTCTCAAAGCTTGTTTGGTGACCAACAATTGAGTGGCGGACTTGCTTTCTTTAACCTAAACCGACCCAATCAAGGTTTTTTTGGTCAAAAAATAAAACGGGATGTTCGAACTAACTTCAATTTGCAATATTCTTACCCAATCAATAGCGACTTAATTCTTCTTCCTTCAATCAACATTAACAAACAAGGAAAATTTGATGAACTAATTATCGGTAGTCAAATAAAATATATCGTTTTGCAAAAAGCTGGATTATATAGGGCTTTGTATGGAGGCCTTCATTTTAGGTCTAGGGATGCATTTTTTGTCAGAGCAGGAATAGATTACCAAAACTGGCACTTGGGAGTAAGTTACGACATTAACATCTCCCAATTAACCCCAGCGAGCAATGTAAGAGGAGGATTAGAAGTATTCATCCAATATATTCTCTTTCAATACAAACCCAAAAATGTTAACCATAGGATATGTCCAGATTATATCTAACCCTTACAGCGATCCTATATATCGGTTTGGTATTCTCTCAAACCGAAACTAAAAAGATTTTAGAATTTGCCGACAAAAAATTTGCCGAGGGTGATTATTATTATGCTTTAGAGTTATATCAAAACGCGCTGGATTTAGATTCAAATTCAATTGGCGTACTTTATAAATATGCAATTACCGCAATGGTTTATAAAGACTACAGAAAAGCCGAAAAGTATTTTCAAAAAGTTTATTCTAAAGAAGAGTCCATTATTTATCCTGAAAGCATCATCTATTTAGGTTTGATGCAGAAGCAAAATGGAAAATACGAGGAGGCATTAGAAACGTTTAAGCTAGCAAAGAAAAGATTTGCCACTTCAAGAGACGAATACAATTACATAAAAGCGAAACAAGAGATTCAATCCTGTTTATGGGCAATAAATGCTCTGACGAACAAAAATTTAAAAGCTAAGAAATTACCGGATTTTATCAATTCAAAAGATGCTGAGTTTGGTCATAGGTTCGCAAATAATCGCTTAATTTTTTCTTCGCTAAAAGCCGACTCTATGTCATCCAATGAAGAAGTTTACTCAGAGAATTATCATACACTTCTTTATTCGTCTTCTCAGGGTAAAAATGATGTAAGACCTCTTCCGAGTCTAAATAACTCTGGAGAAAATGTAGGAAATGGTTCGTTTTCAATCGATAGTTCTCGTTTCTATTACAGCGCGTGTAAAACGGAAAAAGGCAAGTATTCTTGTCAAATCATGGTAGCCGATTACAAAGACTTTAAATTCGAGAACCCTGATGTATTGGGGCAAATTGTAAATACACCTAGCGCAAATACAACAATGCCTTTTGTAGCGATGCTAAAAGATAAAGAAGTCCTTTTTTTTGCATCTGATAAACCAGGCGGAATGGGTGGTCTTGATTTGTATTATACCGAAATACGAAATGGAAATCAATATTTTGAACCCAACAATCTTGAGTCAATCAACAGCGTTGAAGACGATGTCTCTCCTTTTTACGATAGTGAGAACAGCCAACTTTACTTCTCGAGTTCATGGCATTATAGCTTAGGTGGGATGGACGTTCATTCATCCCTTTTCAATGGCAAGAACTTTGAAGAACCCCAAAACCTATTGGCGCCAATCAACAGCCCAGCAAACGACATTTACTTCTTTATTCACGATTCTATTTTTTATGTTTCGAGCAATCGGGTTGGAGTTAATTACAGTAAGAATCCGACTTGTTGTACTGATGTTTTTGCCTTTGGTTATCCTCAACCGGAGATTGATACTTTAGTTCCACTAGAAACAGAAAAAGAAACCCTAATTAGCTTGTTGAGTCGATTGCCTGTTACTCTATATTTTCATAACGATCAACCCAACCCAAGAACGAATGATACGGTAACAACCGTCAATTACATTCACAGTTATTCAGATTATAAAGGCCTTCTTTTAAAATACCAAAACGAATATTCATCAGGACTTGACCCTCAGAAAGCGATTGAAGCTCGAGAAGACATCGAGAGTTTCTTCATAGAGTTTATCGATCAAGGGGTTACAGATTTAGATGTTTTCACCGATTTACTTTGGGTTGAATTAGAAAAAGGTAGACGAATCAATTTGACTGTAAAAGGTTTTGCATCCCCTTTAGCGAAATCTGATTACAACCTCAATTTGGCGAAAAGAAGAATTTATTCATTAAAAAATTACTTGTCCATAATGGATGACAAAAAGTTCTTGCCTTATCTTATAGACAGTGCAGGTAACGGAGGTCTTTTAAGTTTCACCGAAATCCCATTTGGAGAATATGTTGCCAACAAATTAGTAAGTGACAACCTTAATGATCAAAAAAACTCAGTGTATTCAAGGGCTGCTGGTTTGGAAAGAAAAATAGAGATTCAAAGTGTAAATTTTCTGACCGATTCTATTGTTGACAATCCGGTTAGTGTTGAAAATAACGTTGTTGAATTAGGGGTTATAAATAGGAATGAGAACGTAACAGTAGAATATGAAATAACGAATAGTAATGACCACGCTGTAGAGTTTGAACCAATACGAGTTCCTTGTCATTGCAGTAATGCAAGTATGGAAAAGAATCTGCTATTACCGGGTGAAAAAACCAAGGTTCGTTTTGAATTTGACCCTTCAGAATACACGGGCGAAGTTGTAAAATCAATCTACATAAGAACAAAAAAAGGAACGGAAGAAATAAGATTGATTTTAACAGCAATAATTGACTGATAATTATTCCCCAAAACTGTTAAATTTGTACAAAGCATTATTGAAATGGCGGAAGAAGTAATTCAAGAAGTAGAAACAAAAAGAGAGCGACTCAAGTTTATCGACATGGCGAGGTCAATTGCTATTTTGTTGATGCTTGAGGGTCATTTTATTGGTTTGACTTTGAACCAAGCCTATCGTGACGATAACAACCCGCTTTACTTTACCTGGAATTTTATTCGTGGATTCACCGCTCCAATGTTCTTTACTGTTACAGGTGTAGTTTTTGTTTACCTATTAACCAATCAACAAAAGGCAGGATTTTTTAAGAACAGAAGAGTTTCTAAAGGGTTTAGCCGTGCTTTTGAATTGATTTTCTGGGGTTATATGTTACAGCTTAATTTTCAACATATCGTAGACTATTTACATGGTGATTTTAACGAGTGGTCAACAGCATTTCACGTGTTACAATCCATAGGAGTTGGTATTGCCATGCTTTTGCTTATTTATGGGATTTATAAAATAATTAAAAAAGGCGGTCTCTGGTTTTACTATTTCTTAGCGGCCACCTTACTTTTTTCATTTTACCCTTACTTAAAAAATCTACCTGAGGGACAATATGCTCTAGATGGATGGCCTATGATTATTCAAAACATGATTAAAGGGCCTCATTCTGTTTTCCCTATTATACCATGGGTTGCCTTTACCTTATACGGCGGTATGGTTGGTGCCTTGCTAAACCGTTTTCATGAACATGTAAGAAAAGTTTGGTTTCCGCTTACCTTTATTGGACTTGGCATCGTTTTGAATATTTTCGGATACACCATCTTTAAAGCCATAGATCAGTTGTCTAAAATGATTCATTTCTCTGAAAACCTTGATTTCGTATTTAACGCATGGTTATACGGACGATTGGGTCAAGTGTTAATTGTGATTGGAATTCTTATGTTCATCGAGAAGTACTTTAAAATCAAGGATTCTTTGTTCATCAAAATAGGTCAAAACACACTACAAATTTATATCGTTCACGTAATGGTATTATATTCAGGAATATTCGGTGTAGGCCTAAACCATTACATAAAAAACAGCCTAACTCCTGCACAAGCAATATTATCAGCGATTGGATTTATTTTGGTTTTCGTGATCTTCGTTAAATTCTTACCTGCAATTGAAAAACCCTATCAAAAACTAGAACAAATCGTATTGTGGCCTTTCAAGAAGGCTCGAGATTGGGTATTTACTAAATTTTCTTAGTTGGCTTAGATGGCTGTGGCTTCAACTTATCTATAGTTATAATTGATTGAAACGAAACTGCCTTTTTCACGGTTCTTATTCCACATTCATCGTCGATTGTTACAATAATTGTATAATCTCCAGGCTTCATGTATTCATGATTTGGATTTGTGTCCGTTGAGATTTGTCCATCACCAAAATCCCAAACTATACTGCTAGAATTAGGGTAATTTGCCTTCGTAAATAGTAAAAATTTTCCATCAACTGTAATTACAGACTTGACATCTACCCTATTTTGATAAAGTTTATAGGTTTTAAAATTATTAAGAACATACGTTCCTGCTAAATCTTGCAATCGATAGGCGTACTCTGACTCTATAGAGGATGTAATTAAACCTTTGGGGTTATCCTTAAAGATTGCAGCATAAAACGCGCATGCGGTCACGTATGAACCTTTTTTAGAAGGATGAGCTTGATCAAGATCATACAGTTCAATGCTTGGATATTGTGCTATTACTTCTTTCCAAACCTGCCCTACTGGTACAATCGGAATATTTAAAACATCAGATATATATCTATACCCACTCGAGATTTTTTCTGTCATTTTAGAATAAGTATCAACTTCTTCTCGATCTAAAAATCCATTCTTATAACCCCAAGTCATGTAAAGCAATAATTGGGTACAAGGATTATTGGATCTTACAGAATCTACGATTCTTTGAATATAAGGAAGTGTTGCTGTATCAATTTGAGACAAAGGTTCTGACAACTCACGACTATAGCCCTGTAGAACAATGTAATCCCATTGTTTGCTTTTTATTTTGTCCCATAAGTCAATTCGAGTAGTATGCACTTGAAACGAGGCTCCACTTTGGGTGGTCTTCTCTACATTAACCTCATACCCTTTGGCTTTGGCGAGTTTACCAAATAATTTAGGCATATCATTCATGTGGGTATAACTGTTCCCAATGAATAAAATATTCATGTTCGTTGAATCACTCGCCTGCGCAAACAATTGGCTTCCGAACAAAAAACTTAAAACGATGTTAATGACTTTCTTCATGAGTATGCTATCCATAAAGTTAAGAATACATGAATTGTACCAAAGTCAATTATTGCAATTTTTGTACAATTGTTTTAAACTCTTCTTCAGACAAGGATAATTTAGTTTGACTAAAATCCATATCTGCAACTGAATTAATTGGAATCAAATGAATATGCGCATGAGCAACTTCTAGACCAACAACAGCAACGCCAACCTTTTTACAGTTAAAATTAACTTCAATCTTTTTGGCAACCTTTTTCGCAAAAACAATTAATCCGGCTAGATCATTGTCTTCCATGTCAAATAGATTATCCGTTTCCAATTTTGGAATCACTAAAACATGTCCTTTTCTTAAGGGCATGATATCTAGAAAAGCCAAATAATTATCATCCTCTGCTACTTTGTAGCAAGGAATTTCTTTATTGATTATTTTGGAAAAGATAGTGCTCATCCTCTGGAAATATGAAGAATTTCAAACTTCACTATTCCATTAGGCGTCTCAACTTCAGCTATTTCTCCTACTGCCTTTCCTAGCAATCCTCTTCCTATTGGGGAATCAACAGAAATTTTCTTCAATTTGAGATCAGCTTCATTTTCAGCAACAAGTTTGTAACTCATTTCAGCACCGTTACCAATGTGTTTGATTTTGGCAGTAGAAAGGATAAACACTTTAGAGGTGTCCATATTGGTTTCATCAACCAATCTTCCATTAGCTACAATAGCATCCAGCTTGGAGATTTTCATTTCTAAAATACCTTGAGCTTCCTTTGCCGCATCGTATTCAGCGTTCTCAGACAAATCTCCTTTGTCTCGAGCCTCACCGATTTGATTACTTATTGAAGGTCGTTGAACTGTTTTCATTTCATGCAGTTGATCCTTGAGCTTTTTTAAGCCCTCTGCTGTAAAATACGATACTTGTGACATAATACTTGAGTTTACTTAAAACAAAAGCAAGAGAGCCCATCCGGACTCCCTTGCTTAAACAAAAATAATGAAGTTATTTCTTATTTCAAACTAATGGTCAAACCAAAAGTGTGAATGATTCCAAATTTACCGGCGAAACGAGCACAATACTCAATTCCTAAGGCATTCTTTGATGCTCCTGTTAAGGCGTCAACAGAAAAACCTGCAGTTGGGCCAACTAATGCATTTGCTGAATTTTCAGCTGATAATAAATTTTTCTCGTAAACATAACCACCTCTTAAGTTGAAGGCAACTTTCTCAGTTCTCATTCCATAATCTAAACCCAATCTAAACTGATCGTAGAAGAAAGAGTTAGCTGTATAACCAAAGGCAGCTACTAACATGTTTTTCTCATCAAAAATAAAATCATAAGATGCACCAATACCAAGGTTGGAAGGTAATTCATAGTCAGCCGTTCTTTGCTCTAAAGTTGCAACTTCTCCAACCGAATTATAAGTAACTTGTTGACCAAAACCATCACCTGACATTCTCATTGTAGGACCAACGTTCTTCAATGTGATACCAAATTTAAATTGGTCTTGTTCACCTGTTACATACTTAATACCAGCATCTAAAGCTATTCCAGTTGCACCTGCGTTTTGTATTTTTTCTGAAACCACTTTCAAATTAATACCTGCATAGATCGAACTAGAGAAAGTACGGGCGTATCCTAAATTCACAACATTTAAACGCGGTGAAAATGTACCAAAACCTCCTTCAGGGTTATCTACTGTAGTGATTAGCAATTCACCCATGTTCATCGATTGAACACTAATAGCGAATACACTTTGCTCAGATATTCTTTGAGCTAATCCAGCAGAATAAAACTTAATGTTTGCATTCCCCATCCAGTTGGACGAGTTGAATTTGATTTGCGTTTTATCTGTAAATGCAAGACCTGCTATATTCAAAAACGACGCCTCTAATCCGGTTGCAGATGCAATTCCGGCACTACCCATTGAAGCCGACCTAGACCATGGGTTTACCAAAAGTTGTCCTGCACCTGAAGTACCAACACGGTCTTCATTTCCAGCAATTGTCATTGAACTTATTACAAGCCCTCCAATTAAAAGACTGCTTTTTAATGATATCATTGAATTTCTCATTTTAATCCTCTTTTAGTGTTTTATTATAGTCCTTGTAAATCAACTTCACGTATCCCAGCAAAGAACTTAACTACGACATCCCCAACATCTGGAACCGATACATGAATTAAATAAACTCCACTAGCAATCGGAATTCCGGTTTTATTATTCAGATCCCAATCGATTGAAGTAATCGGACTGGCCTTCTTAAAGGTTCTTACCAACTTACCATTGATCGAATATATAGTAATTGTACACTCCTCAGGAAGGTTCGTTATTTTAACACGATTATCAAGTCTACCTCTTTCGTATTCAGAGAAGGCATAATAAGGATTTGGTACAACATTTATTAATTGCAATGCATTCGCCAATTCAGATTCATTACCAGTTTTAGTTGCAATGTCTGACATATCCCAAGAGTATTTAGGTTTACCTGATGTATTACCAGTTGCACTAAAGACTCTGTATTCTTTGTTTACACGTATCTGAATTCTAGCATCCGAACTTAACAACGTTTGGCCAGGGGTCAAAAACGGTTGACCAATCCAAGTCAAACTTGTATAGAATGTTTTAGTTGCAGATGGATTACCTGATTCTATTAAATCTAATAAATCTGACACTTCATTATTAGACTCTTTGTAAGCCCCTAGGTTGGAAAGTTGACTGTAACCATTCACGTCTTTAGATTTGTAAGAGAAGACATAAATAGCATGTTGTCCAGCCATTACCGGTGTATTAACGTTGTCAAACAATCTTGAAGATGGATTCCAAATCATGTCACTTCCGTTATCATTTCCAAGGAACGAATTTTCACCAAATGCCATGTACAATCTTGCACCAGATTCAATATCGATAGCATAACCTGGGAACCAACCCATACCAGTACCGGAAGACTCTGCTACACCATTCTTATTAACACTTGTGCTTTTACGTTTCCCACCAGGAAGTGCTCCACCAATATTTAAGTTTTTATCTCTACCCAACTCGATAACTGGACATCTTGTCCATTTCGACTTGTCAGTTGTAAGAACAATATCAATACTTGGAGAGAAGGCAAGACCTGCAACATCTCTTTTTTGACCAGGAAGACCCTCTGGCGCTTCAGGATAAGATGGATTTGTCTTAAAGTAAGACAAAGGCATGAAATCACATTGGTAACCTACTAATCTATGTGGAGCAAAACCTCCATTTAAGATAGATGACCATCTTGCATCTGGATCATATGAATATTTTTCATTAGCGGAAACCACTAATACTTCATCGTTATAACAAATTGGGCTAGAATAGGTGTCGTCCGAATCGTAATCCGTAAGATTTTCATCATTAGTACCTGAACGAATCCAGTTTAAAGGAAAGAAACCATTAACATCTGGTATAAGACTCATCCATTGTTTTGATGAGTCAGTATAAGTTAAATCTGCAGAAAGAACATCAGTTGTTTCTCTTGAAGGGTTTCCTGTTATTCCTTTCTCAAAATAATATTTAGTCTGATATATCTGAACCGATACACCCCATTTAGGGATCAACTGTTCATTATCTACATCAATTGATGCAGAGGAACTAACAGACTCAATAAACTGACCGCCTTTAGAAGCATATCTCTTTATTGTCCATGAAGCTGTATCAGCTGCATCTCCTTGATTTTCACCACTAAATTCATTGAATTCACATTCAAAATAACCGTCAGCTAAGTTCAAGGGATCAACAACCTTTACGTTGATTGGCCCCCCACCGAAATCGTATTCAGGATTAGCCATGAAACCATTTGCTACAATCGTATTTTCTGAAGCTGCAGTTAATTTAAGTGCACGACCACCATTTCCATGTCCGTCTAACTTAGTAATACGAGGAGTAC
>JBLIKY010000024.1:0-19106 GCA_047637535.1 Lentimonas sp.
GCAACGAAAGACGAGGCTATAGTTGAAACTGAGAAAATGTTGAATGTTTACACAACATTCGCCGAAGAATTCATGGCTATGCCTGTGGTTAAAGGCCTTAAAACGGAAGCTGAGCGTTTTGCTGGTGCACTTGAGACCTACTGTATTGAAGCAATGATGCAAGATGGAAAAGCTTTACAAGCTGGAACCTCTCATTTTCTTGGCCAAAACTTCGCTCACGCATTTGATGTTAAGTTCACTGACAAAGAAGGAAAACTAGAACACGTTTGGGCTACTTCTTGGGGCGTATCCACTCGTTTGATTGGTGCTTTGATTATGACTCACTCAGATGACGAAGGATTGGTTTTGCCGCCGCTTTTAGCACCAATACAAGTTGTGTTTATACCGATTTATCGTAAAGCCGAAGAGAAACTTGCAATTGACAACAGGGTGGATGTAATAATGGCTGAATTAAAAGCAAAAGGTGTCTCCTGTAAATACGATGACGACGATAACAGACGTCCGGGTTGGAAATTTGCCGAATACGAAGCTAAAGGGGTTCCTTTGCGTGTTGCAATCGGACCTAGAGATTTAGAAAACAATCAAGCGGAAGTTGCTAGAAGAGATACCAAAGAAAAAACATCCGTTTCATTAGATGGTTTTGCTGATTACTTGAGCAGTACTTTAGATCAAATTCAAGTCCAGATGTTTGATAATGCGCTTGAATTTAGAAATAAAAACACCTCGAAAGTCGATTCTTACGACGAGTTCAAAACACGACTTAATAAAGAAGGAGGTTTCTTTTTAGCCCACTGGGATGGTACCAAAGAGACAGAAGCTAAGATAAAAACAGAAACACAAGCAACAATTCGATGTATTCCTTTGGATTCGGAAGAAGAGGCGGGTGTTTGCATGTATTCTGGTAAGCCGTCCAATAAAAGGGTGATCTTCGCTAAAGCTTACTAAAATTAAATAACCATGAGCATCGAAAACAATCGCCAAACCATTCTTGATTTACTAAAGTCAAAATCCATTCTTAAGCAGGACGTTTTTGCCTTAAGTAAGTCATGTTTTACCAATCTTAGAGGTGTTATTTATAAAGAAATAGCCGCCATTCTACCTTTGATTAAAGATGATCGAATTCGTTTAAGTGCCGAAGATAAAAGTGACTTCGAGACCATGGTGATGATTGGTTCAGATGCCCTCTTGTTTCAAATGCATTCAAATGTTTTCTTATTGGAGGACGAGCACCCCCTGTGGAAAGCACCTTACCTTAAGAAAAACACAGAGAATGGCTTCTTCGGAGTGATTCATATATATAATTTTTTGGCTGAGTCTATTATTAATAATCGATTCAATGATTCGGGTTTTTTAATCGGAAAAATATATGTCAATAAGGAAAATAAAGTCTTTGTCGAGGGCAAAGGGCAATTGGGATTCTTATTTAAAGATCCTTCGGATAATATTTGTTCTGAAAAATTAATAAATCACATTGTTCAGGTCTCTTTTGCCCAAGCATTAAACTTCGATTTGTTAAACCCTCCATATGAGTTGATTGAAGAAGTTTCTGTCGAACAAATGCTCTCTATTAGTGCTGACTTAAGGGTAAAAACAAGTAAGCGATTAGGTTTTAAACAATCAAATCATGATAAAACTTAAATTATTTTCTTTAAACCATTTGTAGTTAAAGAAATTCAAATTATATTTGCACTCCCAAAAACAGTAAGGGAAAGACATTTTGGCCCATTCGTCTAGTGGTTAGGACGCCAGGTTTTCATCCTGGAAACAGGAGTTCGATTCTCCTATGGGCTACCAAAAATACCAAATTAACTTTTGGCCCATTCGTCTAGTGGTTAGGACGCCAGGTTTTCATCCTGGAAACAGGAGTTCGATTCTCCTATGGGCTACTTTTAAATAATTGAATACAAATAATAAAAGATATGGCGAATCACAAGTCAGCAATAAAAAGAATTAGATCTAACGAAACAAGAAGAGTTCGTAACAAGTACCAACACAAGACAATGCGTAATGCTGTTCGTATTTTGCGTGCTTTAACTGACAAAAAAGAAGCTGAAGTAATGTTAGCTCCTGTTTTCACAATGTTGGATAAACTAGCGAAAAGCAATGTTATTCACACTAACAAAGCAAGTAACTTGAAATCTGGATTACAAGTTCACGTTAACAAAATGTAATTCACGTTACTATACAATATTGAAGGGGCTAATGCCCCTTTTTTTGTACCTTTATTTTAATATTTGTACGTGAAAAATAACCTAGTCATATTCTTACTTCTAGCAAGTTTTAATTTGTTTGCTCAGACCAACTGGAATGTCAAACAAGACACTGTGTTTTACGGTCACAACAAGGGCGGTGAAATAGATACTTTCGATATACATTTGCTTCCAACCATTTCAAGTTTACCCATGGGTTCCTTTGGCATCGGGATGCAAGATATACCTTCACTTTCCTACTTTACAAATGATCCTTACCTTCGGAATTCCTCGATTTACAGAGAAGGTAATTCATTAGTAAATACTAATTTGCCTCACCTCGGGTTTTTCTATTCTTTTGGGTCAAAAGGCACCCAGGTTCTTAAGGTCGATTATCAGCAGGCGCCTGATACTAACCACTTGATCAATGTAAATGTGTCTCGATTTTCGTCACTAGGGATAGCCGCTCGAAACGGCTTCACTGATGCACGAGTAGATGCGTCGCATCGTTTCACTGGTCAAAGGTATTACAGTCAGTCTAAGGTCTATTATGCAACAACAAGTGCTGATTTAAACGGGGGTGTTTCAGATACTGCCACTTTGGATTTATTTGGTTATGACTTTACTCCTGTAAATAAAAATCAAGCCAGTGTTATTCAAAAAAATGCGAATGTTTCCTTTCTTCAGAAATTTAATTTTTTAGGAGATTCGTTACTGAAGAAATTTGGTTTATATAGCAATCACAGTTTTGACCTTCAGAACAGGGAGTACCTCGAAGTGGATTCCATCAGTCAGCTTTATCCATTCACTTATATTGATTCATTTTCAACAAGGGATCAGTACCAGCAAAATATTTTCGAAAATGATTTAGGAATTTTTATCCATTCAAAATCCTTTTCAGTTTCAGGGGCGATTAGTCAAAAGCTTTTTGCATTTCAAAATTTGGGAGATAGAAATTCGTTAAGTGAGGTGAACTTGAAATCAAATGTAGATATCAACTTAAATAAATTTCATTTTAATTCTTCCTCAAAATTCAACTTAGTAAACGGACAGAATTACTTGCACTTTAAGAATAATTTGGGCTATGTAAATAACAAGCACAGTTTGCTTGTGGGTGTTAATTATGAAAACTCTATCCCAGATTTATTGTATCGCTATTACAACAGCAATAACCAAACCGTATCCGCCTTGCCTTTAGAAAAATCTACGCAAACTACCTTGAATTTGAAGCACAATTTTAGCATTAGAGACAAAGTCAAATTTACAACAAGATTCACGTATTATAAGGCTGAAAATTTATTGCATTGGTCAAACTACAACTGGAAATACGGTAGGCAAATAAATGCGATATCTGTCAATTCAAAAATTCATATAAATTTTAATCAGCTTAAGTTAATGCCAGAGGCTACTTATACAGAAGGAATAGAATATGTTCCAGAATGGAGAATAGGAGGGCGGATAGCGTGGACTAAGAAAGTTTTTGAGGCAAAGAAAATGGAATTGTTGTTTGCAGTCGATCAATTTTATATTTCTGAATACTCGTTATTGAATTACAATCCAACCTTTGACAATTATTTCTTTCCAGATGTCAACCTTGCCTCTGGTTTAAATTATCAACTGTCCGCAACATTTGGATTTAAGATAGAAGAATTCCGGTTTTTTGTACGTGCAGAAAACATACAAAGCTTGTTTACAGACATTAAAGTACAAATGGTTAGAGATTATTATAGAAGCCCTTTAATGCTTCGATTTGGCTTAACTTGGGACTTTTTTAACTAGAGATTAAAAATGAAAGGAGTAAAACGAGTGTTTTACTCCTTTCAAACCTAACCTACCTTTTACAACTAAACCTTAACAAATATAGCAAAAAAAGTCAAATAGCAAAATTTTGATTAGCGTATTTTGAAGCGTAAAAAATGCTTTGCTTAATTAAATGAAGTGTTATCTTTGGGAGGAATAAAAAATAAATCGATGAAATTATTACAGGATAAAGTGGTGTTAATTACTGGGGCATCAAGAGGAATAGGACGTTCGATCGCTGAAGAATGCGCTAAGCAAGGTGCGAAAGTTGCTTTTACTTATTTGTCATCTGATGATAAAGCCCGAGCCTTGGAAGCTGAATTGTCACAAAATGGTACTCTAGCAAAAGGTTTTAAATCGGATGCATCTGATTATGATCAAGCTCAAAAATTGGTTGAGGACGTAATTGAAGTTTTTGGAACAGTAGATGTCTTGGTGAACAACGCTGGAATTACTAGAGACACTTTGTTGATGAGAATGACTGAACAACAATGGGACGAAGTAATGAATACCAACCTTAAATCTGCTTTTAATTTAACTAAGGCTGTTCAAAGACCAATGCTTAAAGCTCGTAAAGGAAGTATTATCAATATGTCTTCTGTAGTTGGTGTTTCTGGAAATGCTGGACAATCTAATTATGCTGCATCAAAAGCAGGATTGATTGGTTTTACTAAGTCAATTGCTCAAGAATTAGGTTCAAGAAATATTCGTTGTAATGCTATTGCTCCTGGTTTTATAGAAACAGAAATGACTGCAGCCTTAGATCAGAAAGTTGTAGAAGAATGGAGAAGCGCTATTCCTCTGAAAAGAGGTGGGAACCCTGAAGACGTTGCTAATCTTACCGTTTTCTTAGGTTCTGATATGTCCACATACATCACAGGTCAAACAATAAATGTTTGCGGTGGAATGTTGATGTAAAAACAAATAATGATATTTATAAAAAGGGTCCGAGAGGGCCTTTTTTAATGCTTAGAAAATGAGAATGCTGTGAATGCTTTTCGGAGCAAACTGTAATATAGTACTAGATAAAGTAGAGCTAGAAAACTCCATAAAAACAGTGTGTTAGCTACAAGAGTCGTCATTTTCACCTTTCCGATGTACTTGTGTGATGCATAAAACGGCGAGTCAAAGAAAGATGTGTGCCTTGTGTCAAAATATATAGGATCAACTTTCTGAACAAGATTGTAGTTTTTGTCCAATACAATTCTGTTTAACTCAGTTCTATTGGTAACAAATTCTCCTAGCTTTTCATTAGAATTGTACTTTCTTAGGAGCTCATAATTTTCACTACCAATGTCTCCTATATAATCATCTATGAATTTAACTGCTTTATTGTAATTGAGGTTATACTGGTTTTTAACTACTGCCAAGAACACTCTTATTGGAGTTATTGATTGTTCTGTAGGATTATCCAATCCTACTATATAGCCGATGCAATCTAAGTTTTTCCAGATTTTGGTTTCTTTTCCTATCTCATTGATTATGATCTTTTTTGCTTTGACCTTTTCATCGAGCATGCTTTTATTATCCAAGACAATCCTCAATTGATTGTTCATTTCAGGAATCCAGAAATCTCTTTTCCAACTGCTTTCACTTTGTTGCTGTCTGGCGTCAAACAGATATTTACCGAACTTGTTTTCGGTAAATTGGGTCACTGCCAGAGCCTCATAGGCCCATCTCGAAGCCATAATGTTTCCAATAAACGGAACTTCTTTTTGATTAGAAAAAGAGGGGTGAAGCTTGTCAAATTTGACAATTACCCCACTAAATATCAATTGTGGAATTATTAATAAAGGCACGGCAATGTAGATAACTTTGGCGCTATTGAACGAGGCTGAAATAATCAAGCCCGTGAGATTTGATAGACATGCAACTGAAAATAAAACAAACCAATATTCAAACCACAAGCCCTTTATTTCTAAAACTGTATTTCCTATTAGCACATACATTCCTGTTTGAAGGGCACTAATAATAAAGAGGATGGTGATTTTCGACAATAAATAACTTCCTCTTGACAGATTCAAAAACTTCTCTCTTTTTAGAATGTGTCTATCCTTCACAATTTCCTCTGCAGCAACTGTCATACCAAGGAAAATGGCAACAATAACGGATATAAAAATGTATTGGGGAATGTTTTCGTTACTGTATAAGCTGTAATATACATTTTCAGTACCTCCTTCTGAAAAATCATAAAACTTCAAGATAAAAGTCAGAATCAACGCGAGAATAGGGGCCTCGAGAAAGTTTACGAGCAAGTATTGCTTATTGGACATTTTTGATAAGGAATCCCTAAGAAAATACACCCAGTATTGTATAAGTTTCGTTGGCTTTCGGAATTGAGATCGTAGTTCTTGCGTGTACTCCTTTACTTTATTTAATCTTTTGGTTTGGGTAAACTTTAAATACCATTCTTCAGGTAATACCTTGCGCGTCGATGTCAAATTACCATACTCATCAACAACTTTTGCTTCAATGATATTGAAGATCTGTTCCGGATTTACATTACCGCAATAGTGACATTCACGTTGTTCTGCATTTACGTGATTTGCCTCTGTTTTGAAATAAACTACGGCATCTATAGGGTTACCATCAAAGATTGGATGACCGCCCTGATCCAAAATTAGCAAACGATCAAACATTTTAAAAATTTCTGATGAGGGCTGGTGGATTACAACAAAAATCAATTTTCCTGATAGAGTTAATTCCTTCAGTAAATCCATAATGTTTTCTGAATCTCTAGACGAGAGACCTGATGTTGGTTCGTCAACAAATAATACCGCTGGTTCACGAATCAATTCCAATGCTATATTGAGCCGCTTTCTTTGTCCCCCAGAAATCATTTTTTTGAGGGGCGAACCAACAACAAAACTCTTAACTTCCAGAAGACCTACCTTATCCAGTACGTTATTTACTTTATGCTTTAAATCTGCATCACTTAAATCCCTAAAACAAAGTTTAGTATTGTAATACAAGTTATTATAAACGGAGAGCTCTTCTATCAAAAGGTCGTCTTGACTAACAAATCCAATTAGCCCTTGAATTTTTTCCTTTTCCTTATGTATATCGATTCCGTTGATTGTAATATTTCCATAGGTAGGAACACAAGAACCGTTCATTAAATTTAGAAAGGTAGATTTTCCCGTACCTGAACCTCCCATAACACCAATTAAATTACCACTTTCGGTATGAAAAGATGTTTTTTGAAGGCCTATTTTTTTACTGTTAAAATTGTATTGAATACTGTTTGCTTTAAAGGTCAAGGGGTCCTCCATTCTGTCTTTCAAGAAGCTAGAGATGATGTCACTATAGTAAACGTGTTTGGTAATGAGGGTTTTTAATGAAGCGCCATTCGAAAATATTTGAGCTCTCAAATTGTTAGTAAGCTGCCCATTTAAATAAAGCTCATGTTTTCCTAGGTATTTAAAAAACAATAAGTTAACCGTATCGAATCGAAGAAATCTAATGTCGTTGTCTAGGTTGCTTAAGGTTAGGTTTTTTGCTAGCTTAACTTCTTTAATCTCATCTTTAGTAACATAAAGAAATTGGGGATTGTTCTGGTAAACATTAATGCCATCAAGTAAGAAGAATTGAATGGCCTCATAATCTGAATTAGATATATTAAATGTTTCTGCTACTGTATTAGCAAATTCTATTTCTTGATTTGTCTGATATTCGTTTACATTGATAAACTCAACAATTCTCATTAGTACAATTACTTTTTGCACTTGAGTTAATTCTTTGTTGATCTGAGAACAAATCCTTAGAACTTTTGTTGAGTTTACCGAATTTCGCTTTTTTCTACCGTCTTTTTTTTTCTCCGATGGCGTTAAAACAAGTGCGAATTCTTCATACAAACTAAGGTAATGTTGTACCTGAACCGAATTTAATTCTGATTGAAGAAAGGTTTCTATAACTGCGTCTCCTCGAAGGTTATTTTCAGTTCCTTCTGATTGTTCATCAGTTTGGGATACGTCATCAACTTTCGCAATAATTGCGAATAGCTGCATTAGGGCACGAAGAATTCTTTCATTCATTTGACGCCGATCCTTTATTGACTTTCAGTTATTATTTAAATCCGATTAACATAATGGCGCAACCAGTTACCTTTAAGTCTAGATCTAGCTCGGTACGTATAACCACGGGGATAGTTTTCGTAACTTCGAAATCCCAATAATTTGCATTCTTATGGTCTTTGTTCGTAAAAAGAAGATTGCCTTCCATGTCCAATACTGTGAATACAACATAGTCGTCATCTCGTCCTGCGCTTGCTGCGATTCGATAAGTTGAGCCTCCATAAAACGTAGTCTTAAACTCGGCTTGTTCACGATCTAAGAAGGCTGTATACACTTGCCCGTCAGAAATGAACCTTTTCTTTCCGTTCTTACCTAGTAAATATGCTTCGCAATCTTTGACGATGGTTTCACAGTCTTGTCCAAAAATCACAGGCGAACAAAAAAGTAGAATAAGTGCTAATAATGTCTTTTTCATGTCTTATTTCTTAAGAAGTAATTTTTTGACGAATTGATTTTAATTTCAATGAAATATCACTAATCACGTTTTCTCCAATTGTGATTTTTACATCATGTTGAAGTTTTGTTGTTCGCGTTTTTGCGTTTGTAACTGGAGGAGCATAATTGTATTCAAAGAGAATCTTGTCAAAATATATTTGCAATTCTTTTAAATCTTGGATCAATGAATCATTTCCACCGTTATCGTTGTATTCAGACAAAACTTCGATTAACGTTTTTAAAGTTAATTGTTGCTCACCAATTCTTTCCACGATCTTAGGTGAGTTTTTAATTTGATTCAACTCACTTGCAATGTACATGGATTCGATCCAACCACCGGCTATAATTAATGCTGCAGTTGATTTACGGTTTGAGTTCTTCAAAAACATATCCGATTTCTTAAATGCTTCAGAAACAATAACGGTCATCGAATCTTCATTATTAATATTAGCATCAAATCGTTTTAAAAAAGCCTTGTCAAAAGCATTATCTAATTTCAACTTTTCTGTCGTCTTTTTAACGACTGCCAAATAATTAATTGAAGCGTTATTTTGTTTTAAAAGGACCGAATAGCCTAAATCTGTACCGTAAACGCCCAGGTTGATTGATTGTTTAAACTCGGTAGAATAGCCTTCAAGGTTTTTAATAGGATTTAGCAGGTCCTCATTAAAAGGAAGTTTTAAATCTCTAATCAACATGGAGGTTTGAACAGGAGAAGGAATACTGAATATTTTCCCATCAAAATTTGTGTTCAACGCACTATTCGGGTCAAGCAACTCTTGATCGATTTCGTTTTTGTCAGTTTCTTCTTCCGAACAAGACTGAGTTCCAAAGAATAAGCCTAAGACAATCGATAAATAATAGATTTTATACATATTTTTCATATCATTCGTTAGTACTAAAATAACAAAAAATGGAGGGTTAACGGTCAAAGTGTTAAAAATAATGATGCAATAGCCGTAAATCCATCTAAAATCAGTTAATTTTACAAATAAAAGCATGCTTCAAAGGCCAAGAAGAAATAGAAAAAACTCAGTTATTAGAGACATGGTACAGGAAACTTTTCTTGGCGTCCAACATCTGATTTACCCATTATTTATTGTTGACGGTAAAAACAAGAAAGAACCTATAGATTCATTGCCAAATGTGTACCGATTTTCTTTGGATTTGCTCTTAAAGGAGATTGAAGAATGTACAAAATTGGGGATTAGTTCATTTGTTTTGTTTCCGGCTATTGATGAGCAACTAAAAGACAATATTGCTTCCTATTCTTATTCTCAAGATAATTTTTATCTCCACGCTATTAAAAGTATAAAAACTCATTTTCCACAAGTGGTATTAATGAGTGATGTAGCCATGGATCCTTATTCAACAGATGGACATGATGGTTTAGTAAAAGAAGGGAAGGTTTTGAACGATGAAACCTTGCCAATTCTATGCGGAATGTCGGTCGCTCAGGCACAGGCAGGTATTGATATTATCGGTCCGTCAGACATGATGGATGGAAGAGTCGGTGCAATTCGTGAGTCATTGGATAAGGCTGGCTATAAAGAAACAAGTATAATGTCTTATTCGGCCAAGTATGCTTCAGCGATGTATGGTCCTTTTAGAGATGCTCTGCAGTCAGCGCCAAAATTTGGGGACAAGAAGACCTACCAAATGAACCCTGCGAATAGGAGCGAAGCCCTTATTGAGGCTGAGTTGGATGTGGCTGAAGGTGCTGATTTTTTAATGGTAAAGCCAGCGATATTTTACCTAGATGTGATACAAGAATTAAAGCAAAATTTCGCCATTCCTATCACGGCATATAATGTCTCTGGTGAATATGCTATGATTCACGCAGCAGCTCAAAAAGGTTGGCTAGATTACGACTCTGCAATGGCCGAAATGTTATTGTCTATCAAGAGGGCAGGGGCAGACGGTATCCTTACTTATTTTGCCAAGGATTTTGCCAATTGGGCGTCTAAATAATTGAAAATTAATACTAATTGACGTATATTAAGAGAATGGAAGAATATAGAATATATCCTGAAAAACCAGAAATTAAGGTAAAAGAAAAGAAATCTGACATCGGACAAACCATATTTACAATGGTTTTGTTTGTTATGGCTTTTTTATTCTTGTTTTCTGACTCAATCGAGCTGATTTTGCTTCTTCTTCTTGTTTTGTTAATTCATGAATTAGGTCATTTTGCATTCATGAAAGTGTTTAAATATCGAAATGTAAGAATGTTTTTTGTTCCCCTAATGGGCGCATTTGTGCAGGGAGTAAAAGACAAATACTCGCAATGGCAAAGCTTTATTGTGGTTTTGGCTGGTCCATTGCCAGGAATAATCCTTGGAATTGGATTGTTTGTTCTGGGGCAAGAATTTAAAAACGATTGGATGATTACCTTGTCCTTAATGTTTATGTTTTTAAATGTTGTCAATTTATTACCATTGGACCCGTTAGACGGAGGGCAATTATTAAAACTACTTTTCAGAAAGAACGTTGAACTTTTTCAGCTTGTTTTATCCTTAGTTTCTTCACTAATAATGATAATGATAGGGATTTATATGTACGAGTATATTCTAATTGGATTTGGATTTTTAATGGGCTTACGGGTTCGATCGATTCAAAAGAGATTTTCCATTCATAAAGAATTAAATGAAGAAAAAATAGAATATACCATTGCTTACAAAGATTTAAGTGATGAGAATTACGCGAAAATTAAACAGGTCGTTTTAAATAACACTCCAGCATTGGTTAAGTACGCTAAACTCAATGGTGACGGAGAGGATATCGAACCAGTAATTGCCGTTCAAGTGCAAGGTGTGTTGACTTCACCAATTGATTTTGATACTCATTTGTGGCATCGAATGTTAATCGTTTTGATTTGGGTTGCAACTTTTGCCATTCCTGTGTTATTATTAAAAATCTACTCTTTGGGTTGGTATTTAGATGGATTTTAAGGTTGGAGATAGAGTTCGTTTTTTAGACGAAGAAGGTTGGGCAATTGTCCTGAAAGTAAATGCTAAAGAAGCGTTGGTCAAGGACAGTGATGGCTTTGAACGAACTTGTCCGCTAATCGAGTTAGTAAAGCATCGGGATATAAAAACAGATCACATTTCAATAAAAGCCATTGATTTGGGTAATAGATCAATCAATAGGAGAGGGAATTCTTCACTTCCGATTATCGACCTTCATATTGAGAATTTAGTCGATTCACATAGAGACATGAGTAATCATGAGATTGTAACTAAACAGCTTCAAAAATTTTCTTCTTTTTTAGTTTCTACAAAAACGAAGAAAGAAAATCGCATCATTGTAATTCACGGGGTTGGAGAAGGTGTTTTGAAAAGAGAAATTAAAGAAATTATACTTGGAATGCCCGGTGCTGAGATGTATGACGCGGATTACCTCCAATTTGGCAGAGGCGCGAGTGTTATTGAAAGAAAATTCAATATAAAATATTAGTCTTTTCCGAAGGAGTGAACGTCGTTGTGTGTTTCTTCAATGTTGTCTTTTACCGTTCGAATTAGCTTAGTTAATTCTAAAATATCATACGTTGAATTATTCTTTAACCAAATACGGCTATCTTTTTCGTCCTCAATAGCTAAAGCCATATGATGAAGTAAGGTGAATTTGTTTAACTCCAGCCATCTTTGTGCATTTGCATTTCCTTCAGAAGCATTTACGAATGCCATCAATTGGGGATATCCGTTTGTCATTAACCAATCTCGACTTTTGGAGTCTAAACGAATTGCGAGGTTGCACTTCACAATTTCTTCGTATCCATTTTTCAAGAGCCAAGAGGAAATTTCTTTGTTTCCTTTGAGCGACTCGATCCAAGATAAAATAATCTTAGCGGAGTATTCGGTAGGCTTTGCTGAAACAGGTATTGCTGGTTCCGATGATTTTTTATTTTGTTTCTTCTTAAACCAGCCCATTTATATCGAATAAAATAAATAACTAATGAATATTGCAGCTATGATTCCAGCCAAATCTGCAATTAATCCAGCACCGGCAGCGTATCGTGTGTTTTTTATTCCAACCGAACCGAAGTACACGGCCAATACGTAAAATGTTGTTTCTGTACTACCTTGAAAAGTAGACGCTAAATTACCCACAAAACTGTCGGGCCCAAAGCTTGGATTTTGGAAGATTTCAATCATTAGACCCCTAGCACCCGAACCACTAAATGGTTTCATAAATGCAACGGGTAGCGCATCGATAAACTCCGTATGAATCAGGCCAGCTCCTATGCAAATGTATCGTATTCCCTCAAGAAGGGCATCCAAAGCGCCTGATGCTCTAAAAACAGCAACTGCAGCCAGTATAGCAACCAAGAAAGGAATGATTTTTATAGCGACATCAAACCCGCCTTTTGCTCCTTGTACAAAAACCTCGTAGATGTTGACTTTCTTTCTTAAAGCAAGCAAGAAAAAAGCTGTTATTATTAAAATTAACAATCCGTTACCTCCAACCTTACTGATGACCTCAGTATGTTCAGGATGATAAATTATATACGCCAACAACGAAGCAATTAAAACCACCATCGAGCCGATATAAAGTAAGATTGTTTTGTTGAACAAATTGATCTTTTGCTTTAAGGAAACGAAGATTAGGCCGATAAAGGATGAAATGAAAGTTGTAATTAAAATGGGTAAAAACACGGAGGAGGGTGAGATTGAACCTTCGGCACTTCTATAGGCTAAAATACTTACAGGAATAATCGTCAAACCACTTGTGTTTAATACAAGAAACATGATTTGGGCATTACTTGCTCTTTCTTTCTCCGGGTTTAATTCTTGCAGCTCCTTCATTGCTTTTAAACCAATTGGTGTTGCCGCGTTGTCTAGGCCCAGCATGTTTGCACTAAAGTTCATCATCATTGTTCCCAAAGACTTATGGTTCTTAGGTATTTCGGGAAATAACTTTGAGAACAAGGGAGAGACTGCCTTGGAAAGAGCATTGATTGCTCCACCTTTTTCTCCGACTTCCAAGAAACCCATCCATAAACAGAGCGCTCCGGTAAGGTAAATTGATAATTCAAATCCGGATTTTGCTGCATCAAACAAGGCGTCAACAATAGACTTAAGAATGTCGTAATCTTGAAAGAAAACCAACTTGCCAAAAGCGACCGAGAATCCGATCAAAAACATGGCGATAAAAAGTCTATTTAATAACATGGTTTAAATATCTGAATAATTTAAGAGGACTTGAGCAAGCGAATTCAAATGTTTACACAATCTAATGTGACTTATTCAAATGAATGCAGTGATTGATGAAGTTTTCGATTAACAAAAAGCCCATGTTTCCTGATGCTTCGGGGTGAAACTGCACTCCATACCAAGGTTTTTCATTGTGTTCCATGGCCTCGTTTATGCAGGCGTCTGAACTCCCTAATAATTTAAACCCACTAGGAATTGAGATGGCTTCGCAATGGTCTTCCATCATACTGACAAGCTGAGGCATTTTTTTGCAGAGGATGGATTCAGAATAAAATTCAATTTCCTGGGAATCTCGGTCTTCTTTCATTTTGCTAGCAAAAGCGCCATTAAGTATACCTATTAATTGATGACCGAAGCAGATTCCTAAAATTGGGTTTTTTGGTTTTTTCAACCATTCAAAAGCTTCAAAATACGGTTCCATGTCAATTTCTGTAACGAGAATTGGCGCTCCAGAAAGTATGATTCCAATAAAATTATCTTGAAGTTCTGGCTTAAACTCAAAAGCTTTAAAGGTTTCGAAATCAATTGTATCGTCCACCATCGATTCGATGTCTGGGACTTTGGTACTGCCGAAATCTAGTATTGCAATTTTCATTTTAAAACGCCTATTCCTTGTCTTACAATTTGAGTATCGCCAAGTGTACAATCTACAATGGTCGAAGCTGTAAGTTGGCCAATTCCACCGTCAATAATCATCCCGACCTCTCTGATGTCGTCGTAACGTTCGAATATCTGATACGGGTCAGTAAAATAATCCAACAACATGTCTTCACTATCGTGCAAAGAGGTGGTTGCAATAGGATTGCCTAATTCTTTAATCAAGGCTAGAGTAATCGCATTATCCGGAATCCGAATACCTATTTCTTTTTTCTTAGAGTCGAAAAGTTTTGGGACCTCTGTATTTGCCTTCAGAATAAAGGTGAAGGGGCCTGGTAAATTAAGCTTTAAAGTCTTAAAAGTTGGTCGGTCAATATTTCTGACGTAGTCCGAGAGATTGCTTAAGTCATGGCATAGTATGGAGAAATTCACTTTATTGAGCTTCTGTCCTTTTAATTGAGCTAAAGAATTTAAGGCTTTTTTATTGTTTAAATCACAACCCATCGCATAGACGGTATCAGTTGGGAAAATAAGGATATTTCCATTCCTTAAATAATCAACAGCCTCTTTTATGAGCCTTTGATCGATGTTTCCTGGTAAAATTTCGACTAACATATTTTGAAGATACCTATAAAGTATGATTCTTACAGTCCAATCGTACAGGAAATTGCTCTGTGGTCAGAATATTCTTGTTTCTGAATGGAGAAATTACTAGAAAATAAAGCGTTTGAATGAAAGATAAAATCAATTCTCCCCGCTGGAATTTTCCCGATATAGGTAGTTCCTATGCCGCTCGAAGAGTTTCTGAATGCATCAACATAACGACTCGAAAACTGATTGTAGGTATAAGACAAAGGTGTGTCATTAAAGTCACCACAAATTACAACTTTGTAAGGCGAGTAGCGAGCGTCTTCAACAATTGCTTGCGCTTGAGACGCTCTCTCAGGGTAGGCGTTACTGAGTTTTTTGATAACGGATTCAATTACTTTAGATTGATTGGGTATTGGTTCACCCATCTCATTAAACAAAGCATAATCATCTTTCTTAAATTTAATTGATTGTAGATGGACGTTGTAAATCCTCAAGGTGTCTTTTCCTTTTTTTATGTCCACATAAATGCAATAATTATGGCTTTTCTCATTGTTTTGGCTCGGTAGATTAACCTCCCCTCGATTTACAATTGGGAATTTTGAAACGATAGCTATCCCAAATTTTTGCCCACCATTATTGCGAGTGGAGTATTTAGTATGCTTGTAAATGCCTTTGAAACTAGTTTGTAAAGCAGCCATTGTTTTAAAGTTCAAATTCCTTTTTTTGTCGTAAAACTCTTGAAAACACATTACGTCTGGGTTTTCTTCAACGATGTAAGAAAGTATATTTTTTCTGTTTTCGTTCTTCCCATTAACTGACCAGTTGTATAGATCAAATAGTCGAACATTATAGCTTAATAGTTTAAGGTTATTCTCCGTTTTAGTCGGCTCTTTCGAAGAAAATACAAATTGTCTAAAATGAAGTTTTCCGCCGCATACGATAACAATTATTAAGAGCAGTGTCATTCTAGATCTTCTGATTAGGTTGAATATCAAAAGAATCAAAGCGCAACCTATAATAATGGGGTACATCAATCCGAAAAAAGGAATAAACCAAAGTGTACCTGGGTGTACAAACGGACTTAGGTAAGCAAAAAGTAAGGAAACGATTGTTATTATGCTCAAAAGTTTGAGGATAAAACCAATTAAAGAATAGCGTTTTTTGTCTTTCACTTTCTACTCTGCTTAAATAAAATGTCTTTTTCTTCCTTGTTTAAAGAGTCATAGCCCGCTTTGGATATTTTATCCAGAATCTTGTCAATTTTAACCTGGTTTTCTTTTTTATCTTGTAAAAACTCCTCGTCTGTTTTTGGTCTTGAGTTGTTTGAGACTACAGTCATTTTTTTCTTACTGAAGAATTTGGCTAATTTATTAAACAAATCTGAAAATACGTTTATAAATCGAGTGACAATATTTTTTTGAGTACCGTATTTTGAAACGGACCATATACCAAATAAAGCTCCTCCTACATGAGCAAAATGCGCTGTACCGTCAGCCTTACCAAGTGAGAAAAAGTCACTTAGTAAAAAGAATAACGCCAAGAAAATAAGGCGAACGGGTAGGATTCCGAACAGGTTAATTTTTAATTGGGGAGCATAAAATGCCATTGCGACGAATATACCCATTATCGAACCAGAGGCACCAACTACAAGTGTCGATTGAGCAGCCATTGCTGGAAAGATGGTATGAGCAATAATTTCTAGAATACTTCCTGCAAATCCTGCAAGAACGTATGTGTAGAGCAATCTAATTCTGCTAAAATGTTGTTCAAATATTCTTCCTGCAAAAAACAAGAAAATCATATTCATTATGAAGTGTGAAAAACTAAAATGAGCAAAAATCGACGTGAAAAATGTCCAAGGATAAAATATTATTTCACTGTCCGTAGGCATGGAAAAAATACGAGTCATTATCAAAGAAGCATTATATTCAGCATTCGGACCGATTAAACGACCAAAGACTTCAACGATTCCAATAATTAAGAACACAATTGTATTAACAGCTAAAAGCTGAATGTAACCACCACCAGTCCTGTACAAATGTTTGGCTTCTTCTATAAAGTTTCTAGGTCTCATTAATAAAAATTTTGTCTATCCATTTTTCTCCAAATCAACACCAATATAGCACCCGTTAAAGCTCCTCCAACATGGGCGAGGTGATTGATGTTGTCAACTGAATATGAAAAACCTTTGTATATTTCGTAAGCAACATAAGCCCCGATAAGGTATTTTGCCTTTACAGGCACGGGAATAAACATAAGGTAAAGTTCTGTATTTGGAAAAAGTATAGCAAAAGCGGTTAGCAGTCCGAATATTGCCCCTGATGCCCCAACCCCAGAAGTAATGCCCATTCTGTAGTATTGTATTGCGTCTTGTTGTCCGTTTACAGAAGTAACAATCTGATTAAAAGTTTCGTTTACAGCAGTGTTTGACATACTGTTAGAGCGTAGCACCAAATTGTTCAAAGCATCAACATTTATGCCTGCATTTGCCATTGCATTTAAATGCTCATTAACCTGAATTCCGTTTACAATGTTGTCAAGGGCAAATGCACCGATGCCCGCCGCAAAGTAAAAGATAAAAAATCGCTTGGCACCCCATAGACGCTCTAATTGTGCGCCGAACATAATCAATAAGAACATATTGAAAAAGATATGCATGATGTCCGATGCGCTGTGCATGAACATATGAGTAATCAACTGATAAGGTTTAAATAAAGGTGTATTAATGTAATGAGCCGATAAGTACTGTGATATATCGGTGCCTCCAGTTGCAATAAAAACGTGCATTATTAAAAAGAGAATCACGTTTAGCAATAAAAAGTTCTTGGTTACCGGAGGTATGTTGTTTAAGAATCTCATTTAAATTTTTTCGATTTGTTCGTGTTTCAATAACTTAACTATTGCCTTTCCTGAAGGTGAATAAGTGTGATCTTCGCAAGCAAAAAGCCTTTCGATCATTTCATCGGCTGATTGTTTATTTGTAACAAGATTGGATTGCATACTCGAAGCCTTTGCTAAGGACAATATAATGTAATGAGCAATTTCACCCTTTTCAACCGTAGCAAAATTGATTTTTTCGTTAAAGTCGCTCAAGAAAAGTGGAAGGTTCTCTTCTTGCAAAACACTAGGAAGAGCAGTGAAGCTAATTCCTTTTTCGTTTTTTGTCCAGACTAAGCCCAATTGCTTCGTCATTTTCTTGTTTTCTTCCCAAGTTAACACCTCTTCTTTGCTGATTTCATAGTCGTAGGGAAACAATAATCCTTGAGAAGGTATAGGTTGGGAGATGAATGAGCTGGTTAGTTCATCATAAACTATCCTCTCTTGCGCTCTACGGTAATTTAAGGACATAAAGCCGCTTTTAACGGTGGTCATGATGTAGGAACCAGATATCAAAACAGGTTTGTTCTCTTGAGTAAAATCAAGGTCTATTTCCAGGTTTTTTTCTTCTTTCTCTTCCTGCACGTCATAAAAGTCTTTCCAATCTGTCGTTTCTGTATCACCACCTTGTTGAGTAATGCCAGCGTTTCGTATAGCAGGGGAGGGACTTTTGTTGGAAGAGGAAGAATTGGTTGGCTTTGCGGTAAAGGGATTGTAATTGGAATTTACTTTAATTTCTGGTTGATGTGCAAATCCGCTTTTTACAGATTGCGGGACATCAAAGCTTGTTTCCGCTTCAAAATCTAAAGAAGGCATGACGTTAAATTTACCAAGACCTTCTTTTATTGCACTAAATAAAATGGAATAGATAAACTTGTCTTCTTCAAACTTAATTTCTGTTTTAGTCGGGTGCACATTGACATCAATTTTCTCTGGATCAACTGTTAAGAAAATATAGTATCCTGGATAAGTGCTTTTTTGCAGAAGATTTTCAAAAGCTCTCGTCACGGCATTGTTAAAATAGGAGTCTTTAAAGAATCTATTGTTTACAAATAGGTATTGTTCGCCTCTCGATTTTTTAGCAAACTCTGGTTTACAAACAAATCCATTTATCTCTACGATGTCAGTGCTTTCGTTAACCGGAACCATTCGATCCGTATAATTTCTTCCGTTTAAATCAATAATTCGCTTTCTTAAATTAGCTGGAGGAAGATTATGTATGGTTTCACCATTTTGGGTCAATATAAAATGGGTTTCATGGTGTGGAATTACGATACGATGAAACTCGTTAAGAATATGTTTGAATTCGACGATATCAGACTTTAAGAAAT
>JBLIKY010000025.1:0-19067 GCA_047637535.1 Lentimonas sp.
TCCCTGAATAAGGCTTGCCGCATGTAACACGATGAATCATGAAGGCAAATATCAAATTGCACAACTCTATAAAAGGAGTTAATGACTGCAGAATTTTAGAGTCTTTTCAGCAGCCTAGCGTTTTTTTGGTTCGTTTTTTGGCAATGCAAAAAATGAACAATTAGTTTGATTTACTTTCCGATTTCCTATTTCCTAATAGCTAACCACTAATAACTATTCTCCCCTCTTTCCTATAATCGCAGTTGTCGAAAACCCCTCCACCAAATCAATCGTCATCACTTTACCGCCGTTAGCAACTATTTCCTTTGCTCCGACGATATAGAGTTTTGAACTTTCGTCTCTTTCGTCAGCGTTATAATCAGCTCCTTTTACCAAGATATCGGGTTGTAAAAACTTGATTTCTTCTAAAGGCGTGTCATTTGTAAACAAGAAAACGGCGTCAATGAATTCAAGGGAAGCGAGCACAAGTAATCGAGCATCTTCTGGATTGATGGGTCTTTCTGGTCCTTTGTTCTGCGCTTTAACAGAAGCGTCTGTATTCAAGGCAACCACGAGCTTATTACCTAATTCAGCTGCTTTGGCCAGATAGGTGACATGGCCTTTGTGAAGAATATCAAAACAGCCGTTTGTGAAAACAACTTTTTCTCCCGATGCTTTCCAAGAATCTACTTTATTCTTGGTCCCCTCGGTAGAATCAATCTTCTGATATAGCCTCTGCAGTTTTGTCATTCTTCTCGTTGTGGTTTTTTGGCAACATAACCAAAGATACTAATCCCATTATAATCATCATTAATGTTTGAGATGTCCATATCAAAAGACCCAATGCATTTCCAATTCCTTCGGCTTCGCTAGGGTAGTCAGCCTTTAGATAAAATGCGATTACTAGTCCAACCAAAAGAGGATAAGTTCCTATACCGCCATTTGTGAAAATTATACCTATACTTCCAGCTATAAATCCAATCAACATTCCTTTTACAGGGAAATCAGAAGTTTGGTCCAAGGCATAAAATGGTAGTGCAAACATGATCAAATAACAAGCCCAAATGGCTATGGAGTGAAAGATATATCCCCCTGGGTTTTTAGATTTGAAAACGGATAATAGTCCACCTATCAGTCCTGTAATAAATTCTTTTATTTTCGTTTTAAACTTTTCGTCTTTCTTGTACTTATAAGCTAAGTAGGCCATACCCAAAGCTAGAATGCCCAGTACGACATATTTCCACGGAAATCCACCTTCTTCTTTGGGTGTACCTGAGAACTTAGTAATCATTTCTGACCAGATCAATTCAAAATCACCTGCACCAATGTACATGGTAAACAGTCCGATACCTGCCAACATCATTAAATCTACTGCTCGCTCAGCGACTATAGTTCCAAATGCCTTGGCAAACGGGACTTCGTCCGAACGATAAAGCATAGCTGCTCTTGACGCTTCACCCGCACGTGGAATGGTCAAATTGATCAGGTAACCAATCATTACCGCGTGATATCGATTCCAAAGTGGCGTTTTGTAACCAAGAGGCTCTATAACGTAACCCCATCGTATCGCTCTCGAGACGGTCGCAATCCAACCAAATAATACAGATAAGAATAGCCAGAAATAGTTGGCCTCTTTTATGGCAGAGTAAAATTGTTCTTTCGAACTAACACTCATACTCGAAAAGAAAAACCAAATCAAATAAACTCCTAGTAATAAAGGAAGTACTGTCTTAATGATGGTAAGGATAGATTTTTTCATTTATACGAGTTGATTCGTCTTCTCATCAGGAAAGCAAAGTGACGGAGAGAAATTCTTTGCTTCTTCAAAGTCCATTAGGGCATAACCGATGACAATGATAAGATCGCCTTCTTGTACACGTCTTGCGGCAGGTCCGTTTAAACAGATCGTACCTGAGTTTCTGTCCCCTTTAATGACGTATGTTTCAATTCTTTCGCCGTTATTAATGTTGACGATTTGAACCTTTTCACCTTCAATAAGGTTGGAGGCTTCCATTAAGGCTTCGTCTATTGTAACGCTCCCTACGTAGTTCAATTCTGCTTGAGTTACTCGGGCGCGGTGTATTTTTGACTTAACTACTTCTATTAACATAGATACTATTTTTGCGCGGCAAAGTTAAAACAAAAATACGGCTAAGAACACTTTCCTTTTTACTTCTCTATTATTTCGAGATTGTCGATTAACCTGACATTTCCGCAATGAGCAACAACACAGGCGGTGGCACCTGCAACCCATTCGTCGGCTAGTGTTTTTAAACTGATTGGGTCAACGATTGAAAAGTATTCCAATTCCAAGGTCGAGAGTTTAAAATCAGTTTCGATTAGGGACGTTATTTCTTTGGGCGATTTGTCTCTACTTAGGTTTTTTGCTTTCGTTAAAGAAGTGTAAATAAAAGTTGCATTTTTTCTTTCCGCTTCCGTTAAAAAGCGATTACGGCTACTCATAGCCAAGCCGCTAATTTCTCTTTTGGTTGTGCATTCAATAATCTCAATTCCAAGGTTTAAAAACGAATTCATGTGACGAATGATGCTGACTTGTTGAAAATCCTTTCTTCCAAAATAAGCCTTATCAGGATTGACAATCGAAAACAAACGCTCAACTACATTGACAACCCCTTTAAAATGTCCGGGTCTGAATGTGCCTTCCATCACATTTTCTAGTTCGCCAAGTGGAACAACCGAAGGAACAAAATCCTTAGAATAAATCTCGTTTACACCGGGGTTAAACACAAAGTCACATTGGGTAGATTCTAAGAGTTTTAAGTCTTTAGATAAGGTTCGAGGGTATTTTTCTAAATCTGAAGAATTGTTGAATTGAGTCGGGTTGACAAATATGCTAATTACTGTATAGTCGTTGTCTTTGATACTTGACTCAATCAAAGAAATGTGCCCGGCATGCAACGCCCCCATTGTTGGAACAAAACCGACCTTCTTTCCATTCTTCCTAAACTCAGAGAGTACGGATTTTAATTTCTTGATTTCACGAACTACTTCCATATTAACTTCAATCAAAAACAATTTTTACTAATCCAATTATAGATTATTGTTCTTCCTTGCTCTTAATGGCAAAACCTGCCAAATCTATTAATTATACTTGATTATCCGACATTTTTGTTATATTTTTGTAGGGTTAAATGACAACTAAGTACTTTTCATGGAGAAAAAAAGAATTTTATTCGTAACTCAGGAAATACAACCTTTCCTGCCTAAATCAGAAATTTCAACATCAGCTCGTCGATTACCTCCGGGTATTCAAGAGAGTGGTAAAGAAATTCGAGTATTCACGCCAAAGTTCGGTAGCATTAACGAAAGAAGACATCAACTTCATGAGGTTATTCGTTTGTCAGGAATGAATTTAATCATTAACGATGCCGATCATCCTTTGATTATAAAGGTGGCAAGTGTTTCTGCTGCGCGTATGCAGGTGTACTTTATCGACAACGATGAGTATTTCAAAAGAAAGAATACAGTTGCAGATGATAAAGGAGAGTTTCATAACGACAACGACGAAAGATCAATGTTTTTCTGTCGTGGAGTTTTGGAAACAGTAAAAAAATTAGGATGGCAACCGGATGTGATTCATTGTCACGGTTGGATGTCTGGTTTGATGTCCCTTTACCTAAAACAATTGTACAACAAAGACCCTCACTTCAACAATACCAAAGTAGTTTATAGCGTTTACAACGATGGGTTTAACAAAAATTGGGACGCTTCATTTCCTGAGAAACTTAAATTTGATGGATTCTCTGACGAAGTTGTTGACGAGTTAAAAGACACAAGTTTTGAGAATATAAGTAAGGTGATGATGAAATACGCTGACGGAATTAACATCGCAAGCGAAAATCTTGACCCTGCGTTACAGGCTTTGGTTGATGAACAATCTTGTTTAAAACAAGAATATGTTGCTGAAGAAAATCAAACCAAAGTAATGAGCGAATTTTTTGATAAAGTAATTGAAGAAGAAATTCTTATATGATAATATGACACATAAATTTTGTCACCCGTGGCGGAGAGTTTTTCAACTTTCCGCTACTTTTTTATTAGCTATATCCCTATCTGTTTCTTGTAAGAAGAAAGATACTTCAATAGGAGCTAATGCAATAGACCAAAACTCACTATTAAATGGAGCGAAGGTAGATACTTTTTCGTTGAAGTCTTTCTCTATTATTGAAGATTCTGTCCGAACAAAAAACCCTGCTCAAAACACCCTTGGAAGTTACGTTGATCCAGTTTTTGGAAAAGTTGACGCTTCAATTTATACCCAGATTAGGTTGGCTAGTTCAAACCCTAACTTTGGGAATACATCTCAAATAGTTTTAGATTCCTTTGTCTTGGCAATGCGTTATTCTGGTTTTACCGGAAAAAATGACCCTCAGACATTTGAAGTTTACGAATTGGAAGAGGAGATTTCGTCTGTTACTACCGATGCCTACTATCAGTTTTCCCAGCTTAACGATAAAGGAGTTAATATGGTTGTTCCAGGAACAGGAACAATAACTCCTCATCCAGAAGATGATGTGTTTTTAGATACCGTAAAGACAGACCCTCAAATGAGGCTTTCGTTAGATACTAATGTTGCTCGTACCTTAATTGAAGAAGCGGCAAGTGGAGGAGCAAACTTCACTTCAAATACCGAATTTATAAAATACTTTAAAGGACTTTATATTAAATCAAACAATCCGAGTCAGGCTAATGGCGAAGGAGGTGTTTTCTACTTTAATCTTAATGATGCAGATTCAAAATTGACTATTTATTATAGACAAATTGAACTGATAAATGGAATCGACTCTTTGATAAAGAAGAAATACGACTTTGTGATTAATGGAAATTGTGAAGACTTTAATCGTATGACTTTTGATCGTTCGGGTACAAAGGTCGAACAAGTAATCAACGATACAGTTTCAGGTCAGGTGGAGTTTTATGCTCAAGCCATGGGTGCACGTGCAGCATTTAAAATCCCACATCTCAAAAATTTGCCTAAAACAGCTGTTGTGCATAAAGCCGAACTGTTTTTACCTGTGCAATTTCAAACCGGTTCCGTATATTCCCCTGGAAGTACTGTGACTATTGCCACGAAGGAAACTGATGAATCGACTGAATTGTTTTTGTTTAATGTTGGACAATACAGTGAATTCAGAAAAGGATTTGTAATTGATATTAGATCACATGTTCAAGAAGTATTAGCTGGACGTCGAGAAAATACAGATTTGATTATTTCTCCTCTACAGTTTGTTACTACAGGACAAAGAATTATTTTTAACGGATCGGAGACGTTGAATAAGGTTAAACCTAGTTTATCAATCGTCTTTACAGAATTTTAATATTATGTGTGGAATTGTAGCCTATATTGGCAAAAAAGAAGCTTATCCTATTTTAATAAAAGGACTTCAAAGATTAGAATACCGTGGGTACGATAGTGCAGGTGTTGCTCTGTTAAACAATGGAGAACTTAATCTATACAAGAAACAAGGAAAAGTTGCGAATCTTGAAGCATACGCAGAAGACAAAGATACTGGAGGTAGTATCGGAATTGCGCATACAAGATGGGCGACTCATGGTGAACCAAATGACAAAAATGCACATCCTCATTACTCAAGTGATGAGCGTTTGGCTATTATTCATAATGGTATCATTGAAAACTACGATGTACTTAAAGAAGAATTAAAATCAAGAGGATATATTTTCAAAAGTGATACCGATACAGAAGTATTGATTCATTTAATTGAAGACATTCAGAAAAAGGAAAAAGTTCATTTGCCTGAAGCCGTTAGACTAGCATTGTTAAGTGTTACTGGAGCCTATGCCATTGCGGTAATTTCAAAAGACGAACCAAATTTATTAATCGCAGCAAGAAAATCATCTCCACTAGTTGTTGGGATTGGTAAAGAAGACGATTTTTATTTGGCTTCTGATGCGACACCAATTGTTGAGTATACGGATAAAGTGGTTTACCTTAATGACGAAGAAATTGCTGTTATTAAATTGGGTGAGGGTCTTAGACTATGGAACATTCAAGACGAAGAGAAAACGCCTTATGTTCAACATTTAGAAATGCAACTTGAAGCTTTGGAAAAAGGTGGATATGAACATTTTATGCTGAAAGAAATTCACGAACAACCAAGATCTATTTACGATTGTTTTAGAGGCCGTTTAAATGCGAATGAAGGTTGGGTTGAACTTGGAGGTATAAAAGACTACGAGCAAACATTAATCAATGCCAAAAGAATTGTAATGGTTGCCTGTGGTACATCATGGCATGCATGTTTGGTAGGTGAATATTTGTTTGAAGACTTAGCAAGAATCAATGTAGAGGTAGAATACGCTTCTGAATTTAGATACCGTAATCCTGTTATAAACGAAGGTGATATCGTAATTGCAGTTTCTCAATCAGGAGAAACGGCAGATACTTTAGCAGCCCTTGAATTGGCAAAATCCAAAGGAGCGATTATACTTGGAATTTGTAATGTAGTTGGGTCAACCATTTCTAGAGTTACAGATGCTGGTTCATATACCCACGCAGGACCAGAAATTGGTGTTGCCTCTACAAAAGCCTTTACTGCTCAAGTCACAGTTTTGACTTTGATGGCCTTGTCAATCGCACACAAAAAAGGAACAATTAGCGAATCTAAGTTTAGAAACATGTTGACCGAATTGGAAGCAATTCCAGATAAGGTTAGTAAGGTTTTAGAAAAGAATGACTTAATAGAAAAAATAGCGAAAGAATACAAAGACGCAACAAACGCACTTTACCTAGGAAGAGGAAGCTCTTTCCCTGTAGCGCTTGAAGGTGCTTTAAAACTGAAAGAGATTTCTTATATACACGCAGAAGGATATCCAGCTGCGGAAATGAAACACGGACCAATCGCCTTAATTGACGAAGAAATGCCTGTTTTTGTGGTTGCAACTCAAGGGACTTCATACGAAAAAGTAGTTTCAAACATACAAGAGGTTAAAGCCCGAAAAGGAAAACTTATTGCCATCGTTACCGAAGGGGATGAGCAAGTGAAAATGATGGCAGACCATGTTATCGAGATTCCGGCAACTGACGAACATCTAGTACCGCTTCTAGCAACGATTCCATTTCAATTGCTTTCATACCACATAGCGGTGATGAGAGGTTGTGATGTTGATCAACCTAGAAATCTAGCAAAATCAGTTACGGTTGAGTAAGGGCCAACGAATTTAAATAGATATCCCTTATCTGATCGTTTTGATTGTGTAAGGGATTTTTTTTGCATTATGAAGGAGATTAAACTTTCTGAAGAAAACAAAGATTTTTTCGTACGAGTTTATCAAGTGGTGGAATTAATCCCACGTGGTAAAGTCACCAATTATGGAGCCATCGCTAAATATTTAGGTGCTGCAAGATCATCTCGTATGGTAGGATGGGCGATGAATGCCGCTCATGGTAAACCACATGTGCCAGCTCACAGAGTGGTTAACCGATTGGGTATGTTGTCCGGTGCTGCGCACTTTAGTTCGCCAACAATGATGCAAGAATTATTAGTAAACGAAGGTCACGTAATAGTCGAAAATCAAATACAAAATTTCAAAGATTCTTTGTGGGATCCGGCCATAGAATTAAGAATTGATTAAATTTAGAGTATGGTCATAGTAACGGGAGGTACTGGTTTGGTTGGAAGTCATTTGCTATGCAAATTGAGCCATAGCGAAACTAAGATTTTTGCAACCTACCAGACCAAATCAAAGATTAATCGGGTAAAACAGATATTTCAATTTTATCATCCTGAACAATGGGAGTCATTATGGACGAAAGTCGAATGGTTTAAAGTTGACATCAATAATATCCCGGAAATTGAAGAATTAATTCAATTTGAAGATGAGGTTTATCATTGTGCAGCTTTGGTTTCCTTTCATCACAAAGACTTTAAAAAACTCATTAAAATAAATCGAGAAGGCACGAGCAACATGGTCAATGTTTCGCTTGCCAAGGGGATTAAAAAGATGGTCTATGTTTCCTCTACTGCCGCTATTACCGGCGGAGATATTTCAACTGTCGACGAAAATTCTAAATGGAAAAAAAGTGGTAAGACGAGTGCGTATTCGATTTCAAAATATAGCGCCGAAAAAGAAGTTTGGAGAGGAATAGAGGAGGGGCTAAATGCTGTAATGGTCAATCCTTGTGTTATTTTAGGAGCGGGTAATTGGGACGAAAGTTCGCTTACCATTTTGCGAGAAGTTCACAAAGGCCTTAAGTTTTACCCAACTGGCGGAAACGCAATTGTGGATGCACGCGATGTTGTTAATGTCATGCATGAACTGATGAAGGGAGAGATCGACTCACAAAGATTCTTGCTTATTGGTTCAAATCAACCCTTCAAAAACCTTTTTGACACTATAGCTTTGAAGATGGGGAAGAAAAAGCCATCTATTATGGCCAAAAGGAACTTATTAAATACTGCAAAAATCATTCTTTCTATAGGTGCTTTCTTTCGAGGAAAAAGAAGCCCAATAACCAAAGAAACCGTCAACAGTGCATGCGATACGGTTGTGTACTCGTCTGAAAAAATTAAAAAACAATTGGACTATTCTTTCTTTACCTTAGAAGAAACAATAGACAACGCTATTAAAGGTAAAATCAATTGATATGAGCAAAAAAAAACAATCCCATTCAAAAGCTAAGCAAGCTGAGGCTTCGCAAATTTCAAATAAGAAAGTTGCTTCTCTTTTAGGTTTGCTTTCTATTTTTTATTTAGTCGGAATTCTTGGAATGACCAATAGCGACTACAAAGATCTACTAGTCCCCCTAAGCGGTTGGATACTACTTTTGACCTATATAGTCGTTTATCTGGGCAGAAATAGAAAAAAGGATCAATTCTTTTACTTCTCCTTCTTGATTTTCTTTGTTGGGATCTTGGTTGAAGTGATAGGCACGAGAACCGGATTGCTATTTGGTACGTATAGTTATGGTACAAACTTAGGTATTAAGATTTTTGGTGTTCCATTGATAATTGGTGTAAATTGGGCAACACTTGTCGTTTGTAGTTCGGCTATTGCCAATCATCTCAATCAAAAAATCTGGGTTAAAGCGCTTGTTGCTTCTGGGTTAATGACAGCTTTGGATGGGGTTATTGAACCGGTAGCGACTCAACTTGAGTTTTGGACTTGGGCAGGTGGAGACATCCCTTTTTACAATTACGTATGTTGGTTTGTATTGTCTTATCCAATGCACTATTTTTACATGAAATGGGGCTTGGCTGAGAAAAACAAAGTGGCTGTTGGAGTCTATATTGTTTTGTTTTTATTTTTTGTTGGATTAAACTTTTAAGGTATGTTTTGGTGGGGACCCATCGTATTGTTATTCGCATTTTTAGGCATGGAGTTCATGGCCTGGGCAACTCACAAATTTGTCATGCACGGCATTATGTGGAAATTTCACAAAGATCATCATGTTGAGGAACCGGGGTTCTTTGAAAGAAACGACGTATTCTTTTTAATCTATGCCATTCCATCCTGGTTGTGTATCATGTTGGGCATGATGTACGATAATTATTTTCCCGTTTGGATAGGTTACGGAATAGCCACTTATGGCTTTGCCTATTTCATGCTTCATGACGTTTATATTCACAGAAGAATGAAATGGCTTCGGGATATTGATCACCCTTATTTTATGGCCATAAGAAAGGCCCACAAGGTACATCACAAACATTTAGGTAAACAGTATGGTGAATGCTTCGGAATGCTGATAGTGCCACTTAAATACTACAAGGAGTCTCGCAAAACTTTTAACCGTAAATACAAAAACAAATGAGCTTGTATTTGTGGGTGATGATTTTTACTTTACTAGGACCATTGGCCCTAAGTTTTGATAAAAAAATACATTTCTATACCCACTTCAAACGCCTTTTCATTTCAATAATTTTAGTTGCAATTCCGTTTTTGTTGTGGGATGAATATTTTACCCAAAATCAGGTTTGGGGTTTTAATCCTGACTATCTAGAAGGTGTCTTTTTGGGCAACTTACCTCTGGAGGAGATTTTGTTTTTTATTCTTGTGCCCTATGCTTGTATCTTCATTTATGAAGTGTTGAAAGGCTATCTTCCAAATCTTAATACACAAAAGTTGACGAAGGTATTTGTTCCGCTTTTCGCTACACTATCTTTCGTATTAGCCATCATGTTTTATGAAAACTGGTATACCTTTTCCGCTTGTTTGCTGGCAAGTGTATTGACACTTCTTTTCGGTAGAGTTTTAAAGAAAGAGTGGTTGGGTAATTTCTTGGTTACTTATTTAGTCGCCTTAGTTCCTTTTGTGATTGTAAACGGAATATTGACTGGAATGGCAACACCTGAGCCAATAGTTTGGTATTCGGAAGCCCATATTATGGGAATAAGAATAATCACAATTCCTCTTGAAGATTTATTTTACAATTTTAATTTACTGATTTTAATTGTTGCGATTTATGAGTCTTTGCGCAAGAAGTCCTGAATTTTAAAATACAAATATCCGTCTTGATTTTGAGAGTAAGTCTTTCGCTACCTTTGAAGAGGCAGAAGAATGGGCTTCCGAAAAGGGTCTACAAAAACCCGCTTAAGGTTTTTTCTTTGATCGTTGTATGAATGTCATTTTGTAGGCGTAATTAGGGATGTTAATGTCCAATTTCGGGGTGCTAATTCTTACGGATCTAAAAATATTGGAAGAAACGATTTGGGTGAATTCTTCCACTTTCGCCACTGAATAAGGGCTTGAGATATCGTAAAATTCAATCTTGTACCAAGCACGATTTTTCCCCATTCCTTTGAGTAGGCCGTGGACTTTAAAGTTGGGGTTTTGGGCTAACTCTGCAGAACCAATTTCTTGCACACCGCCTTTATCCGTATAGGCATCTAGATATCGATCTCTAGAGTATTCTTCATTTTTTGAGTCCTTTAGATTGACTATTCCATCCTCTCCAACGACACAATCAATTGAAAGTTGATTGTTGTTTACTAGTGAACTCAAACAAGAATCAGTTACGGCGATATTTCTCCAATGATTCGTTGCATTGTTGACCCAACCTATGGCGGAAGTTTTTGAAGAATCTATCATGCAATAATTTTCCAATGTTCTTCTATTTCTATTTGCATCATCCCAATAATACGGGGTGAATCTGTCCTTGCTAAAATCGATTCCATTCAAGAATTGTTTAATTCCCAGCAATTCTAGGTGATAATTATTTTCCTGTAACCCTCGATCCCACCACCAATCCATACCAACACCAAGGTCTCCCATAAATGTAGAGGACCACACGCTATTTTTAAATTCAACACCCGTGCAACAATAAATAGGCAATACATTGTCGGTTAGACCAATTTCCTCCAGTAAAACAGGTTTTTGATACATCTCATAAAAATCATTTACATAAACTGCCCGTCTTTTGTCGTTGACATCTTTTTTCGACCCATATCTGTGAAGAGCAACAATATCAGACAATTTTAAAACTCCATCATATCCTTTTTTCTCTTCTAAACCGGGAAGAATTCCATAAGAATGACAAAATGCAGCCTCGGCATTAAGGCTTTCATGGACATAGTTTTGTTGATCGGCGGCCCATTCTTTAAATGTTTGAATAGCCTCGTTTTCAGACATTCCTTCTTTGACCATGTCCTCATACCATTTCTCAACCTCCGAGTAACCATAAAAACTCCAATATGGACTGTAGCCCCATCTCGAATAAATATAACGAAGATTCTGTTTTTCTAGTTTTCTAGCTTCCTCATTTGTGTAATATTCTTTAACGCTTTGCAGCTGAAATTTCTTCCTAACCGGATTGTTTTTCCAATTTGGAACATCCCAATCATCACCCATAATTTCAACGTGATGCCTGAAAATTATAGCGTACATTTTCAAGTCTTCGCATTGAGTCATCACTTGATCAAAGCCATACATTTCATCTTGCTTGTCTTCGTAGCTGTTTAAATCATACCAGTTGGGCAATGCACTTTGAGCGGATAACTCCAGTCTTGTGAAATTTCCACCGCCGTAGGATAAATTGCGAATCCCTTGCATCTGATAATCACATTGTCTAGGGTTAAAAGTGAAGAATCCACCACTGGATACGTTGTGACCTATTCCAAAGAAACCGTCACCGGATTGTTTGTATTTTAAATACCGTTCATTTTCTTCAGCCACTAGCGGCCCTTTGTGTTCCGAAGCTTCACATTTAAAATCAAGTGTTATTGGTTGTTCCTTCACTTTAAGCTTGGTGATAATATCAATCTCCACCTTCCAATTGCCAATTTCATTCGGGGCAAATCGAATTCTAAATGGGTCGTTAGTTTGATATCTTACAAATTCATTTATTCTTTCGTCAACTCTGAAATTTTGATAATAAAACCCAAAACGTTTGTATGTTTTTCCTGAAGGGGAGGTGAAAATGGCCTGAATGTTTATGTCCTCTCCAGCATAAGGGTTTATACCGCTTTTCTTTTTGTCGAGAAACTGCTTGATTTCAGTTTGTATGGTTGTTGAAACGTTAATTCCAATTTCCATGGTTTGATTGATGCCGGCAACGTTTTTTGAATCGATAGGCCTTACCCAAGTGTAATTCTGGTCTTGACCAAATAAAGAATTTGAAATTAAAAGGATAGTGGCAAGAACAAAAGTTTTGTACGTGCTAAAATGGGAGGAAAATGTATTCATAATGAAATCAATATTTCACTGAAAATACAAAAAAATAAAAACCCGAGGCTAGTATTCTCTATTCATTAGATAAATACTCAAGTCCTTCAAATCCTTTTTCTTTTCATCAACAACGCTTATTGCATCCAATGCAATTTTGGCATTTTTATAATGCAAATCAATGTATGATTTTGCTTGATCGCGAATGTTTAATTCATCAAACAACAACCTTACTTTGTAGACTTTAACACCATGATCTTTTTCTTGCAGAAGGCTTTTTAAGTTCTCCAATTGTGATTGATTTGCCGTTTTTTGAGCCAAAAGTAAAAGCAATGTTTTTTTGTTTGAGATTACATCACCTCCTATTTGTTTGCCGACTTTTTCCGGGTCTCCATACAGGTCCAACAAATCGTCCTTGATTTGGAAAGCCAATCCTAATTCTTGTCCAAATAAATAAATGTTTTTCCTATCCGATATACTTGCACCACTCTTTATTGCTCCTAACTCAAGAGCACACCCAAGTAAAACAGATGTCTTTAAACGAATCATTTCGATATATTCTGCGATCGACACATCGTCTCTGGATTCAAAATCCATATCCATTTGCTGTCCCTCACACACTTCAACGGCCGTCTTGTTAAAGCAGGCTAATAATTCGGACAAATCAATGGATTTTACTTTGCAAATTTCTTGATACGCCTTAACCATCAATACATCACCTGATAAAATAGCGATGTTTTCATCCCATTTCAAATGCACCGTTTGCTGCGCTCTTCTCAAAGGTGCAGCATCCATTATATCATCGTGAATCAAAGTGAAATTGTGAAACAACTCAATTCCCATTGCCAATGGTAAAGCGTCTTTTGGTTCTGACCCAAACATCTCAGCTGACATTAAGGTAAGAATAGGTCGCATTCTTTTACCTCCTAAATCTAAGAAGTAAGAAAGTGGTTCGTAAAGGTTTTTTGGACTACTTGGCCAGTTATATGTTTGTACGGCTTTTTCGATTACCGAACTAAATTCTTTAATCTTATCCATTATTTAATGAGTTCGAGTAAATAGTCCCCGTATCCACTTTTTGTCAAGGGTTGAGCGATCGTTTGCAATTCGGATTTAGAAATCCATCCATTGGTATAGGCGATTTCTTCTATACAACCTATTTTGAGGCCTTGTCTTTCTTCAATAACTTGTACAAATTGACTGGCCTGCATTAAGGATTCGAAAGTTCCTGTATCCAACCAAGCAGTTCCTCGGTCTAGCACAGCAACTTTAAGTTTGTTTCGTTTAAGGTATTCTGCGTTGACGTCTGTGATTTCGTACTCGCCTCGTGCAGATGGTTCTAGATCTTTAGCAATTTGAATTACTTCGTTGTCGTAAAAGTACAACCCGGGCACTGCGTATTTTGATTTTGGATGTGTCGGTTTTTCTTCAATCGAAATGGCTTTCATTTGGGAATCAAACTCAACTACTCCGTACCTTCTTGGGTCACTAACATGATAGGCATAAACGACGCCTCCTGATGGATTTGTATGTTCTTTTAATAACGCATCCATCCCCGAACCATAGAAGATATTATCTCCAAGTATAAGAGCAACACTGTCTGAGCCAATAAATTCTTCACCAATAACAAAAGCTTGCGCCAAACCATTTGGTATTTCTTGTGCGGCATAGCTAAAGCTACAACCTAAAGATTTACCATCTCCGAGTAACTTCTCAAAATGAGGTAAATCATGCGGTGTGGATATTATCAGAATCTCGTTTATCCCTGCACTCATTAATATTGATAATGGATAGTAAATCATTGGCTTGTCATATACAGGCATCAATTGTTTACTAACAGCAAGCGTCAAGGGATGTAATCGGGTTCCAGAACCTCCGGCTAATATTATTCCTTTCATGGTTCAGGTGTTTTGTCCGTAATTTGCACTTGAAGGTTGTCCAATTCTAAATCTGTTTCTTCATCGTAAACATCAAACAACGGTTCGGTAAACGATTTCGTCGTCAATCTTCTTTCGAGTGATAGTAAGAAAGAAGGAAGTACAACCAAATTAGTCAACATGGCTACGAGGAGAGTCAAGGAGATTAGTAGCCCCAATGCTTTCGTTCCGCCAAATTCTGAAAGAGTAAAGACAAAGAATCCACAGAATAATACAATGGAGGTGTAAAACATTCCAAGTCCTGCTTCTCGTATTGCCATCAACGCACAATTCTTAAGGTCGTGTTCGCCTGATTTTAATTCCTGTCGGTATTTGGCTAAATAGTGTATCGTATCATCTACCGAAATACCAAATGCTATACTAAACACCAGCAATGTCGACGGTTTTAATGGAATACCAAACCAACCCATTACCCCTCCTGTAAACACTAGCGGAATAAGGTTTGGCAATAAAGAAACAAACACCATTCTCGCCGATTGAAACAATATGGCCATAAGTATGGCAATAGCCAATACAGCGAATAATAAACTCGTAAACAAATTCACTACCAAATATTGTGTTCCTTCGGATGCAACAACAGACGTACCCGTCAAAGCAACTTCGTAATAATCCGTATCAATTGCTTTGCGCAACAGTTTATTGAAATTAGCGTCAGAATAATGAGATTTCACCAAATCAGGATCAATGTCAAAGGCATATTGCTTTTCTTCGTCGCCTTTGGATAACAGAGCTGTTAAGTTGTTATAAACTCCAGAATTGGAATAAATCAAAGAATCAATGTTTTGCGTTTGTCCTTCTTTGATTTTAGCATAGTGATGCTCAATTTCCGCTTTTTCAGGATTGAAAATCTCGTCGATAACCACCTTCATGGAGTCCACTTTTTGGGACACTTCGTACGAACCAATGTCCATCATTTGAGTACGAATACGTAAAGTTGTGTGCGTGGTATCTACTAAATCTTTGATAGAGAATCCTCCCCCATTGGCATTGGTAAGATTAAAATTGTCGAGATATTTTTTAAGCCTTAATTTGTCTCGTGAGGAAATAATTCGATATTGATTGGGGTCATTGTCATGGTAGGCCATGTTAATTACCTTCACAAAGTCAACTATGGAAATCGATTTGGCCATTAAGGTGTCATTTGCATAGCGGTTTTGCACCTCTTCCATTTTTTGCAAAGTCTCTTTCGAGAAAAGTCGACCTGGACGTTTGTAGTCCACCATTATTTCAAACGGAATAGAACCTCCAAAATTATTCTGCAAAAACTCAATGTCTTCAAGTATCTGATTTCCTTGCGGAAGATCACTTGTGATATTTCCGGTAGCTTTAATTTTAAAAAGCCCCATAAGACTCAAGGAAACAACAACGGCAGTGACAATGTAAATAGTCTTACGTCTATATTGAGTCAAATACACCAGCTTCTCAATAAAACCTGTTGCGAGTTTTCTATTTAAGTGCTTAAGATGTCTTGATTTTGGGGTTTTAGAAAAAGAGGTGATAATTGGTAATATTGTGATTGACAAAACAAACACGGCCAGAATATTTAAAGAAGCTACGATACCAAATTCAGTCAGTTTTTCTGAGTTGGTAAATATGAAAGTTGAAAACCCAAGTGCTGTAGTGAAATTGGTTAAGAAAGTTGCTGTACCGATTTTTTTAATGACACGTGAGAGTGCTTTGACCTTGTTTCCGTGGTCTTTAATTTCTTGATGGAACTTGGTCATTAAGAATATGCAATTGGGTATTCCAATCACAATCATTAATGGAGGAATCAAGGCCATTAAAATGGAGATATTGAAGCCCATTAATCCGATTGAACCCATGGACCAAATCACGGCAATCATTACAACCACATTACAAATCATTACAACCTTAAACGACCTAAAAAACAGCCAGAGTAAAAGAGAGGTAACGAAAATAGATAGGCCAATGAAAATGTACATTTCATTGATTACTTTCTTACCGATGATTACCCTTAAATGAGGTAGACCGGCGAAGTGGATTTTTCCAAAATGCTTTTCGTATGATTTTGCAACCTTTTCTATATCAACAACAACATTGGCTTTTTTTGTATCCGATAGGAACTTTTCGTCGATGGAAATCATCATTATCGAAACGTTTGTCGAATCGTTGTATAGAATATTCTTGTAAACAGGGTTGTTTTTAATTTCTGCCTCAATCTCCGTTATGCTCTTTTCTTGATAATTTACATCCGAAAAAATACGCTTGGCGTCAAATCGATTCTCTTCTTTGTTGTTGTAAATTGTAAAAAGGGTGGCTTCAGAAACGATGGATTCGATTCCCTTGTATTGAAGAATTGAATCGCCTAATTCTTTCCACTTAAGAAAGTTTTTCTCCGTGTACAAAGAATCGTTATTGATGGCTAAGACTAAAGCCGAACCATCTTCGCCAAAATATTCCTTGAATTTTAAGTAGTCACTCTGTACGGCTGACTTCTTCGGCAACATGTTACCGTATTTGTTGTCGATTTTTAATCCAGTGATGGCGTAATAACCAAAAAACACGGTGAGTAACGTTATTACACCTAAAATGAACAGTCGATTACGTAAAATGAGATTAGCAATTTTTTGCCACATATTTATCTATCTTGAGTGTATATACGAAAGACGTAAAATTACAGATTTATGACCGAGTGACCAAGGATTCATTTTATTTCAAATCCTCATCCAACCACTTAAAAAATTCACGTTGCCATAAAACTCCATTTTGAGGTTTTTGTACCCAGTGACCTTCTTTCGGAAAATACAAGTATCGACTTTTTAAACCGAGCAGTTGAGCCGCCTGAAATGCCTGCATACCTTGTTCTTCTGGGACTCTAAAGTCCATGCCGCCGTGCATAACCAGGATAGGTGTATTCCAGTTTTTTACAAATTTATGAGGACTATTATCAACGTACAATTGTTTGTTTTTTTCCTCCCAATAAGGCCCTCCAATGTCCCAATTCGCGAAAAATAATTCTTCAGTTGTACCGTACCAGCTTTCCAAATTAAAAAGTCCGCAATGTGAAATAAAGGTTTTGAATCTGTTTTCATGATTTCCAGCTAAAAAGTACACTGAATATCCACCGTAAGACGCTCCGACCGCTCCAAGTTTATCCTTGTCGACAAAACTTTCTTTGGATACCTCGTCTATGGCCGATAAATAATCTCTAATCGGCTGTCCACCCCAATCTTTTGAAATTTGATCGTTCCATTTTTGACCAAATCCAGGAAGGCCTCTACGGTTTGGAGCGACAACAATATAGCCTTGTGATGCCATTAGCATCATGTTCCATCGATAAGAAAAGAATTGGCTCACCATACTTTGTGGCCCACCTTGACAATACAATAAGGTTGGATATTTCTTAGTTGCGTCAAAATTTGGAGGAAGAATGACCCAGGTTAACATTTTTTGATTGTCAGAAGTAGTGACCCATCTTTCGGTTATCTTAGGTAAGTCGATTCCTTTAAGCACTTCTTCATTAACTGCTGTTAATTGCTCAATATCCCCTTTTTTGCGATTTAAGGTGTAAAGGTCTGTTGGTTCAATCATCGATTGTAAAGCCAAATAGATTTCCTTATCGCCAGGACTGAAGTGAACTACATTTCTTTTTCCTGTTGTTAATTGTGAGAGCTTGTTTTTTGAAATTTCGAGACTGAATAATTGATTGATTCCTTTATAAGGAACCACCATTAAAATTGAATTGTCATTTTCCCAAGAAAAGTCATTTATGGTTATGTCAAGCGATAGGTTAATTGATTTTTCTGTTTTGGTAGAAAAATCGAATATTTTAAGAATGTTTTTATCCGATTCAAATCCGTCTCTTTTCATACTCAACCAAGCGGCTTGATTGCCCGATGGTGAAAGTTTAAAACCAGTATCGTATCCTTGATTTGCAGCGGTGAAATTTTCAGTTTGCTTTGATTCGACATCAAATCGATAGATGTCGCTGTTTGTTGTTAAGGCAAATTCTTTTCCTAGTTTTTTCTTAGCAGAGTAAAATAAGTACTTCCCGTCTTGTGAAAAACCTATGGTTTCACTTCCTGAGAAGGGTGGGACTATTCCTTCAAATGATGTGCCATCTAACGCATCAAAACCTGAACCTATTACTCCTGTTTTATCAAAATCATAAATAAAAAGATGAGTGCTGAATTCGTCGTTCCATTGATTCCAATGTCTGTACATTAAATCATTTTCAATTCTTGCTTCTGCTTCCGGTAAATCAGGGTGAATATCTAATGTTGTTTTCTTGACTTTGACCTCTTGTAGCGTACAGATTCGATTTTCTGATGGTGAAATCACATAACCTCCTATGCCGCCTTTAATGTTGCTTAATTGAGTAATGGTGGAACTGGTAGGCGATAATTTAAAAAGCTGCACCTCGTCCTGAATGGAAGACAAAAAGGTTATCTCATTGTCCTTGGTCCATTTGACTTCAAACTCAGATTCTTTCGATTTTGTAAGGTTTCGTGAAATCCCTAGTTCTAAATCATAAATGTAAATCTCACTGTT
>JBLIKY010000026.1:0-17132 GCA_047637535.1 Lentimonas sp.
CCGATCGAGTCAACCGACTACTGGAACGAATTCAGTTTGTCTGACAAATTAGAATCCTTCGGTGTGTATTCGCAGATTTTTCTGTTGATTTCCTTTATATTATTGATAATTGCAAAATATAGAAACCCCCGGAGTTTTCGTGTCGTCGCTCTTTTGTTTTTTAGGTCTGGAAAAATAGAGAATAGTGTTAAAGAGATATGGCCCATGATGGGCGTTGCTTCGGTTATGTTAGTGTTAAATTTTTTAGTTTGCACTGTTCATAGTTTATTCTTGATATTTAGAGACTTCACAAGTTTGTCCAATTTTCAATCAACAATTACTGCCATTTTAACGGCTTTGGTTTTCTTTTTCCTGGCTTTTTTCGCGATGTTGTTCACTAACCTTATATCAGGAAACCGATTGATCTTAAAGACTCCCTTGAAGGTCAGTTGGGTGTTACCACAATTTATTGGATTGGTTTTACTTCTTTCGAATATCCTATGGGTATTGAATCCTAGTTTTAATTCTTTTTTAGTTTGGGTTTTAATTTCTTTCCTTGTCCTACTGAGCTTTTTAAGGTTCTCCAGAGCAAGTTTATTTTTGTTGAGAAATGGTACAGAATGGTATTATATTTTATTGTATCTTTGCACGCTAGAAATCATGCCTTTAGTCCTATTGACCGCATTTTTGGTCGAATGGGTTAACTGAAATTATTGAAATAAACTCGTTGCAAATTGGCTATTAAAACTATTCTCGTATCTCAACCAAAACCGGAAGGCGATAAGTCTCCTTATTTTGATTTGGCAGAGAAGTATAAACTTGAAATTGACTTCATTCCTTTTATTCACGTAGAAGGAATCGATTCTCAAGAGTTTAGACAACAAAAAGTTAATATTTCCGAACATACTGCCGTAATTTTTACTTCTAAAACTGCGGTAGATCATTTCTTTAGGATTTCAAAAGAAGTTCGTTTTGAAGTGCCCGATTCAATGAAATACTTTTGTATCTCTGAAGCGGTTGCCTATTACCTCCAAAAATACGTCGCTTACCGTAAAAGAAAAATTTTCTTTGGAAAACAAACGATCGATGATTTGATGGATGTTATGAAGAAACATAAAACTGAAAAGTTTTTGTTGCCTTGTACGGATATTCTTAGAGATAAAATTCCAAATACACTGACAGAACACAACATAAACTTTAGCAAGGCTGTTTTGTACAGAACTGTTGCTTCAGATTTATCAGATTTAGAAAATGTATTGTATGACATGCTTGTTTTCTTTAGTCCAGGAGGAATAGAGTCTTTGGTCAAGAATTTCCCAGACTATCAGCAAAAGAAAACATTGATTGCGGCTTATGGTCCGACTACGGCAAATGCAGTAATTAAAAATAATTTGAGATTAGATGTTTGTGCTCCAATGCCAAACTCTCCTTCAATGACAGCGGCAATTGAAAACCATGTCAAGGAAGCGTTAAAATCAAAAAAGAAATAATCAAATACTAAATATCATTGATTTAAAGAGGAAGTTAAACTTCCTCTTTTTTGTTTAGTATAAGTCGCTTTTTAAAATTTCTTTTATCTGCTCCATTCCTTCACTCGCAACGCACGGAATCAAAATGAAGCTCGATTCAACTTTTATACTATTGGCAGAAGGGTCAATAATAAATTTCGGAATGTTTTGTCTAGCAATTGAGGCAAGACCTGCAGCGGGATAAACATTAAGCGAAGTGCCTACAACGAGTAAAATGTCTGCATTCTGAACCAAGACCGCCGCATCATCCATTAAAGGCACTTCTTCCCCGAACCACACAACATGTGGGCGCAACACGTAGCCTTCTGTGCATTTATCATTTATGGTAAGGGTATCGCCTTGGATCGGGTAATATTGAGATTCGCTGTTCGGACCAGAGGACTTTGCCATCCTAATTTGACCGTGTAAATGAAGCACCTTACTAGATCCCGCTCTCTCGTGCAAGTCATCAATGTTTTGGGTAACAATGGTTACATCGAAATCCTTTTCCAGGTCCTTCAAGATAAAATGTGCTTTGTTAGGCTGACATCCCATTACCTGTTTTCTTCTTTCATTGTAAAAACGAGTTACGAGTTCAGGATTATTTTTCCATGCTTCAGGAGTAGCGACCTCTTCAATGTTGTAATTCTCCCAAAGACCATCGTTGTCTCTAAAAGTCTTAATCCCGCTTTCTGCACTTATTCCGGCACCACTCAACACAACGAGACGGTTTTTTTGATTTGATTTCATTCGGATGTGATCTAATCGACAAATTTAAACACAAATTTAAGGATCTCTGTCTTATCCTCTTTTGTCTATAAATTCTGCAGAAACAAAGTTGGTTTTAACGCCAAAATAAATATTCAAATCACACATCATCCAATCCTTTTTTTATCCAATTTTCGTCGGATTTTCTTACCTTTGGCCCCTTATATTCGGTTATGGCAAAAATTAAAAAACAAGACGCTCTGGATTACCATTCAATGGGAAGGCCAGGTAAGATTGAAGTGGTACCAACAAAGCCATATTCATCTCAAAGAGATTTGTCATTGGCGTATTCTCCGGGTGTGGCCGAACCGTGTCTCAGGATTGCCGAAAACAAGGACGACGTTTATAAATACACCTCCAAAGGAAATTTAGTGGCCGTAATCTCAAACGGTACAGCCGTTTTGGGGTTAGGGAATATCGGTCCTGAGGCTTCAAAGCCAGTAATGGAAGGAAAGGGATTGTTGTTTAAGATCTTCGCTGATATTGATGTTTTTGACATCGAAGTAGATGCTTCAGACCCAGAAAAATTCATACAAACCGTTAAGGCAATTGCTCCGACATTTGGAGGTATAAACCTTGAGGATATCAAAGCGCCTGAAGCTTTTGAAATTGAAAGAAGACTAAAAGAAGAATTGGATATCCCAATCATGCATGATGACCAGCATGGAACTGCGATAATTTCGGCAGCTGCTTTGCTAAATGCACTTGAACTGGCTAAGAAAAGAATGTCTCGTGTAAAAATTGTAATGTCTGGAGCTGGAGCCGCAGCAATGTCATGCGCCAAGCTATATATTGCTCTTGGGGCAAAAGCAGAAAACATATTCATGTACGATTCGAAAGGACTAATTTGGTCAGGACGTACAGAATTAGACGAAAGCAAATTACCGTATGCAAACCATAAAAAAGACATTGCTTTTGAAGATTCATTCAAAAAAGCAGATGTTTTTGTCGGTTTATCAAAAGGGAACATAGTATCTAAAGAGATGATTAAAGACATGGCAAACGACCCGATTGTCTTTGCCTTGGCAAATCCCGAACCAGAAATCTCCTATAAAGAAGCAACTTCAACTCGTAAGGATATCATCATGGCGACTGGTAGATCTGACCATCCTAACCAAGTAAATAACGTATTGGGGTTCCCGTTTATTTTTAGAGGAGCACTTGACGTTAGAGCCAAATGCATAAATGAAGAAATGAAGCTGGCCGCTGTAAAAGCATTGGCTGGATTAGCGAAAGAAACCATTCCGGAAGAGGTTATTGAGGCATACGGCGAGAAAAATATTCTTTTTGGCCGGGAGCAAATCATCCCAAAGCCTTTGGATCCAAGATTGATTTACTACGTTGCCCCAGCAGTGGCGAAAGCAGCCATGGACTCTGGGGTTGCTAGACAACCAATAACCGACTGGGCGGCTTACGAAGACGAACTCAAAAACCGATTGGGCTTAGACAATAAACTGATTCGAGGCATTACAGAAAAAGCAATTAGCAATCCTAAAAAAGTAGTGTTTACTGAGGCTGATCATATTAAAATCTTGAAAGCGGCGCAAACTGTTCAAGAAGAAGGAATTGCAACCCCTATTTTATTAGGGAAAAAATCTCTAATTGAAAAACTTATCGCCGAATATGCCTTGGACTTCACAGATGTTGTGATTATCGACCCGAAATCTGAAGAAGAAGAGGGAAAACGAATTCAATTTGGGAAAGCATTCTTCGAGAAGAGAAAACGTAAAGGTATCACCGAGTACGAAGCGATTCAACTCATGCGTGAAAGAAATCATTTTGGTGCAATGCTGGTTGAACAAGGTTTGGCAGATGCAGTTATTTCTGGATTAACTCGAAATTATAGAGACATCGTCAAGCCTTTTATTCAAACCATCGGTTTGCAAAAAGACGTAACCACTGTAGCAGGAATGTATATTCTTATCACGAAAAAAGGACCTCTCTTTTTAGCAGATACTACAATCAACGTTAATCCAACAGCCGAACAAATAGCCGAAATCACGGCGAATGTGGCCAAAATGATCCGGAAATTTAAAGTAACTCCAAGAATTGCCTTGTTGAGTTATTCTAATTTTGGCTCGTCTCCTGGTCCTGACGCTGAAAAAATGGCCAAAGCTGTAAAAATTCTGCACGAAAACCACCCAACACTTACTGTTGATGGAGAGTTGCAAGCAAATTTTGCTTTAAACAACGAGTTAATGATGGAGAAATTCGCGTTTTCTCAACTGGCTAACAAAAAGGTCAATACTTTAATTTTTCCTAATCTATCTTCTGGAAATATCGCTTATAAATTACTGCAAGAAGTTACTGAGGGCGATGCGATTGGACCCATTTTAGTCGGGCTAAAGAAATCCAGTCACGTTGTACAATTGGGAGCGTCAGTTAGAGAAATCATTAACATGGTAAAAGTTGCGGTTGTAGACGCCCAAAATAAATAATTTATGATTGCTCACCTAAACGGAAAACTAGTCGAAAAATCCCCTACTCATGTCATTGTAGAATGCCAAGGGGTCGGTTATTATGTAAAAATTAGTCTTAACTCCTTCTCACTTATTGGGACGGAAGAAAGCTTGAAAATATACACTCAATTTGTTGTTCGCGAAGACGCTCAAATCCTTTATGGATTTATGACGCTGGATGAAAGAGAAATGTTTAATCATCTGGTTAGTGTTTCGGGCATTGGTCCAAATATAGCCATGATTATGCTGTCCTCACTTGTGCCTCAAGAAATCGCCCATGCAATTCAAACGGAAGACGTTCCAACTATTCAAAGTGTAAAAGGGATAGGAGCTAAAACTGCCCAACGTGTCATAATTGATTTGAAGGATAAAATGTTAAAACTGGCGTATTCAGACGAATATGTAAAAGGAACAGACAATACAACCCGTTTAGATGCGTTAAATGCTTTGGTTTCGCTCGGTTTTGATAAGAAATCTGCTGATAAGGCACTCGATAAGATTGCAAAAGACAGTAGCACCGTTGAAGAATTGATAAAAGGAGCCCTGAAAATATTATAGTTTTGAGGAATCAACAAGTGTTGAATAAATATTGGTGGTCGCAACTTTTGTTGTGTTTTTGTTTCTTGTTGAGCGCTGGCTTTCTTCAGGCCCAAGACGATACAACCCTAATTTATCCTATAAACAACAATGTTGACCCTACCCAAACCAAACCTCAGAGTTTTGATTTAGGTGACCCAAGTTCGGTTGAACAAAACATCATTTACGACCCAAAAACCGGAACGTATGTCTTCAGCGAAAAAATAGGTAAAAACGGTCTGCAATATAGAAATCCGTCAATGATGACCCTTGACGAATACCTAGAATACGAAAGACAAAAATCTCTTCAAGATAACTGGAAGGACAAAATCGACCAACAAACTGCAGACGGTCAGCCTTTAGAATATCCTATCAAAATTAATTCAAAGGCCTTTGAGAATTTCTTTGGTTCAGACGAAATAACAATCCGTCCTCAAGGTTCAGTCGAATTGACTTTTGGGGTCAACTCTTCTCGTTACGACAACCCAATTCTGCCCGTTAAACAAAGGCGAATTACGCGTTTTGATTTTCAACAACAGATTCAATTAAATTTAGTTGGTCAAATCGGTGATAAACTAAAAATTGGTACTTCTTACAATACCCAGGCGGCTTTTGATTTTGACAACATTTCTAAACTTGAATACACAGGTAAGGAAGATCAAATTATGCAAAAAATTGAACTTGGAAACGTTTCCATGCCTCTACCAACTACTTTAATCCAAGGTTCTCAAACTTTATTTGGGGTGCACACTCAATTAAAATTTGGACGGGCAACTATTGATTTAATCGCAGCTTCTTCAAAAGGAAAAAGACAGGAAATTAACATTACCGGAAAAGCGCAAGTACAACCTTTTGAATTATCAGCTGACAACTACGAATCAAATAGACACTACTTCTTAAACATGTATCATCATGATCAGTACGATGAAGCTATGTCTACTGTTCCCATTGTTTCTTCTAGCATTAACCTTACGAGAATAGAAGTTTGGTTGACCAACAAAACAAACAACACCGAAAACACAAGAAATATCCTTGCCTTCTCAGATTTAGGGGAGGCCAAACCCGAAAATGTGGAGGGTCAACCGGGGAATTATGCTGCAACTGACCTTCCTGACAACACTGCAAATGGTTTGTATAGTTGGGCTGCTGCTCAACCTTTAGTTAGAGGGTTCAAAAATTCAGTTTCTTTACTATCTGCTCAAGCCGCATCACCGGGGCCTTTTCAGCAGGCAATTCACTACGAAAAAGTGGAGAACGCTCGTAAATTGACTGAACAAGAATTTACCTACAACGCGCTTTTGGGTTACGTCTCCTTAAACATACCGCTTAATAACGATGAAGTTTTGGCTGTGGCATACGAATACACCTACAGAGGACAAACTTATCAAGTCGGTGAATTGTCAACCGACGGTATTGACGGTCAAGACGCCTTAATTCTTAAATTATTAAAACCAACAATCACAAATCCCAAAAATAAAATATGGGATTTGATGATGAAAAACGTCTATTCGATCGGCGCTTATCAGGTCGATCAACAAGGATTTAGATTAGATCTTTTGTACAATAATCCTGAGACCTCTTTACCCGTTCCTTTCTTCCCACTTGATGGATTAGATGACGTACAATTGGTGACTTTGTTGGAAATGGATAGGATCAACATGAATCAACAACCTTTTCAAGATGGGGTGTTTGATTTTGTTCCAATTTCTTTCAACGGCAATAGAGCTGAAAATGGGGGTAGCATCAATACTAGAAACGGTCGGGTTTATTTCTCTACGGTCGAACCTTTCGGGAAAACACTTAAAACCAAGCTTCAAGAAGCTCAACTACCTGATGTATTCATAGACAGAATTGCATATACAGAATTGTACGATTCTACGAAAACAGCAGCTCAACAAATACCGAGTAAGAACAGATTCACAATACAGGGTGAGTACCAATCTTCTGTTAGCTCAGACATTCCACTTAACGCCCTTAACGTGCCTGAAGGAGCTGTAAGTGTAACTGCCGGTGGCTTAAAATTAGTCGAAGGGCAAGACTATACAGTGGACTACAACCTCGGTAGAGTAAAAATTCTTAACACGGGGATTTTGGAATCAAACACTCCTATTAAAATTGCCATTGAAAGTAATTCGGTGTTTGGTTTTCAGGCAAGGTCACTTATCGGATCGAGATACAATTATAGATTTAGTAAGAATTTTAACGTTGGAGCCACGTGGATGAGAATGCTTGAAAGACCTGTTACACAAAAAGTGGATATCGGTTCTGAACCATTTAAAAACAACATTCTTGGTTTGGATTTGGCTTACAAAACAGAACTCCCTTTCCTGACAAAAATGGTTGACTTTTTACCGGTTATTTCAACCAAAGAAAAGTCTACTTTTTCATTTGCAGGTGAATTTGCTCATCTAATCCCTGGTTCGCCTAGAGCCATTAGTAAAGAAGGAATTTCTTACATTGATGACTTTGAGGGTGCCCAATCAACCCTAGATATTAAATCCCCATCTGCTTGGAAAATTGCAGCAATACCTCAAGGACAACCTGACCTTTTTCCTGAGGCTGACAACAAAAACTTGACTGCCGGATTCAATCGTTCTAAAGTTAGTTGGTACTCTATTGATCAGTTGTTTTATCAAAATAGTTCGCTTACTCCTGAACATATCAAAACCAATCCAGACATGCTGTCTGATAGTCGAATGAGACAAGTTGTGCCTGCGGATATTTTTCCTAATCTTCAACAATCTTACGGTTCGATTCCCAATCTTCCAATTTTTGATTTAGCCTACTATCCTGCTGAGAGAGGGATGTACAATTTTGATACTACATCTACTCTAAACGAAGACGGAACCTTCACCAACCCCGATGCAAGATGGGGAGGTATTTCTCGCGCTTTGACCACCAATGATTTTGAATTAACGAACATCGAATTCATCCAGTTTTGGGTATTAGATCCGTATAATGAGGATGCTGAAAAGGTAAATCCTGATGCTCCGCATTCTGGTGGAACTCTTTATCTCAACCTAGGAAACATCTCTGAAGATGCACTTCCCGATTCAAGGAAAAGTTTTGAAAATGGACTTCCTCCTACTGGTTCAAGTATTGACGACAACCTCGACACCACGGCTTGGGCAAGAGTGTCAACTCAACAAATTGTAGTAAATGCATTCGATACAGACCCAGTTTCTAGAGCCAATCAAGATATCGGACTCGATGGGTGGGATAACGAACAAGAACGTATCGCTTACGGAAATTATATCGTCTGGGTTCAAAGCCAATCCAATTTAACGCCACAAGCGAAGGCAGCCTTAATTGCGGATCCATCAAGCGATGATTACAATTTTTACAGAGATGACGATTACGACAACGCAGAACTAAACCTTCTCAAACGTTACAAAAAATACAACGGTACCGAAGGGAATTCTCCTACAACTGAACAATCCAATTCCATAAACGTAGAGGGATATCCAACTCAGGCCACCAACAATCCGGATAACGAAGACATTAACCAAGACAATAACTTGTCTGAAACTGAAAGCTATTTTCAATACAAAGTTAGCCTTCGTCCAAACGACTTAGAAGTTGGTAAAAACTACATCAACAACATACAGATTTATGAAGATGGAACTAAAACAGAACGTTGGATTCAGTTTAAAGTGCCTGTAAAAGATTTCCAAAAGAAAATCAATGGCATTTCCGATTTTAGATCAATCCGTTTTATGCGAATGTTTCTTAAGGATTTTGACGAAGAAGTCTTGCTTCGTTTTGCCCGTTTAGAATTTATTCGTGGAGAATGGAGACGTTATAACCTTTCTTTGGAAACACCAGGTGAACAAGAACAAGATGACCCTAACCTCACTCCATTTAATATTGGAGCTGTTAATATTGAAGAAAACTCTGACAAAGAACCGACTAATTATGTCGTTCCTCCAGGAATCATTCGAGAGGTTGATCCTTCTCAAACGGTGCAAAGACAGTTAAACGAGCAGTCTTTAACATTAGAAGTTTGTAATCTAAAAGACGGGGATGCAAGAGCGGGTTACAAAAACGTACAGTTTGACGTAAGAGCTTATAAGAAATTAAAGATGTTTGTGCACGCTGAGGCAGTTTCAAAATTAACTCCTCTAAGAGACAAGGACGTTACTCTTTTTGTACGTTTAGGAACAGATTATGTTGACAATTATTATGAGTACGAACTCCCACTTTATTTAACCGATTGGGGGGAAACAAACCCCGACAATGTATGGCCTACACTCAATGATATAGAGATTGTTTTTGATGACCTTCTGACCTCTAAAAAAGAAAGAAACGATGCCATTTCAAAAGGAAATGTAGCAGTAAGTAACCAAGTTGAATATATAATTATTGACCCAAAAAATGCGGATAGAAGGATAAAGGTTAAAGGAAGTCCGAACCTTCAAGGCATTAGAAATGTAATGATTGGTGTTAGAAACCCAGACAAAACAGAAGCTAACCCTTGGCCGGATGACGGAGCTGAAAAATGCATTCAAGTTTGGGTCAACGAATTGAGATTGTCTGATTTTGTTAGTGAAGGTGGTTCGGCCGCTATAGCTCAAATGCAAATACAAGCTGCCGATTTTGCCAATATTTCTATGTCTGGAAATTACAGTGGAATCAACTGGGGTAATGTTGAAAGTAGAGTTCAAGAGCGACAACGTAACGAGCAAATTGGAATCGATATGAATTCAAATGTTCAGCTCGGTCAATTCTTCGGAAAAAAATCTGGCCTTTCCCTTCCGTTCTTCTACGGTTATTCTTTAGGAATTATCAATCCTGAGTATGACCCTTATAACCCAGATGTTAAATTGAAGGATTACGATTCAGAAACTCGTAGAATTCGAGCTGCTCAAGGGCAAGATTTTACAGAAAGAAAGTCCTACAACTTTACAAATGTCCGAAAAGCAGAAAAAGCCGGTTCTACCCCTAATCCTTTCAGCATATCAAACTGGTCAGCCAGTTATGCATACAGTGAGCTGTTAAAGCGAGATTTTAATACGAATTATGACCGAACAAAAATTTGGACAAGTGGCCTAAACTATGCCTATACCTTCAAGACAAAGCCTTTAATGCCATTTAAGAATGTAAAGTTCATGCAGAAGAAAGGCTGGGGAATTGTACAGGACATGAATCTCTTTCTTACGCCTAAAAATGTAGGATTTACCAATAACGTAATGAGGTCTTACAACGAAAGACAGATTAAAAACAACTTGGTGCCCGACTTTGAGTTTAGACCGGTATACGTCAAACAATTTACCTGGAACAGAGGTTATACCATGGGGTACGACATCACCAAAAACTTAAAACTCAAATTCAACGCAAACAATAAAGCACTGTTTGACGAGGCAGATGGTAGAGTGGATAGAAAATTAGATCCTGAAGGTTACAATAGATTCAAAGATTCAGTATTTACTCAACTCAGTTCTTTTGGTAAAACAACGGACTACACCCACGATTACAACTTAAGTTATACCCTTCCTTTTGACAAAATTCCTGTCCTTAATTTTATGAGTGCCAACCTTAAATACGGAGGAACATACAACTGGCAACGAGGTCCTTTGGGACAAACTGAATACGGGAATATCATTCAAAATAACCGAAATGTAAACGCTACGGCACAAATGAACATGACTAACCTTTACAACAAGGTTCCGTTTCTAAAGAAGGTGAATTCTTCAAACAGAAGCACTGGAAGGGCTAAAGCAAACATTCGAGGTGGTTTAAGTCGAGGAATTACGCCAACGAGTAAGCCCCTACTATCAATGCCGGATGTCGATACTACTGACATGACCAAAAAGGAATTGAGAAAATACCACAGAGCGGTTAGGAAATTTGAAAGAAAGCAAAAACGAGAAATAAAAAGAAAAGAGCGAGAAGAGAAAAGTGTGCCGCCTTTGGTTGGTTTCACTGCAAGGATGTTAATGACCTTGAGAAATGTTTCGGGTACTTACGCTCAAAATGACGGTACCCTTTTACCTGGCTACAATCAAAACACCAATGTAATGGGGTTGAACAATAATTATACGAGTCCGATGAGTCGTTTCGTATTTGGTAAACAAAGCTACGACGTATTCGGAAATAAAAATGGCTTTGACATCGCGAATGCAAATGCGAATAGAAGTTGGTTGGTGAAAAACGAAGATTTAAATCAACAACATACCATAACTCACGGAACAAATTTATCGGGAAGAGCAAGTCTGGAGCCGATTAAAGACCTTAGTGTTGAGTTATCGATGAACAGAACCTACAATCTAAATTCAAGCGACTTCTTCCGTTGGTCAGAATCAAATCAGCGATACGAAGCGCAAAGTAGGGTTGAGACTTCGTCATTATCCTATACGAGCATCAACATTGGAACAGCTTTTGTTAAGTTTGAAAAACAAACCTATGTTTCAGAAGTATTTAAAACCTTGCTAAACAATTTGGGTGAAGCCTCAGAAGTATTAGGAAGAAGTCATGAGGGTTCTGACTTACTTACCACAGGTTATTATGACGGATATGGAAAGTCTCAACAAGAAGTTGTTTTAGCCGCTTTCTTGGGTGCTTATGCCAACAAGGCGATTGATAACAAGTCAGTAAATCCATTAAAAGCAATGGCTTTGCCAAACTGGAATATGAATTACAACGGTTTGACCAAATTCAAAGGGATGAAGAAATATTTCAGAAACTTTGTAGTAAGACATGGCTATTCTTCTACGACAAGTATTGCGGGAATTCAAACGAATTTAAAAGCAAGTTTTGACGGAAATGGAAGCCCGACAGCAAGAGATTTGAACAATAACTTTATTGCTCAAGATCAAATTCAAAACGTTACCGTTTCCGAAAACTTTTCCCCTCTGATTGGGTTTGATGCTACTTGGATTATAAACAATGGAGGCAAGCCTCAAGGTTTACTGACGAAATTTGAAATCAGTAAAGACAGAAGCGCTACTCTTTCTTTAAATAACAACCAGGTTACTGAGGTGATTGGAAATGAATATGTATTCGGTACGGGATACAAGTTTAGCAAAGTTCAATTACCATTCAGAAACGTACAACCAAGCGATGTCAATATTCGATTTGATTTGTCACTTCGCGATAACCTTACCGTGATTCGTAAGGTTGTAGAAAACACAAATCAAGCAACGGCAGGACAAAGAGTGTTTTCTATCAAAACATCAGCAGATTACAACTTGTCAAACAACTTAACCATTCAGTTTTATTACGATCAGCAAATTACCGACCCTAAGGTAGCGAGTGCTTTCCCTACAGGTAACTTAAGCACTGGTCTCAAATTAAGATTTAACCTAGGAGGAATACAATAATGATTAAAATACGCCAGGCAGAAAGCCAAGATGTAGATGACATCTACAAGTTAATTAAAGAACTTGCATTGTATGAGAAGGCACCCGAACAAGTGACCAATACCTCTCATCAATTGCAAATCGATTTGTTTGATAAAAAAATCTGTGAGGCAATCGTTGCTGAGATCGACAATCAAGTGGTTGCTTTTGCTTTATACTATACTTCTTACTCGACCTGGAAGGGAGCTAGTATGTACTTAGAGGATTTCTATGTAAGTGTAAATTTAAGAAGAAAAGGCATTGGTCAAATGTTGTTTAATGAAGTTATCCGAATTGCCAAAAGCAGAAAAATGGCAAGAATGGATTGGCAAGTAATTGATTGGAACTCGCTTGCAATTTCGTTTTACAAGAAAAACAATGCTATTTTAGAGCCAGAATGGCTCAACGGTCGTTTGTTTTTTACCTATTAAAGAAATAGGCGGTTTCTCTTAAATTATAATTTAATGGCACACATCACTATCGCTGGCGGCTCAGGGTTTATTGGCTCCATACTATCACAAGCACTTTCCAAACAAGGGCATTCTGTTAGTGTATTAACGCGTAAACCAAACGCTTCAAATCATGTTTTTTGGAATCCAAATAACCGTCAAATCGATTATACAGCCATTTCTCAAACTGAAGTATTAATCAATCTTTGTGGTGAGAATATTTTTAATGGAAAATGGACTACGAAAAGAAAGCAAGAATTAACCGCTTCTCGAGTAAAAACAACTGACTTTTTGTTTCATTCCTTTGAGAATTCTACAACTTTAAAACACTATGTTTCTGCATCCGGGACAGATTGCTATCCACTTAGTGAGTTCAAAGCGAAAGAAGAAGATGCGTATTCAGACAATTTTATTGGCCAACTAGTTAAAGATTGGGAGCAATCGGCTGATCAATTTAAGACCATCGACAAAGTTAAGGTGACCAAAATGCGCATTGCAATGGTGTTATCCAACAACTCTGAAGCCTTCACTTCACTTATATCTCTTGCAAAGAAGAAAAGCCTTTCAGCCTTGGGAACAGGAACACAACCGATGAATTGGGTTCATATAAGCGATCTAATGGGGGCATTTCTTCACGTGATAAAAGCACAACTAGATGGAGCTTTTAATGTCTGTGCTGAATCCCTTAGCAACAGTGAGTTTAATGCCCAGATTAACACAAAGCTTGGCACTAAGCCTTTCTTTAAGCATGTTCCGGCGTGGATATTAAAGTTGATTTTGGGAGATCGGTCGATGTTATTATTATCCGGAACGCCAGCTGACAATTCAAAAATTGTTTCTACTGAATTTCATTTTAAACACCCCCAACTGCAACAAGCGTTAGATCAATTGTTGGACTAAAGCAAGTCGTTAGCTAAATTCGCTAACTCCGATCTTTCCCCTTTTTCAAGCTTTATATGTGAGAATAAATTTTGTCCATTTAAGCGGTCAATCAAGTACGCCAAACCATTACTATTTTCATCAAGATACGGAGTGTCTATTTGATGACAGTCACCGGTAAATACAATCTTTGTATTTTCTCCAGCTCTTGTTATTATGGTTTTGATTTCATGAGGTGTTAAGTTTTGCGCCTCATCTATAATAAACATAACATTGCTTAAACTTCTTCCTCTAATAAATGCCAATGGAATAATGACGATTTTTCCATTTTCCTCCATTTCGACAATGGTCTTGTGTTTCTTTTCGTTCTCTCCAAATTGAGATTTTATAAATTTTAAATTGTCCCAAAGTGGTTCCATATACGGTCCGATTTTATCACTTGCATCGCCGGGTAAAAATCCAATTTCTTTATTGGACAAAGGCACAATAGGTCTTGCTAAAATCACTTGTTGGAAATTTTTAGATTGTTCTAGGGCAGAAGCCAAGGCAAGTAAGGTCTTCCCCGTTCCTGCCACACCTTGCAAAGCAACAAGTTTAATGTTTGGGTTTAAAAGTGCGTTTAATGCGAAGGCTTGTTCGGCATTTTTAGGCTTAATACCATAAACGAACTCCTTTTCTATTCTTTCAATTTGGTCAGCAAGCGGGTTGTATACCGCCAGAGATGACGATTTTCCATTTTTCAGGATGTAATAGCCATTTGGTACTTTTTTTTCTCCAAGAATTCCATCTTCGTCAATTTTACCTCGGGTAAAAATCTCTCGAATTACTTCAGAATCGATGTTATCAAGTGTTTGAGTGGACAGGTCCTCCAGTTCATTCATGGACACTTTTCCGGTTTCATAATCTTCAGCGTAAAGACCCAATGCTTTTGCCTTAATTCGAAGATTGATGTCCTTGGTGACCATTATAACATCCTTCGTCTTCTCGACTTCTTTTAAATACAAAGCCGAATTAATGATTTTATGGTCGTTTTTTCCGTGCGCATAGATTTCTTCCGCATTCAACCCTTTTGGGTTGTATTCTAAGACAACTTTAAAGTTCCCTTTGTTTTTGCCTAGTTTAATCCATTCTTGTAAGCCACCTTGTCCAGAAATTTTATCAATAAATCGAATTACCTCTCGCGCAGAAAAATTCTTCGAATCATTCCCGACTTTAAACTTGTCTAATTCCTCTAAAACCGTAATAGGAATCGCTACATCGTTGTTTTCGAAGTTATTGATCGCTTGATGATCGTGGATAAGAACAGAGGTATCCAGCACAAAAATTTTATCTTTCTTCTTAACCATAGTAATATTTTTAATTAAGGTAGAAAATTAAAAGGGACTACTAAGGAATCTATCGTTCATAGTTTTCACAATGAGATGTTGAAACATAAATTTTACGCAATACAATAAATAGAAAGCAAAAAAAATCCTCCACAACTAAATTAAGTCGAGGAGGATAAAGTAGGACGGGCTTAATAATAAAGCCGATAATATTATAACTCGTTGATGTCCATAAATCGTTGAACATTATTCGATGTGCCAAAAACTACAAGGGTGTCCTTTTCTATGATTTTTGTATCACTTGACGGAACCCCCAAAACGTGTTGTTCTTTGTGACATTCGCCGTTCTTTTTGATTTCAAACTCTCTTTTTATGGTCACAAGAGTTAATTCGTAATGATTTCTAAACTCAATGTTGTCAATCGATCTACCAATAACTCCGTTTGGAGCAACAATTTCTGCAATCTCATAATCATCAGGCAATTGTAAGAAAGAAAGAATACTCGGATTGATTAATTTCTCCCTTACAACAAATGCTACCTCATCTTCAGGCATTAGAATTTCTTCTATTCCTATTTTTTCGAGTATGAGTCGCTGATGATCTCCACTGGCTCTGGATATAACTCGTCTTACGCCTAAATCGATAAGGTGCACACATGTCAAAATTGTCGCTTCAAAATTTTCTCCAATGGCCACGACAACAGCATCCATATCGTTGATGTTTTGTGATCGCAAAGCTCGGATATCTGTTGAATCCAAATTTACAGCAAAGGCGACTTCCTCCTTAATTGATTCAATCCTTTCTGCATTATCATCAAAGGCAAACACCTGTGCTCCCTTTTCTGCAAGTCGTTTTGCGATTCGCGAACCGTAACGACCAACTCCAATAACTGCAAACTTGTTGTGTTTCATTTTATCTGTTTTAAGAAAGTGCTTGTCTCAAATCTTCAATTAAATCATCGGCATCTTCGATACCCACACTTAATCGAATTAATGAATCAACAACTCCCGTTTTTTCTCTCTCCTCCTTCGGAATCGAAGCATGTGTCATACTAGCAGGATGACCTATTAAAGACTCTACACCCCCTAAAGATTCCGCTAGTGCAAAAATACGAACGGCTTTTACCGTATTCAATGCATCTTGGAGTTTATTTCCTTTAAAATTAAACGAAATCATTCCTCCAAAACCACGCATTTGTTTCTTCGCCACCTCGTAACCCGGATTGGATGCTAAACCTGGCCAATAAACTTTATCCACTTTAGGATGGGTCATTAAAAATTCAGCGACTTTCTTGCCGTTCTCACAATGACGTTCCATTCTTAAATGTAAGGTTTTTATACCTCTCAAAACCAAGAAAGAATCCATCGGTCCTGTTACGGCACCTGACGAATTTTGTATTCTATAAATTTCTTTTGCAATCGCATCATCCGACGTCACCAAGGCTCCCATTACTACATCTGAGTGACCTCCCAAATATTTCGTTACTGAATGCATGACAATATCGGCTCCTAAATCCAAAGGGTTTTGCAAATAAGGTGTCGCAAAGGTATTGTCTACGCAAAGCATCGCTCCTGCCTCTTTTGCCAACTTAGACATCTCGACAACATCAATGATATTCATCATTGGATTAGTCGGAGTTTCAACCCAAATTAGTTTCGTGTTTTTATTGATGTGTTGCTTAACTTCTTCGTTGTTTGACATCCCAACAAAATGAAATTTTATGCCGTATTTCGCAAATATTGAATTAAAGATGCGATATGAGCCTCCGTAAAGATCACTTGTTGAGATTACCTCATCTCCCGGATTCAATATTTTGATTACACAATCAATAGCGGCAAGACCCGAACCAAAA
>JBLIKY010000027.1:0-16911 GCA_047637535.1 Lentimonas sp.
TTCAGAAGCGACTCATTATACACTCTTCTTAAAACATGCTCGCAATTACGGGAATACAAAAGAAGTTGATAAAAGGTGGAAGGAATGGATCGATTATGAAAACGAAATCATTCAGAATTATGGAAATTCAGAAACCATTCACGGATAATTAAGCGTTCTTGATTTCCTTATCAATAACCTCTAGTTCATTATAAAACTCTTTACCAAAAGCCCTAATAAGTGGCTCTTTTAAGAATTTATAGACGGGTACGTCAAGGTTTGCGCCGCAGTCACATGCAGGCGTGCAAATGTCCCACTCGTTGTAATTGATAGCCGTTAAATCATTGATTTGCTTAACTCGTATTGGGTACAAATGGCAAGAAATTGGCTTTTTGAAGTCCGTTTTTCCATCTTGGTGCGCTTTTTCGATCGAACATTTAGCCGTACCGTCATTTTCAAAATAGGCAAAAGCACATTCTTTCTCATTGACCAAAGTCGTTCCGGCCTCATTTTCTTGATCCATGTAAAAGACCCCCGTTTTCTTCACGGCATCTATGCCTTCTTGTCGCATGTAAGGAAAATAACTTTCTACGTTTTCCTCAATAATATCGATTTCTTCCATGGTCAAAGGTGCACCTGCGTCGCCTTCAACACAACAAGCTCCTTTACACGCACTTAAATCACAAACGAATTTTCGCTCAAAAATTTGAGTCGAGATTATTTTGTCTTCCACTTCTACTAACATTGTACAAAGATAAGGAGATAATCTTCTTACTTAAAAATTACACCCTTTTCTACAGCCGGGCATTTTTGTTTCCTTATTTGGTCAATCACCGATCGAGGGAGAGCCAATGCCTTTTGCAAATCGCGGTTAACCAAAAGAAAAACTCCACTACTTATTAACAATTAAAATATTATGTATACATTTGCACTATCAAATATGATATAATACGAATGAGGGGACTGTGGTCCCCTCTTTTTATAGCCAATGATTGCAAAAAAAACGATACTCAAATTAATTGACGAACGCATTGCCGAATTAGACAATGGTCTGTTTGTGGTAGAATTAAAAATCACAACCGGAAATATCATTCGTGTCGAATTAGACAAGTATGATGGTAATGTTGCAGTTAATGATTGTATGTCTGTTTCGCGTAATGTTGAGCACAACTTAGACAGAGAGCAAGAAGATTTTGAATTGCATGTATCGTCAGCTGGTTTAGATAAACCGCTACGTGTTTTGCCTCAATTCATAAAAAACATTGGTCGCTCGGTGACCGTAAAGCTGAACAACAAAACAACTGTCGAAGGCTTGATGATCAAAGCAGACGCAGAAGCAATTGTTTTGCAAACAGAAGAAAAAGTTAAAATAGAAGGCAAAAAGAAGAAAGAACTAGTGGTGTCGGAAACGCCCTATGCCATGAGTGACATAAAAGAAACAAAAATTGTAATATCATTTAAATAAGTGAATATGGATAACCTTGAATTAGTTGACTCGTTCTCAGAGTTCAAAGAATTAAAAAATATAGACAAGCAAACCATGCAACGCGTTTTGGAAGACGTGTTCCGTTCCATGTTAAAAAAGAAATTCAACACTGACGAACACATCGATATCGTTGTAAACATAGAAAAAGGTGACGTTCAAATTTTCATCAACAAAGAAATCGTTGATGACGGTGAGGTCGAAGATCAAAATACTGAAATCGCATATTCTGATGCTATTAAAATCGAACCGGATTTCGAAATCGGTGAAGAGGTAACAGAAGAATTTAAATTCGGTGATTTCGGAAGAAGAAACGTATTGTCTCTTCGCCAAAACTTGATATCTCGTATCATGGAGTTGGAGAAAGACAACCTTTACAAAGTATACAAGGAAAGAATCGGAGAAATCATCACCGGAGAAGTATACCAAGTTTGGAAAAAAGAAATTATGGTACTCGACGACGAAGGAAACGAGTTGTTGTTGCCAAAATCAGAACAAATTCCTTCGGATTACTTCAAAAAAGGAGAATCTATTCGTGCGGTTGTTGCTAAGGTTGACATGAGAAACTCTTCTCCTGTAATTATCTTATCCCGTACTGCACCAGAATTTTTGGAGCGTTTGTTTGAATTAGAAGTTCCTGAGGTATTCGATGGTTTGATTACAATTAAGAAAATTGTACGCGAACCAGGAGAAAGAGCCAAAGTTGCTGTTGAATCTTACGATGACAGAGTTGATCCTGTTGGAGCATGTGTCGGCATGAAAGGTTCTCGTATTCACGGTATCGTTCGTGAATTGAGAAACGAAAACATCGATGTGATAAACTATACGTCAAACCCTCAATTGTTAATTCAAAGAGCACTTTCACCTGCTAAAATCACTTCTATCGAGATTTCGGAAGAAGGAGGTAGAGCGAAAGTATTCTTAAAGCCAGACCAAGTTTCTTTGGCTATTGGACGTGGAGGGCATAATATTAAATTAGCAGGAAAGCTTTGTGGATACGAATTAGACGTATACAGAGACGGAGAAGTTGATATTGAAGATGTTGATTTGGAAGAATTTGTTGATGAAATCGACAATTGGATAATCGACGAATTAAAAGCAATCGGTTGCGATACAGCGAAATCTGTTATTGAAATTGGTGTTGAAGACTTAGTAAAACGAACCGATTTAGAGCAAGAAACGGTGGAAGAAGTATTCAGAATTCTCAAAGCTGAGTTCGAATAATTCAATAACAAACGTTATTTTAGTCAAACACAAACCGAAGAGCAACACAAATTAAAAAAATAAGTACGCATATATATGGCGGTAAAACCAACAAGATTAGGAAAAGCATCAGCCTCATTCAACGTGGGACTCTCAACACTGGTGGAGTTTTTGGAATCAAAAGGAAGTCCTATTGACCCAAATCCTAACACTAAATTGACATCAGAGCAATACGACTTCTTGATGACTGAGTACGCGGCGGACCAATCTTTGAAAGAAAAGACAAAACAAGCAGCTCCGGCGCGTGAAAAACGCGAAACTATTTCTCTACGTGATCAACGTGAGGAAGAAGCTCCAATAGAGGAGGAGACTCCAGAACCTACTCCGGCTCCGGCTCCAACTCCTGTTGCTCCGCCAGATCCTATTGTAGTCGAAAAGCCAGCGCCAGCAACAACTCCCGAACCAGTCATTGAGACTCCAAAGCCAGTTGAGGCCAAAAAGGAAGAACCAATAGCTGAGAAAAAAGAGGAAGAAAAACCAGCTACCAACCCATCAATTGAAGAAGCAAATTCTGGAGATGTTAAGGTTATTGGTAAAATAGATTTGGACAAGCTGAATACCAAAACTCGCCCTGACAAGAAATCTGCAGAAGAGAAAAAGAAGGAAAGATCAGATAAATCAAAATCAACACCAGCTCCAGCTCCAGCTTCACCTCGACCTCCAGTGGCAACTAAACCGGCTGCACCCGAAGAAAAGCCTGCTGAAGCGCCAGGGAAAGAAGCTCCTAAGGCGATTGAAACCTTTAGAGCTGAATCTAAAAAGCTTACGGGCCCAACGGTACTAGGTAAAATCATTCTTCCTGTTGAGAAACCACGTTCATCTGGCAAACCAGGTGACCACGCGGATAGAAAGAAAAGAAAAAGAATTAAGAAAATTGATCCCGCCAAAGCGGGACCAAATACGGGTAATAACACACCGAATAGAGGTGGTCCAGGAGGTCCTGGTAATAGACGAGTAGATACTCGTATAAACAAAGGCCCTAAACCTGAGATTACCGAAAAAGATATCCAAAAAGAAATTAAGGATACGCTTGCTCGTTTGTCTAGCAAAGGAGGTAAGTCAAAAGCGTCTAAAATCAGACGTGCAAAACGTGACCGTAACGCGCAAGAACGTGAAGCGGAAGCTATGCACCAAGAAATGGAAGAAAAAGTTCTGAAATTAACAGAATTCGTTTCTGTTTCTGAACTTGCAACCATGATGGATGTTCAATCAACCCAAGTAATTGGAGCTTGTATGTCTCTAGGTATTTTTGCTTCCATCAACCAACGTTTGGATGCGGAAACAATACAAATTGTAGCAGAAGAATTTGGTTTTGAAATCGAATTTGTAAGCGCAGAAGTACAAGATGCAATTCAAGTTATTGAAGACAAAGAAGAAGACTTGGTTACACGACCACCAATCATCACGGTGATGGGTCACGTCGATCACGGTAAAACTTCTCTTTTGGATAGAATTCGTAATGCAAACGTAATCGACGGTGAGGCCGGAGGGATTACGCAGCATATTGGTGCCTATTCAGTTGAATTGAAAAATGAAAGAAGATTAACTTTCTTAGATACACCAGGTCACGAAGCCTTTACGGCAATGCGTGCACGTGGTGCTCAAATTACTGACGTTGCCATCATTATTTTAGCAGCGGATGATGACTTGATGCCGCAATCCAAAGAGGCGATATCGCATGCACAAGCAGCGAACGTTCCTATGGTATTTGCTATCAATAAGATCGATAAACCAGGAGCAAGTCCTGATAGAATACGTGAACAATTGTCAAATATGAACATCCTTGTCGAAGACTGGGGTGGTACGTTCCAATGCCAAGAGATCTCGGCAAAAATGGGAACCAACATTGACGAATTACTTGAAAAAGTATTGCTTGAAGCTGATTTGCTTGAACTAAGAGCAAACCCAGACAAAAATGCATTGGGTACTGTAATTGAATCTTCTTTGGATAAAGGAAAAGGTTATGTTACTAACATGCTCGTTGAGGCAGGTACTTTAAAAGTAGGAGATATTGTATTAGTAGGTCGTAATTACGGTCGTGTTAGAGCGATGCATGATGAGCACGGACAGAGCTTAAAAGTAGCTTTGCCTTCTCAACCTGTATCTATTCTCGGTATCAACGGCGCACCTAGTGCTGGAGATAAGTTCAACGTTCTAAACGATGAAAGAGAAGCGCGTACTATTGCAACGAAAAGAGAACAACTTTATAGAGAACAAGGTTTACGTACAACGAAACACATCACATTGGATGAAATCGGTCGTCGTTTGGCTATTGGTGATTTCCAAGAATTAAACTTGATTGTTAAAGGTGATGTTGATGGTTCGATCGAAGCACTGTCAGATTCATTATTGAATTTGTCAACCGAACAAATAGCCATCAAAGTAGTACACAAAGGAGTTGGAGCAATTTCTGAGGCCGATGTCAACTTGGCGTCAGCATCTGATGCGATCATCATTGGTTTCCAAGTTAGACCGACTGTTGGAGCTCGTAAATTGGCTGAAACGGAAGAAATTGATATCCGACTTTACTCAGTTATCTACAAAGCGATTGAAGAAATCAAAGCAGCGATGGAAGGAATGCTTTCTCCAGAAATTGAAGAGAAAATCCTTGGTTCAGCTGAAGTTAGAGAAGCCTTCAACATATCTAAAGTCGGTACAATTGCCGGATGTTATGTTACAGAAGGAATCATCAAACGTAACTCTAAAATCAGAGTTATACGTGATGGAATCGTTATACATTCAGGTTTATTAGGCTCATTGAAACGTTTCAAAGACGACGTAAAAGAAGTGAAAAACAATTACGAATGCGGATTGAACGTCGATAAGTTTAACGACATCATTGAAGGCGATATCATCGAAGCTTTTGAAGAAGTAGAAGTAGCAAGAAAGTTGTAATTTACAACTGACTTTTAAAAGATATAACCTCATCCGTCAGCCGACGGATGAGGTTTTTTTGTGCGTATGAATTTCAAATATCCAGTCAACCCTGTCGAATATACATTCGTAAGACATGTTCACACTATAACAAAATCAATTTTTGCTTGCGAAGGATCAAGGCCATGTTGTCTAAGCCATGGCATGGACAAGTTAACTTTTACAATACCGAATGAGACATTATTAACAACTATCGATCAAGAGTAAGTGAGTTTATCTAAGTTTTTCACGAAATGGACCATTCGAGTACATTTATTCTGAACCCCATGCGGTAGATGAAAATCAAGAGTTATTTGTTGGGTTTTTCCCAGAGAGTGAATATATGTATTTCAGTGGTATTGGGGAATGGGAGCTAAAGAAAGGTGATAAAACCCAATTATTGCTTTCACACATTGATCGAGGAACGAAGGTTGCGAACACGGTAACGGTTGAAATTAATTCACTTGACTCGAAGAATCTAAGACTTCATACTGAAAAGGATGGGGGTTTTGCTTAAGTCAATTTAATGAAGAAAACTAGGCAACGTGTTTAACCTGTTTTTCATTTAAAAACCGTCCAGAATCAACCACTAAAATCCTGATTTTACCCGCTCAACACAATGTAATTTTTGATACCTTTGTACAAATAAATTATACAAGATGATTTTAGGAGCATTCGGTGTTTGGCAAGTAGTTGCCATTTTAGTAGTTGTACTTTTGTTGTTTGGTGGTAAGAAAATACCAGAATTAATGAAAGGCCTTGGAAAAGGAATGAAAGAATTTAAAGACGCCTCAAAGTCCGATGAGACTTCGACTGACGAGAAAGAGATTCAGGACAAAGACGCAAAATAAAACGACCCTATAAGGCATGTTAAAAACCTATAACGAGGTCAAAAAGGCTATGGCTGAGGGTGAGTCTGTTGAGAACATTCTCGACACTTACCTAAAGCAAATCGACGCCAACCAAGACTTAAACGCTTTCTTGGAGGTTTTCGAGGGAACTGCTCGTGCCCAAGCCCAGGCGGTAGACAAGAAGATTGCCTCTGGTAAAGCAGGTCGTTTGGCAGGTATGGTGATTGGCCTCAAGGATAATATTTGCTATCAAGACCACAAAGTTTCGGCTTCTTCAAAAATTTTAGAAGGTTTTACCTCGCTATATTCTGCAACCGTTGTAGAACGATTATTAGCCGAAGACGCGGTAATCATTGGACGACTAAATTGCGATGAATTTGCCATGGGTTCGTCTAACGAAAACTCGGCTTATGGTCCGGTTAAAAACCCAGTCAATAAAACACTAGTTCCTGGTGGTTCTTCTGGCGGTTCGGCCGCTGCAGTCGCTGCCGGCTTGTGCACCGTTGCTTTGGGGAGCGATACCGGTGGTTCGATCAGACAACCCGCCTCTTTCACAGGAACTTACGGTTTAAAGCCGACTTACGGAAGGATTTCAAGATACGGACTTATCGCCTATGCTTCTTCTTTCGATCAAATCGGACCCTTCACTAATAACTTAGAAGACGCAGCCTTGCTTCTTGAGGTTATGGCAGGTAAAGATGAATACGACAGCACGGTTTCTTCAAGAGCTGTAGATGCCTATTCTTCCATTTCTTCAACAGGAAAGAAGAAAATTGGAATTCTTAAAGAGTGCATGTCAAACAAAGGACTTGATCCTCAGGTAAAGGCTCAAATCGAAACGCTTTGCACCCAACTTAAGGCTGCTGGACACGAAATAATAGAATACGACTTCCCCTATTTAGACTGCATGGTGCCAACGTACTATGTCTTGTCTACCGCTGAAGCTTCTTCAAACCTTTCTCGTTTCGACGGAGTGCATTACGGTTATAGAAGTACAGAAGCCCAAGGAGTTGAAGACACCTACAAAAAATCTCGATCAGAAGGTTTTGGAGAAGAAGTAAAACGTAGAATCATGGCAGGTACTTTTGTGCTTTCTCACGGATATTACGATGCTTACTATACCCAAGGTCAAAAAGTAAGAGCCGTTCTTAAAAAGAAAACAGATGAAATTCTTAAAGAGGTAGATTTTATTATCACACCGACGACACCTTCTTCTGCATTTCCTATCAACGGAGTGACGGACCCGATACAAATGTATTTACAAGATATTTTTACGGTACATGCCAACTTAACGGGCAACCCTGCAATCTCTCTACCTATTGCTAAGCTTGACAACGAACTCCCGGTTGGAATTCAAATCATGGCAAATCATTTCGAAGAGAAAAAAATGTTCGATTTTTGCAGTGAACTAATTGAATTGACAAAAAAGAAATGAGAATAACCCTGATAATAGCATTGTTTTCTTTGACTTTCACGAGTTGGTCACAATCGGATTCTTTAATTAGAAGTCCGTTTGTTGAGACGGTGGAACAAAGTTTAAAATTGTTTTATGCTGAACAAGCTCAAAACAACAATTACGATTCAGTAATCAATGCCTTGAACTACGAAGCGAATCAAGTCCCAACTTTTTCAGATGCGGTGTATTGCGAGCGTTTGGAAAAGATGAATGATATGTCCCCATTCGACTTTCAATGCAACGTGCACACCTTAAGTACGGTTAAATTCTTTGCGCAAAATCGTAGAAATTTTGTTCGTGTAGTAATGGGAAGAAGCGAATTGTATTTTGACATGTTTGAGGCAACACTTTCCAAATACAACATGCCGATGGAGTTGAAATACTTGGCGGTAATCGAAAGCGGTTTGCGACCACAAGTTAAGTCGAGAGCGGGAGCTTTGGGCTTGTGGCAATTTATGTATCGTACCGGTAAATATTACGACTTAGATGAAAATTCTTACATGGACGAACGTATGGATCCTGTGTTAGCAACGGATGCAGCTTGTCGATATTTAAAGAAATTACATGAGATTTACAACGACTGGAACTTGGCACTAGCGGCTTATAATGCAGGACCGGGTAACGTAAACAAGGCTATTAGAAGATCAGGTGGTAAGGTGGATTATTGGGAAGTAAGACCTTTTTTACCTCGTGAAACGCAAGGATATGTCCCAAACTTTGTTGCGGCAGCGTATTTATTGACCTATCATGCTGAACACAATATTATTCCTGCCCCGGCTAAAATGCACGAGTCAAGTTTAGACACATTGTGCTTGAAAAGTGGTGTTGACATGAACGTTTTAAGTCAAATAGCAGACTGGGATATAGAAGAAATCAAAGCATTAAACCCGATTTATAAAACGACTTATATTCCACGAACGACTCCACCGCAATGTATCACTGGGCCTTTGGAAAAAATAGGATTTTTGGTGTCAAACGAAGAGGGATTATATGAAACACAAGAAGTTGAAAACGATTTCGCAACGGGAGATGACGACGAAGAAGACGAAGATGATCAGACTATAGTAATGGATGCAAAGGGCTTCTTTAATCATACCGTTAGACGGGGAGAGAACTTGGCATTGATTGCAAACAGGTACAACGTGACTGTAAAAGACATTCAATTGTGGAACCGCATACGCGGAACCGCAATCTATGTAGGTCAAAAATTGCGCATCGCGGGAGATAAAGGAGTAACAATTCAACCGACCAAAACAGAATCGGCTCAAGCGAAATATTATTCGGTAAGAAAAGGAGACACTTTTGGGGTTATCGCAAGTCGATACGGAATGACGCAAACCCAATTGAAAAGAATGAACCCGGGGATCAATATTTCTAGACTTAGCATTGGTCAGCGAATCAAAGTTAAATAGATCAACATGAAAAAAGCAGCGTTTTTATTGGCAATTTTAATCAGCTTTTCTAGCTGTGATTTCAAATCAAAACGTTATGCATCAACAGGCACGGCTGTAACAGGTAGGATTGGTGAAATACTCGTAGTTTGCGACAAAGACTTGTGGGAGGGAGAGTTAAAAGCTTGTCTAGACAGCAATTTGACTCAATTCATAATGCCTTACTTCCCGGACGTAGCCACGTTTGAGCTGATTCACAAAACACCCAAGCATTTTACACAAGGCGTTAAACGATATAGAAATGCCCTTTTCTTAAATGTTGACCAAGATTTTAAAGGGGAAAGAGGTGAGATTACTAAGAGAATGGGTGTTTGGGCTACAGACCAACTCGTTGTTGAGGTCACTGCAAATTCTTACAATCAATTGGTTGAAACCTGTCAGCAAGGTCTACCAACGGTACACGAAGAATTTGACAGAATTGAATGGGAAAGAATCTTAAAATACTATTCTTTTCAACCCAATATCGCCATTGATAAACGTCTAAAAAGTAGCTTTGGAATTAAAGTCGCCCTACCTGACGGGGCTAAAGTAGTGACATCCAGAAAAAACTTTTATAGAGTAGAGTTTCCAACCGCGGCGAGGCCTATTTCGTTCGTTGGCTCTGGAAAAGAAGACATGGGAACAATATTCTCGGGTCTTATGATCTACCAATACGATTACAAAGACACCAGCCAACTTGAATTATCGAGTCTACTAAGCGCCCGCGACACCATGTTAAAGTACAACGTCCCGTACAGCACCATTGAAGGAATGTATATGGGAACACAATACGTCAAAATGGTATATCCCGAAATGAACAAAGGAAAAAACGCCTCTGAAAAATTATCGGGAATTGAAATGCGAGGAATGTTCAAATTCTTAGGTAAAAAACAATTTGGCCCCGGTGGAGCATTTTGGGCCTTTCATTTCATCAACCCAAAAACGAAGAAATTAATCTGTGTCAGCGGTTATGTAGACGCACCGAGTACAGCTAGTTGGACCCAACCATTGCGCGAAGTTCAAGCCATATTGAAAAGCATAGAGATCTTGTAATTATGTCTAGTCAACTCTCAGCGGTAATTATAACCTTCAATGAAGAACATAATATTGAAAGATGCATTACAGCGCTAGAACAAGTTGCAGATGAAATCATTGTCTTGGATTCTTTCTCAACAGACCGTACCGAGGAGATTTGCAAATCAAAAGGTGTTGTTTTTCATCTAAGAAAATGGGATGGATATGCAGCTTCAAAAAACCATTTAAACCAATTAGCAAGTCATAAATATGTGTTTTCTGTTGATGCGGATGAGGTGATTAATGAAGAACTAAAAAAAGCCATTCTTAAAGAAAAGGAAACTGGGTTTAAAGGAATTTATCGAACAAATAGACGTACAAATTATTTAGGTTCTTGGATCAATCACTCCGGTTGGTTTCCCGATTGGAAAGAAAGAATATTCCCTAAAGACGAAGCCAAATGGGAGGGAGAATTTGTACACGAAACGCTATCTTTTTCAGCTGAGATTAAACCTGTCGATTTACCGGGTCATCTTGAACATTATTCATACACTTCCTTTGAAGACCATCGACAAAGAGCCGATAAATATTCTTCATTAACGGCACAAAAAATGCATGCGCAGGGCAAGAAAGCGAGTTTTCTTAAACCTCTTTTGAGTGCAGCAATGAGATTTGTAAGCATGTACCTGATAAAATCTGGTTTTTTAGATGGAAAAATGGGATTTCATATTGCGCGAATAAGTGCAGCATCCAATTATTTTAAGTACAGTGAGTTGAGACGATTAAACAAAAGCAATGAGTAAAATAATTGACCCAAAACGAATACTAATAAGTCGAACAGACAGTATTGGAGATGTAATATTGACTCTACCTTTGTGTTCTGCGCTCAAAAAGGAATTCCCTCAAGCCAAAATCTTGTTCTTAGCTGCGGCTTATACCGTGCCGATTGTCGAGCAATGCGAAGATGTCGATCACATTTACGATTGGTCTTCCGTAAAAGACTGTGGGCTGCAAACTAAGTTGGCCTTTTTTGAGGACATGGATGCCGATGTAATTGTACATGTTTTTCCGAGGCCTGAGCTAGCGAAATTGGCTAAATTGGCGGGTATACCGCACAGAATTGGTACAAGTCATCGTACTTATCATTTGCTTTCTTGCAACCATAGAGTAAACTTTTCGAGGAAGAACTCAGATCTTCACGAAGCTCAACTTAACTTTTGCCTGCTGAAACCTTTGGGGGTTAAAACCGATCCGACTTGGGAGGAGACGCAAGAATTACTTTCCTTCAAAGCGCCAAAAACAGAATATTTGTCAAAGTTTAAGGCCAAGAAAACAAAACGAGTGCTCTTGCATTCTAAGTCGCAAGGAAGCGCTATTGAGTGGCCAATATCAAAGTACAGGGAGTTGGCGCACAAATGCGAGGAAAACGGATGGGAGGTGTGTTTTACAGGAACGCACGGTGAAGGTGAAGAGATAAGGAAAGAAATTCAATTCAATTCGCAGGTTTTAGACACAACGGGCCTGTTTTCATTAGAAGAATTAATAGGTTTTATTGAAGAAGCAGATGTTTTAGTCGCTTGTTCGACTGGGCCCCTACACATAGCTGCTGGTTTAAATACACCTGCAATCGGGCTTTATACCCCGAGAAGACCGATGCACCCTGGTCGATGGCGCCCGATGGGAAAAAACAGTGAAGTGATTACCTCAAAGCCAGGATGCTCCTGTAAGGACAAAGAAAGCTGCACCTGCTTAGTTGAGATCGAAGTAGATGATGTTTTTGCCAAAATTCAGGCCTTATTAAGCTGATTCAACATATCGTTTACAGCAACTTGTGGGTGAGCTTTTGCGCTGCAAGTTTATCCTTTGTTTCCGCGACTTTATTTGAGGTAGAAGTTCCTTTTTGGCTAGTTTTTTCAGGGACACTGTGTGTTTATTGTTTGCAAAGATGGTACAAGTTCTTTGTTCTTCACGACATCACCAAGCAACACAAGGAAGTTTGGATGGTAAACCACCGCATGATTTATCTAATTCAAATTGTTTTAAGCGGCTGTGTGTTCCTTTACCTAATCATTCCGTCTCTTTTCGATTTTTCCCCTTTGACTTTGTTTTTGATTATAGGCGGGTTGATTTGCGTGTTTTATGTGGTAAGAATTGGCAAGAAAAATCTTAGAGAAACACCCTATCTTAAACTGTTTTTGGTGGCTTCAGTTTATTGTTTGATGACATCCATAATCCCATATCCCCAAATAGTAAACCTAGATGACTTACTGAATTTTCTTCCTTTCTTCGGGCTTCTATTCCTTTATGTGTTGGGCATTACGTTGATGTTTGATATTCGCGATGTACACATAGACAAGCCTGAGACACAAACCATACCCATGATTATCGGAGTAAAAAATAGCTTTTATTTGTCCTCTTGCCTTTCGGTTTTGTCCTTACTCGGACTTTTGCTCTATCTAAATACCCCAACATTTTGGTCCTTAGTTGTTCTTGGTATCCACTTTGGTGTATATTTTGTGTCAAAAAGAAAGAAAAACAACGAATTTATAGTTTCTTTTCTTTTTGAAGGACTATTAGCGCTGACAGGTTGGGTTGTTTATTTAGCTAAATAATTCTTTAACCACCTCTTCCATTTTGCCGCACAATACAATAGCAATGTCAAATTCATTGGCTTTAATTCCCTTGGTGTATTTTGAAATAATGATTCTTTCAAACCCCAATTTTTGAGCTTCTGAAATTCTTTGCTCTATACGGCTTACAGGCCTTAATTCTCCTGAAAGTCCAACCTCAGCAGCCAATACGGTTTTGTTGTCTAGCGCCAAATCTGTGTTAGAAGACAATACCGCACCTACAACAGCCAGATCAATGGCTGGGTCGTCTATTTTTATCCCTCCAGTAATGTTTAAGAATACATCTTTTGCCGCAAGCTTAAATCCACAACGTTTTTCCATTACAGCCAAAAGCATATTGAGCCTTTTCACATCAAATCCTGTGGAGGTTCTTTGAGGAGTGCCATAAGCAGCGGTACTAACCAAAGCTTGTACCTCAACCAACATGGGGCGCATGCCTTCCATGGTAGCGGCTAGTGCAATTCCACTTAGTTTGCCGTCGTTGTTGGTGATCAATATATCAGAAGGGTCAAGTACTTCGCGCAGTCCTCCTCCGAGCATTTCGTATATGCCTAGCTCGTTGGTCGAACCAAATCTGTTTTTGATGGTTCTTAAAAGACGATAAACGTGATTGCGGTCTCCCTCAAACTGTAACACACAATCAACCATGTGCTCTAACACTTTTGGCCCAGCAAGTGAACCTTCTTTGGTAATGTGCCCAATCAAGAAAACAGGAACGCCTGTCGTTTTAGCATAGCGAAGAAGTTGTGCCGTGCATTCTTTAACTTGGGAAACGCTACCTGGCGAACTGTCAAGGTCTGAAGAGTATAAAGTCTGAATGGAATCGATGATCAATAATTCCGGTTGAATGGATTCCGCTTGCTTGAATATGTTTTGAAGTAAGGTTTCAGTAAGAATAAAACAACTTTCGTTTTCAATACCGACCCTTTCGGCTCGCATTTTTACTTGTTGTTCGCTTTCTTCACCCGAGACATAAAGAACTTTTAGCCCTGTATTTTTAATGGCCAATTGCAGCATTAAAGTTGACTTTCCTATGCCTGGTTCGCCCCCAAACAAAACCAAAGAACCTTCAACGACCCCACCTCCCAAAACACGGTTGAGTTCGTTGTCTTTTAATACTCTACGTGAACTTTCTTTGCGCTCAATAGTTTGTATTTCTCTCGGAGTTGCCTTGCTTTCAGAAGTTGAAAACGCAACGAGCTGAGGAGCAGATTTTTCGATTCTTTCTTCGACAAAAGTGTTCCATTCATTGCAACTTGGGCACTTACCAAGCCATTTTGGTGCTTCGTGTCCACAATTCTGACAAAAAAAAGCTGATTTCTGTTTAGCCATGAAATAAAAATAGTGGTTTTTATCGCGTTAGAAACTGTTTTAGTAAAACAAAAAAGAGGCCCCCATCGGCGACCTCTTTAAATACGTTTTGTTACGGCTTAATTTTTTACTACTCTTTTTGTAAGAGTCGCTTTTTCCGTTTGTACTTCAACCAGGTATACACCTGAATCGAAAGCACTAACATCAAAATTAAAGTCTGTTTTGTTTACGTCATTGTAGTATCCAATTTGTCTTCCGTTAAGATCCAAAACTCTTATATTAAGAATCATATTGTCTGAAGAAGTTGCAACACTCAATTGATCAAAAGCAGGATTAGGGAAAACCAGAAGCTGATTTTCTTCTTTCATGTTTTGGTTTAAACCTGTCCAGCATTTTTGAGGAACACCGAAGTCTTCCACTTGGTCAAATCTATTGTTGGTACTTCCTTGTCTTGCTTCGAAACCTAATCCACGACGAGCAAATGCTTCCCAGATTAAACATTCATTTGCACCGTTGTTAATTAATTCATCGGCTAAAATAATCGCATCACGACCATTCACAAAGCCAGGACTGCATGGCTGAAGCCTCATTCCCTCAACAACCAACTCCAAAGCTATGTTATTTCCTCCAGTTCCTGAGGTCATGTCAGCATCAAAACCATAAGTGTCAATCAATCTCCAAGTTAAATCCCAAAGCATGGTTGCCCAAACATATCCGATACCGTGAGGCTGAGTAATGTTCTGGTTGTTTGTCGTAGCATAAGTTGATCCATTTACTCCAAAATTAGTGCTATACGGTGTTGGACGGTTACCTGATCCGTTTATAGGTTGATTATTTACAAAAACAGCATGTCCACGATGGTCTTCACCTGAATCGTCTTCTTTCATTGTTACCACCGTGCTTAAGTAGTCCGACCATCCTTCACCCATTTGTTCGAGATTTTGCAAACAACTTGCAGCATTCGGCCCGCCTGTTAAACGATTTGAGATACCGTGTCCGTACTCATGACCAATAATACCATTGTCTAAATCACTATCCGTATTGCCGTCCCAGCCTCTATCGAATAAGTCTGCTGTAACCAAAACATTAGCATTAAGTTTGTTAATAATTTCTATTCCTAAAGATCTAGACACCATTAAAGAAGGAATTGTAATTGGGTTGGTTGGTGTGCTTGAGAAATTAGTAGGGTCACCAAGTGCATTGTTCATGATAATTACTGCAATTGCTCCAGCGTTTTGACATTGCTCAACTTTATCGGAGAATGAACAAGAATTACTTACTCTTATAAAGGCAATCTTGCCATTTACTTGGGCAGGGTTGATAATTACCTCACACCCGTCAATTGGATCATTTCCGGCACTGTCAAGAGCGTATACGACTTCTCCACTCAATACTGAATCTTGAGGTATTATTGGCCCGAAATTGCTTTTTCCAGTACTATACACTCCCTCTATTTCTGAAGGGTCAGTAACGGTTATCATACGAGACAAACCACTTCCAATATAAACAAACATTTGCATTCTAGGTTTTTGTCCATCTGGAGGAGTTCCAAAATTTGCGTTGTTTGTTCCACTACCGTCTTGTGCGTCTGCCTGAACGTAGTCATTTGCATTACCTCCTTTTCCGTAATTGTTTGATTGAAAGTTTCCATTTTGCTCATCAAAACCGTATCCGTAAAAAATATCATGCATCATGTTGTTCATGTAGAACAAATTGGTTATTGCTGCGTCTTGATAGGTCGTTGCGTCTTCATTACCAACTAAAGGAAAGTCAAAAATCAATGAAACCCCTCCGTCTGGAGAGTAACCCGGGACGTTATTCGCAGCTCTATCTTCAGAGGCATGTACGTTGTTACCACGAGTGATCGTGTATTCAGAACCGGCAGCTCCATTTGTATCGTGCCATCCAAAAGGAGACGCATTAGGGTTGTAAGGTCCAGTAACCAATTGAGAATTAGAAACTCCGTGAATAGGGCTTTCGTTAGGCAAAATTACTGCTCTATAAACGTCGTCACCTGGAGGTGGAGCTGGCGCCATCATCCAAGAATGAGAAATGTCATTTTTCTCTAAAGAAGTATGGTTAAAGTGCTTTTCAGTTGAACAGTTGTCGAAGGTACAAGAAACAACCCAGTTGTATTGAGCTAAAACTTCACCCGACGAAGCGTCCGCAGAAATATTCCACCAGTTCTTACTGTCTTTCATTTCAATGCTCATATCATATACCAAACGGTAAGTTGTACCGTCGAAAAAGTACCCTAATTCAACAGGAATATCTGTTAGAGAATACTCGTCTTGATGCAAAACGAATTTTTTAGCATCAATTTGAGTAACCTCAACTTCTACAGTAGAAAACTCTTGCTCCAAGTTTTCCCAAACTAAGTTGAAAATAACTTGAGGAGATTTTTTAGCAGAAACGTCAACTACACTGCCATTGTCAGTAATGAATCTATTTCCAGAAAGAATGAATTTTTCGCTTTTTTCAACGAAAACTGCAGAACTATTAAACAATGTAAGACCATTGATAGCTTGCTTTACATAGTGATGTTTTAAACCCCTTTTAGCATCAACTGTCGTTCTTTCAA
>JBLIKY010000028.1:0-16824 GCA_047637535.1 Lentimonas sp.
TCGGCTTTTGACCGCATAATGGCTTCTGGTGGATTCGTAAGTGTAAACACTTCAGGAAATACAGTTGACGCAAATGCAACACCAATCCCGAAGGAAGATGCAGACAAGGCATTTGAAGCGGCTACTTGTATTGGATGCGGAGCTTGTGTAGCTTCATGTGTGAATGCATCGGCTATGTTGTTTGTTTCTGCTAAAGTTTCTCAATTGTCTTTATTGCCACAAGGAAAAGTTGAAGCGAAAGAAAGAGTCTTGAACATGGTAAAAACGATGGACGAAGAAGGCTTCGGTAACTGTACAAACACAGGTGCTTGCGAAGTTGTATGTCCTAAAGAAATTTCTTTGGAAAACATCGCTCGCATGAACAGAGAATATTTAAAAGGTATGGTTTCTTAAATCAGGCTTTTCACATAAAAAAGATCATTTTAAGTCCAGTAAGAATCTTCTTATTGGACTTTTTTGATGAACAAAACTTCAAATATCCTGAAAATACCTTCGGATATACATCTATTGTCTTTTTGTTGTTTTTAGGTCAGATACTTATTGTCCAACCTAAATTTGATTTACCAAGATGCTGTTGTGCTTAATGAGATAGAAAAACTTAGTTATCAAATTTACCCCAACCTATTCTCTAACGGGCTTTATATAAACAGGGCTAAGAATTCCTGCTTATTAGGACATACGACCTAAATGGTCAGGAAATGATGAATGAAGTTGTAAAGGAGTTCGTTGTCATCAAGTCACTAAATAACGGAATCTACTTTATAGAAATCCAAGGTAGTTATGTTAATCAGAAGCTTAAGAAGATATAAGTTCACTTCTTTGCTGAAAATCAATCTGGTGAAGTATTATTCCTAATACACATAGATTCCACTTTTTAAGAAAAACCGCTTTAGGGCTCCAACCGATCAATAAAAAAAAGTTAAATTTTTTTGTGGAAACTTTAGAATTCACTAACTTAGTCAAAAATAAAATAACTATGAAAAGAATTTTACTCTCAGTAATCGCTATCGCAGCGTTTACTTTTCAATCTAACGCACAAATTGTAGCACGTGTTGTTTCTCCAGCAGGTATTGCGGGTAACATGGATTTTGAATGGGCGCCACCTCCGGGTTGGGGATCTCCAGACTTCAATATCCCAGGTACTTTGGTGCAAGACACTTTAGCTTTTGTTGAGGATGGTTCACCAGGGACTAACCCTCAAGGTAACCCTATTTCTCAAGAAGGTTGTAATGCTTTAATTAACCCATCTGAAATTGTAGGAAAAATCGCAATTTTATATCGTAATGTTTGTGAATTCGGAACTAAAGCAAAGAACGCTGAAGATGCAGGAGCAGTTGGTGTAATTATCATTAATCGCGATGAAGAAGCAGTTGGTATGGGTGCAGGAGCAGATGGTGCTGGTGTAACTATTCCAGTTGTTATGATTTGGGGGTCTCAAGGAGCTACTATCAAGGATGCAATGGCAGACGGTCCAGTTGTCGCTTTCTTAGGAAACAAGGCAGGGTCAAATACTAATGATATCGTGACAAATAAAGGTGTCACTTATACTCCAAAAGCGGGTTTAACAGCTTTATTCTCAGATTCAATTACGCCACGTATTCAGTTCTATAACTACGGTTCAGGTGATCAAGATTCAGTTTATGTAAACGTTACCATTAACAATGGTGCTATTGATGTTTATTCTGAAGAGATCGGTCCACTTGCGATGGCTGCTAATGACACTTTGTCAATTAGTGAAGTTGATCCGCAAGCTTTTCCAGCTTACGTCTATTCAATAATTGGAGACTATACTTTGACGTATGCGATTACAATGGCAAACAATACTGATGGCGATGTTTCTGACAATGTAATAGAATATCCTTTCACAGTTTCTTCTAGTTCTATTAGTGGGGCTAGATTAACTGCATCTAACGAGCCAATTGCAACGGGTGGAAACCTTATTACAGGTGGTCAAACTTCATTAAACGAATGTGTATCATTCAATGCTAGTAATGCATCTAATTCAGCTGTGTCATCAATTAAATACATTCCTTACACAGATACAGCTCTTTATGATTTAGCAGGTGCTGAGGTTCAGGTAGCGCTTTACACATGGGAGCCTTCAAACGATGGTGACGCAGAGTTTAACCTACCTGGCATCACTGAAGTTAAAAGAACTAGCATTTTCTTAACAGGTAACTCACAGCACATGAAAGTTGTTGACGTTCCTTTGAGATATGGTTATGCACTTGCAGATAACGTAGTATACCTTGCTTGTATCGAAACTTTTAATCCTGCTGAAGTTGGATTTGGATACGACAATGCAGTTGATTTAGAAGGTAACACTGCTTGGATCGAAAGACCAGCTTGTCCTATTTACGCTGATTCTTGGTACAGCTCAACTTTTGGTTCGCCAGCTGGTTTGGCAGTACAATTTGTTGACCCTATTAATGTAGGTGTGTCTGAAAATGTTGCTTTAGATGCAAACGTTTTCCCTAACCCTGCAACAGACAAAGTATCTATTCGTTTAAATGCTCAAGGTTCAGCAAACGTAATTGTTTCTGATATCACTGGAAAAATCGTAATCAACACAACTGTTGAATTAGTAAATGGTGAAACTACAATCAACACTAACTCTTTAGAGTCTGGTATGTATGTTTTCAACATTACATTGGCTGATGGTCAATCAACTAAAGTTAATGTTGTGAAAAAATAAGAATAACACATTCTTTATAATTAAGGGGTTGACAATTGTCAATCCCTTTTTTTGTGCTTAAAGCACTCCGTGTTTTATTTAGTGCGAGCTAAAATCGGTGAGGGCATAAAGAGAGGTGTCTTGAGGCTTTTTTTCAGAGCGAGGAACAGTTCGTAGGGCACAATTAATCTTCAGTGTAAGCAAACCTCACTACTCTTGACTCTCTTCAGTCGGCTCTGTTCATCACTCTTTTGGTTTTGCTTTCCTAGAATTGACTGGGACTCTGTTTAGTCTGAGGAAAAGGCAGAAGTGAGCAGGAAAACAGTTTGAGTTTCGAGCGAAGAATATTGGGGCTTTATCAATTCTATATACCCAACCACCTCTCTACTCTATACTTAATAATGGTTACGCTGAACCCTGTTCCTCTAGAAACAATAATGACGACTCAAAGCTGGCTCCTTTTACGAACAAAAAATCCGCAGAAGTGAGCAGGAAAACAGTTTGAGTTTCGAGCGAAGAGTATTGGGGTTTTATCAACTCTCTATACCCAACCACCTCTCTACTCTAAACTTAATACTGGTTACGCTGAACCCTGTTCCCTCTAGACACAATACTGACTGCTCAAAACCGGCTCCTTTTACGAACAAAAAATCCGCAGAAGAAAGCTGTTTAACTCTCTTGCTGCGGATTTGTGTTGAATAATCAACTATGAATGCCTAAATAAGCCTGTTTTAAAGCCCCTAGAAGGATCTTGATAGACCGAACGACATTGGATGAACGGCTACTGTTTTATCCGTGTCAAACACAGGAAGAAGGCTGTAGTTTAAAAATGCCCCCCAATTACCATGGCCTATTCTAGCCGTTGCATCTAATTTGAATGAATTTAAGGCAAAAACACCCTTTCTTTTTTCAAAGATTTCTTGACCTTGCTCTTCGCCTTCTCTCTTAATTTTAGAAGTCATTCTCGCACCGCCAATTAAACCAGTAGCAAAATACAAACCGTTGTTGTTGTCGGCATGTGTATTAAACTCTAGCAACAACGGAATTTGAACGTAACTTGCTTTCAATTTGTTTTTACTGAATTCAACCGGCGACACAAGGGCGGTTAAAGTATCTGAGTTAACATCCAAAACATAATTGTTTTTAAAAGCCATTTGACTAAAGTTGAACCCAAGTCCAGTAGTCAAACCAACATACTCATTGATTATGTTAAATCGTTTTTCCCATAAGTTCAAGTTAATATAAAACGATTTAGCTGCATCGTTTTGCAGGTATTTGTATTCTGGAAAACGATTTTTAAAATCTGGAGTTCCCGTGGTGTTCACATTGAACCCAAAGTCAATTCCGCTCCAATGCGCTTCTGTTGTTCTCTTTTTTCCTTTGGGTGCGGCGTCGATTGTGTCGATGGCTGGAGCTATAGTTTGAGAGGTCTTGTCATTAGTTACAACTTCAATTTTCTTAATGATTTCTCCTTCTTCAGATGAGACAATAATAACCTTTGTTTTACCTACATAAAACCTAGTTGTGTCCATGACAGCCTCTTTGTTTACTGGTGCTTCTTGTTTTGTTTTCTCTTGAGTGGTTTCTTCTTGTTTAACTTCTTCTTGAGCCAATGCACTCAGCGATAAAAACAAGCCCGATATAAGTATTACTTTTTTCATGATTTTTAATTTTTGATTTCATATGTAAGACTGAATCATCTAATAAAAGTTACAATTCAATTAAATAAATTTTTAAAGAACGGCAACAACTCTTGTTTTATAGAGGCATACCAACCAATAAAAAATTAGATAATAAATGTTTTTGTGTCTTTAATAAAACAAAAAATCAAAAAAATTATGGGGAAATTCGACGTGAAAATAGGGGAAATGGAAATGTACACAACGATGTCGGCCATTGAAAATGAAATTGGATCAATTATGAAAATGTAACCGATGCAGCAGTAAAGGAAGATGAGTAGAAAAAACCTTTCTTTAAGTAAAACCGATCTTTATTCGGGCGTTTTTACTTATTCCCAATTTTCAAGAAAGTCATCCATATCTCGACGGTCACGTTTGGTAGGCTTTCCTGTTCCGTGATGTCTATAGTTGCTTTGAGCCGCTCTATACTCTTTTAGTTTTTCGATTTCTTCATTAGGCGTTTTATCTACGATGAAGTCCTTAACTAATGCGGCGCCTATTCTACGGTTGATAATACCTATAACTTGGTAAGAAAAGACTGCAGAATGATTTATTATTTCAATAATGTCCCCTTCTTTAACTTCTCTAGAAGGTTTAATGTCCTTGCTGTTTAGCCGCACCTTGCCCTTTGAGACCAATTCAGAAGCAATCGATCGAGTTTTTGCCAGCCTAACACACCAAATGTATTTATCTATTCTCAAATCGTTCTCTGTCTTTTATAGGAAGACCACTGACAATTAGGTCGTAAGAATGGTCTATTAATTCTTTAACCTCAATATCGGTAAGGGTTTGGTTAACGCGAACGGTGTTCCAATGAGCTTTACTCATGTGATAACCTGGTACTACATCAGAATTTGATTCACGCAATTGAATGGCTCTTTCAGGATCGCATTTTAGGTTCACCGACTCAAAACTCTTCAGTCCTGTCAAAGCAAACATTTTATTAGCAACTTTAAAAACTAGCGTGTCAGGACCAAAAGGTAAGCTTTCTGTGGTTTCATCCTTAGAAAGACAATAATCTCTTAATTCTTCTAGATGCATCAGTGATGCAACCCTGGAGCTTCGTCATAATGACCTAAGTCATACAACATTTTTCCATGGGCTTTTAACGCGTTACCAAACGTTTTGAAAGAGTTGTAAGGTAAATTGTAAGCCGAGGCTGTTTCTTTAACGATTGCAGAAAGGTTACGGTAGTGCACATGACAAATGTTTGGAAACAAATGGTGCTCTACTTGATAATTCAAACCTCCCACATACCATGAAAACAAACGTGCTCCTGGAGCAAAATTAGCGGTATTGTACAACTGATTTACAGCCCAATCTGCATCGATGTTTCCAGATTCATCAGGAACCGGATAATTACTTGATGGCACACAGTGTGCCGGCTGGAAAATAATTCCCAACATTACACCAGCAATGAAGTGCATCAATAAAAACCCTAAAATAGTAACATACCAAACCGGTGAAGAGTAAATCAATGGCAAAGCCAAAATTAATACCGCGTAAATAAGTTTCGTAAGAACAATCGACCACATCGCTCTTCTAAAAGATACGTTCTGCGTAGAAAGCAAATCTCTTTTGTTGTAGCTAATCAATTGATCAATGTCCTTCTTCAAAAACCAAGAAAGGGTCATTAAACCGTATAGCGCCCAAGCGTAGATATGCTGTGCTTTATGTCCTTTTAACCTTGGTTCATGCGGATTAAACCTCATCACGACGCCCGGGTTAATGTCTTCATCCAAACCACTAATATTCGTGTAAGTATGATGCAAAACATTGTGTTGTATTCTCCAATTTACATCATGACCTCCTACTAAATAAATTAGGTAACCAAGGTATTTATTTACTCTTGCGTTCTTTGAATAGGCTCCGTGGTTAGCATCGTGCATAATGGACAAGCCTATCCCAGCCATACCAAATCCCATAATTGACCACATCAAAATTGCGATTCCGGTAGATTCAACAACGGTCAACAACAAGGTTAACGGTGTTAAATAAAGGGCGCACATAAAGATTGTTTTCGCAATCATGTTCCAATTACTGTATCTTGACTTGCCTGTAGTTTTGAAATAATCAACTACTTTTTTTCTTAGTTCCTTGTAAAATTCTTCGTTGGTGGTCTTCGAAAATTTTACCTGACTCATGTTTAACTGTGTATCCATTGATACAAAGATAGGGAGATATAATTAAAGTTCCGCATTTTTAACAAACAGGTCTCACAATATAAACTAAATTAATAAAACAGAAATAAACCTTGCAAGAATAAGTTTAAATTTGTGTTGTACAAAGATTAAAGAAATTATGCCTTCTGATTTTAAACCATATTGTAACAATCCTTTTTTAAGACAAAGACTGTCTACCCTTGACGTAAAAGTTGGAAAAGTTGGGTTTGGAGGAACAAATCCAATACGTCTGCAATCCATGACCACAACAGACACAATGGACACTACTAAATCAGTAGACCAGTCAGCCCGTATGATTGATGCTGGTTGTGAATTGGTAAGACTCACCGCGCCTAGCAAAAAAGATGCAGAAAACTTAAGGGAAATTCGCAACGAATTACTTAAAAAAGGATACAACGTACCTATTGTAGCCGACATCCATTTTACTCCAAATGCGGCAGAAATTGCTGCACAAATTGTTGAAAAAGTAAGGGTAAACCCTGGCAATTATGCGGACAAGAAAAAATTTGAAGAACATATTTACACTGACGAAAGTTATCAGGCTGAACTAATCAGAATCGAAGAAAAATTTACTCCTCTTGTTAAAATATGTAAAGAAAGAGGCACTGCAATGCGTATTGGCACCAACCACGGTTCGCTATCAGATCGTATTTTGTCCCGTTACGGAGACACTCCTCTTGGAATGGTTGAGTCTGCAATGGAATTTATTCGCATTTGCGAGAAAAATGATTTCCGCGAATTAGTAATCAGTATGAAGGCTTCAAACACACTAGTTATGGTGCAGGCCTATCGCCTTTTGACTGCTCAAATGTTGGAAATAGGACATTGTTACCCTTTACATCTTGGGGTTACAGAAGCCGGAGACGGTGAAGACGGTAGAGTAAAATCTGCAGTTGGAATAGGTGCATTATTAGAAGATGGATTAGGAGATACGATACGTGTCTCTTTGACTGAAGAACCAGAATACGAAATACCAGTTGCTCGAAAACTAGCACTAAAGCACAGTTTATTGACGAACAACTTAACCATAAAAGGCAATCACACCCTCCCCTATTCTCCTTTTGAATACAAAAGGGCCGCTACAGATAAGATTCATAACATTGGTGCAAATCAAGTTCCGGTGGTTGTTGCTGATTTGAGCGACAAACAAAACTTAAAGCCTTCTCACTTTTATGGTTTCGGGTATTCTTACTCTATTGAACTTGACAAATGGAACTTACGTGATCAAGCTGCCGACTACGTTTTCGTAGGAGATAATGAAATCAGCTTTGAAGTTCCGGGTACACTAGGGGTCATTATGAATCATGACGCTTGGTTAAAGCACGGTCAAAACAAACAAGGGTTTTATCCTATAAGCGCTAAAGCTCTCTCCATTAACTCACCATACTTCCTTTCCATAGAAGCAAGTGACGACATTGATTTTGATGAAATTAACGAGAACGCCATACTTGTTGTAAGCACGAAATACGACAATAAAACACAGGTTTTTCGCAAATTTCTATCTGACATAACGAAAAACAAGAAGAACAACCCATTAATTATTCGTTACAACCATCAGGAAGAAGATCTTGAAACGTATCAAGTTTACACTTCCTCTGACGCTGGTTCCATCTTAATAGATGGTTACGGTGACGGAATCTGGCTAAGCGGAAATCATCCTTTGCTTCAAATCAATTCTTTGGCATTTGGAATTTTGCAGGCCACTCGAACAAGAATCTCAAAAACAGAATACATTTCTTGTCCATCATGCGGGCGTACATTGTTTGACTTACAAGAAACAACGGCAAAAATCAGAGAGCGAACTTCTCACCTCAAAGGAATAAAAATTGGAATCATGGGGTGCATTGTAAATGGCCCTGGTGAAATGGCAGATGCTGATTATGGATATGTTGGAACTGGTCCTGGAAAAATTACACTTTACAAAGAAAAAGAAGTCATCAGGAAAAATGTTGCCGAAGCCGAAGCTGTAGATGCTTTAATCGATTTAATTCGAGATAATGGCGACTGGATTGACATAAAACCCTAGGTTTTGTGCTGTTAATGAGCCGATTAGGACGTTTGATGTAAAGCATTAGTCACCTCAAAAAAACGTCGCAATAAACAAAGCATCTCAAAGAATTAATACCACAAGAAGGGAGACTGATTAAAACGCGCTTAAAACGCCTTATTTTGCCTTAATCCATAACGAAAGTAGTTTCACGTGGAACTATCTTCCCATATGGATCAACAATACAGAAATATCACTTGGTGAAATTCCACTGATTCGGCTTGCTTGTCCAATCGTTACAGGACGTATAGCGTTTAGTTTTTCAACCGCCTCTGAACTCAAACTTTTCAAAGTTGAATAATCGACCTGTGTTGGAATAGAAACACTCTCGAGTCGATTTTGCTTATTGGCCATGTCTTGTTCGCGCTCGATATAACCCTCATACTTCATAAGGATTTCAGTTTGATCTGATACATCAGCATGAACCGTATTTAATTCTTCCACCTTCTTTTTAGCACTAGGACTCATAATAAATAAGTCTTCCATACATATTTGAGGTCTAGTAATCAACTGTGCCAACTTAACTTGATGCTTAATCTCAGAACTATTTCTTTCAACTAAAACAGGGTTTGCTAGTTCTGGTGGCACACCTTCTTTCTGAAGAAAGCCAACCAACTCTTTCGTGCCCATCACTTTTTGTTCAACAATTTTCAAACGTTCATCATCAACCAAACCAAGCGCATGTGCAATAGGGGTTAACCTAACATCGGCGTTGTCTTGTCTTAGAAGGATTCGGTATTCAGCTCTACTTGTAAACATACGATAAGGCTCTTCCGTGCCTTTGGTGATCAAATCATCTATCAATACGCCAATGTAGGCTTGGTCTCTATTAAGAATGAAAGGGTCTCGTTCTTGAACTTTCAGTGCAGCATTAATACCCGCCATTAAACCTTGACAACCTGCTTCTTCGTAACCGGTTGTTCCGTTTATCTGTCCGGCAAAATATAGACCTTCTACCAATTTAGTTTCTAGCGTATGCTTTAATTGTGTTGGCGGAAAATAATCATACTCAATCGCGTAACCCGGTCGAAACATTTTAGCCTTTTCAAAACCAGGAATAGCTTGCATAGCTTTTTGTTGTACTTCTTCAGGCAATGAAGTAGAGAATCCGTTAACGTATATCTCAACCGTTTTCCAACCCTCTGGTTCGACAAAAATCTGGTGTCTGTCTCTGTCGGCAAAACGGTTTATTTTGTCCTCAATAGAAGGACAGTATCTTGGTCCGCTCGATTTAATCGCCCCATTAAACATAGGTGATCGATCAAAACCTTCTTTTAATAAATCATGAGTTTCAGGATTCGTATACGTAATCCAACAATTTCTTTGTTTTCTTAAAGCATCCGTGTTTGTAAAACTAAACTTAGAAGGGTTTTCATCGCCAAGCTGAACTTCCATTTTGGTGTAATCTAAAGAACGGCCATCCACTCTTGGAGGAGTTCCGGTTTTCATTCTTCCAGCGACAAAACCATAATTAATCAAATCCTCAGTAATTCCAGTTGAAGCTTTCTCTCCTGCTCGACCACCACCAAATTGTTTTTCTCCAAGGTGAATTAAGCCATTTAAAAACGTTCCATTTGTCAACACAACTGACTTACCATAAATGGTAATTCCCAGCCCAGTTTTAACACCGACAATCTTGTTTGATTCTACAGCTAATCCCGTTGCCATGTCCTGCCAAAAATCAACATTCTCATTTGACTCTAGCAACAAGCGCCACTCTTCGGCAAACATCATGCGGTCATTTTGAGTTCGTGGTGACCACATAGCCGGTCCTTTTGAACGATTCAACAGCCTAAACTGTATTGCGCTCTTATCGGCAACAATACCCGACCCGCCGCCAAGAGCATCAATCTCTCTAACGATTTGACCCTTCGCAACACCACCCATTGCCGGATTACAACTCATTTGAGCAATGGTGTTCATGTTCATGGTTATTAACAGAACCTTGGACCCTAGTTTACCGGCAGCATTTGCAGCCTCACAACCAGCATGACCTCCCCCAACAACAATAACATCGTATGATTTTAACATTCTAATTTTGTTTCACGTGGAACAAAATTACCTTAGACATAAGTAGTGAACAAATAAACAGTCAACAAAGATGTTTCACGTGAAACATTAATTCTGTTTTAGGTAGTAATTTTCTTTAGACCTCATTATTAAAATGTCCTCTTCCGTCTTGTCTTTATACCCACACAGGTGCAAAACGCCATGGACCAAAACTCTTTTTAATTCTTCTAAAAACAACACATTAAACTCGCTGGCGTTTTCCTCAACACGAGTAACACTAATGAACAAGTCGCCACTAACACAGTTGTCCTCGTTGTAATTAAACGTTATAATATCTGTGTAATAATCATGCTCCAAATGTTTCTTATTGATCTCTAATAAGTAATCATCTGAACAGAACACAACAGAAATTTCACCTAACAAATACCCTTCTTTAACTACTGCATCAGCCAACCAACTATTAACTTGTGGTTGGTTAAATTCAAAAGAATCTATTTCTTCAAAACAAAAATCAATCATTCTTTTTGAAATAAATATTAACCTCTCGGCCTTCATTCGCATATTCTACTTCGTCCGCTAAGTGTCTCATTAGATAAATCCCTCGGCCACTTTCCTTCTCAATGTTCTCAGGAGCGGTAGGGTCAGCAATATTAGAAAAATCAAAACCTTTGCCCGAATCTATAATACTGAAACAAAGCTGTTCCTTTGTGGCACCAACGACTACTTTAACCTCACAGTTTTTATCGAGAGAATTCCCATGAATTATAGCGTTATTAAACGCTTCTGTTACTGCAATTAAAACGTTACCATAATTATCCTCGTCAACACCCATATCAGCGCAAGTTCGATCAATCAATCCTTCAACAAGACTTAGTTGCTCAAAATCTGAAGGGCAACCCAAACGTTCAACCTCTTTAAATCCTTCTTTCATTGTCATCTCTTAACGAGCAATATTGAAATAGTCGTTGGCTTTATCCTTATAGTATTTATTAAACACAGGATCAACACTTCGCAACATTTCAATTTGCTTTAGTTTTTCCTTATTATACTCCTCAAATCGTATTTGGTTACTAAAATTTTCGTTTTTTCCTGACTTACTTTCGCGCTTGTCTTCAAACCCCCTCTCCATCAACGCTTTTTCACTTTCAAGTAAACGTGTTAAAATGTCTCTTTGGCGCGTTATCATTTGACTTGAAAAATTCTTGTTTATTAAATCGCGTTCTTGTTTCTCCAGTTCATCCAACAAAGGATTCAGCTGATTGCCCTTTCCTTTGCCGTCCTTGTTTAACTCATCGCGCATTTCTTCTAACCTTCTTCTAATTTCGCTTTGTTGAGCCGCCATCTTAGCCGCTTCTTTATTGCCAAGACCAGGCATAGGCGAACCCTCTTTACCACCAGGACTCATGCCTCCTTCTCCTTCACCCGGAGATTTACCCCCCGGGGACTTACCCTTTTTCATCATTTCAAGCTGCTGCTTGAGCATTTGCTTCATGTCCATATTACTTGGGCCGGCTTTTCCTATACCCGGTTTCGGTTTGCCCCCACCAGGTTTTGAACAGCTTCCTTCGCCTTTCTTCATGTCAGACATTTGCTGTTGCATTGCCTCCAGGCTCTCGTTTAACATTAACGCAAGATTGTTAAACCCCATCATTGCGCCTTGCTGATGCCTGCCAAGGTCCGTTCTTCGGTGCTCGTCCATGTCCTCAACACTTGCTAAATGGTTCAGCTTTATTTCTTGCAGCTCTTTATCAATGAAGGAGGCAATTTTTGGTTGTCGTTTTGCCAATGACTGTAGCGAGTCATTTACCTGTTTGGTATCATCAACAATGTTGCGTTGCTTGCGCGAGTATTGTCTATAAGACGGATCAGAATCCAGAACATTATTCAAGTTATTCATCACTAACTCTTGATCAAACGACAAGCTCATTAGGGATTTTAAAATCCTTCTCAACGCCTCTATGTCCTCGCCTTGCTGCTGCTGGTTTGCTTCTTCCTGCATTTGGTTCAGGTCTTCGGCCATCTTTTCCATTTCATCCGCCGCGCTATTTTGATTTTCTCCCGCCTTAGATTCTTTTCCTTTTTGAAGGTTTTCGGAAGCCTCTTTCATTTCTTCACTAATCGATTCCTTTTGCTCTTTCTGCTCCGAAATGTCCATTGGACTTTCAAGCTGTTCATTTAAGCTTTTCATTTCTTCCATGTCTTTTTTCAAGTCATCGAATTTTTCATTTAATTCTTCCTGCTTTTTGACACCTTCTTCTTTGGGTATAGTCTTTTTCTCGATTTGATTTTCAAGCTTTCTTTGATCCTCTGCCAATTGAAAAAGTTCTTTTTCTATGTCGTCAATTTTTTCATTCACCTGAAGCTTCTTCAACATTTCTAAACTACGGTCCAATTGCTTGTTTTGATCTTCCGCATTTTGGTCTAGTTTTTCCATCTCATTTTGGAGTCCCTCTTTGTCTTGATTCTCCATCATCTCTTCAAGCTTTTTGAGAAGATCGAGCATTTCATCATCCATGAGCTCATTCATCAACTCATCGATCAACTTTTGCTTTTCCAATAAGGCTGGGTCCATCGCTTCCAATTGATTTTTTTCTTCAGCACTTTTATCCATCATTTTATTGACGTTTTCCATGGCCTTCTGAAGGTTCTCCTGATTGGATTGAAGCCTTTTTAGTTCTTCTTTCATCTTCCAATCCATTGATTTTGAATTATTTATATCTTTTTTAAGTCGTTCAACATCCTTCTTAAATTCTTTGGTTTTGGACAATACTGCTTCTAGTTTTTCTTGTATCTTTTCTTGTTCATCCTGACGTTTATCGTTTAACTCGCTTAAACCAGGCAACTGATATGTAAAACGCTGACTAATGGAAGACTTACTGCCGTTAACGCCGTCGTTATCTCGAACCTTAAAATAATATTCAATACGGTCTTCTATTACTAATTCTTCCCGTCTAAAGTCAACAGCAAAATCAAACTGTTGAGTCGTACCTGAAACATTTTTCACCTTCATTGATTCATTGCGAACTGCTCCGTCCTTAGACCTAACCTCATAGAAGAACATCAATGAAGACAAACCATAATCATCACTCACTTGTCCCGTGAAAAATCGAGTGCCGTCGCTCAAACTATCCTTAACTTCATTAACCAAAATAGACGGAAAAGCATCTTTTATTACATCAATGTTGTATTGACTTGAGTCAACTTTCGAACTAACAGAATTAAACAAGTAGAGCTTTAAAAAATCATCATTTACGAAGGTAGATTTGAATTTAAAACCTTCTTCATTAAAGATTTCATCTGTCTTCTTTGTCTTTAAGTATACCTTTTTAGTGTTCTTGGCTAAAAAAGACCACTCTACTTCTGTGCCTTCTGGAATAATTATGTCACCACTATTTTGAATCACTTCATCCTTCTTTCTTAAATAAGCAGGATAATGAAGGTTAGCTACTTGACGACCTAATGACGACTTCGGATTAATTTGAATGTGAAAAAGACCCGAATTGTATCCATTGCCTTCAAAATGAAAATCCCCGGTACGGTTTACTTTCACCAACTCGAAAGAAGCTATATTCTTCGCTGTCCAATTCATTAAGAACTTACCATCATTGGTAATTAAATACAACTTCTCAGGGAGGGAGCCTCCTGTCAACTTTACTTCTAAGGTTATATTACTCCCCTCCTCTACCGTTAAACTATTGTTGAGCAGAACGAAAGAAAAAGGCGATTGTGGAACAAATTCTCGTTCAAAATTTATAACCCGTTCGGTACCTTGCTTCAGCATAGAGGGCACAAAGACGGCGGCTAAAATCAACAACAAAAACAAGGGCGTCAACCACTTTATATATCGCTTATTCTGTCCTAAATCTACCGCATCGGTAAAAGTAAAGCCGTTTAATTTATTTGCCTTTTGAACAACAGAGGCACGTATTAATTCATAACTCGCTCCTTGATTTGAATCACTAAGCTGAAGAGTATTCAATAACCTGTCGGAAACCTGAGGGAAAAACTGTCCAATTATTCCTGCCGCTTGATTGCGATTAATTCTTTTACCGAAAGAAAAAAGCTTCAATATTGAAACAAAGAAATATTTAAAAAAGATGTATCCGTTTACAAGTAAAAAGCCAAAAAACAAGACCGCTCTCACATAGGAATTGAATCGACCCATAAATTCTAAACCTGTAACTAAAAGAAAACTACCAATAAGCACAGCTAGAAAAAGAAGCCCTCCTTTTAGCATCTCATTCTTATAATATTTTTTGATGAAAGCATCAACTTGCTCTATCAATCTATCAAACGCCGACATAATTCACTTTTGTTATAACATACTAAGTTAAAACAAAGGCTGAATACTCAGCGATCACTTAGAAAATATTAACACTACACGCTAACAATATGATACTAACGAAATAACTATCTTTGCAGAAAAATTTATAACATGTCAATTCCAGTACGCGTTCGTTTTGCCCCATCACCTACAGGTCCTTTGCACATTGGTGGTGTACGTACAGCATTATATAACTATCTCTTTGCCAAAAAGCACGGAGGAACTTTTGTCATTCGTATTGAAGATACTGATCAAACCCGATTCGTAGAGGGTGCACAAGATTACATTACAGAATCTTTAAAATGGTGTGGAATCACGCCAACTGAAGGCCCTGGTTTAGGCGGCGAATACGGCCCTTATGTGCAATCAGAAAGAAAGGCCATGTACAAACCTTATGCTGAGCAACTCGTTACAAACGAAAAAGCATATTATGCCTTTGATACCTCTGAAGAATTAGTTGTTATGCGTGAAAACGCTAAGCTTGCAGGCATGCCAAACTGGCAATACAATAATATTACTAGGAGTTCGATGAGTAACTCACTTACCCTACCCGCTGAAGAAGTCGAAAAAAGATTAAAAAACGGTGATCCATACGTTATACGCATGAAAATGCCACGTAACGAAGACATTCGTTTTGAAGACATAATACGAGGTTGGGTTGTCGTTAACACAAACAACATCGATGATAAAGTCTTGTTTAAAAGCGATGGGATGCCGACATATCACCTCGCTAACATAGTAGATGATTACACCATGAAGATCTCTCACGTTATTCGAGGCGAAGAGTGGCTGCCTTCTGCACCGTTGCACATAATGCTTTATCGGGCTTTTGGATGGGACGCGCCAAAATTTGCGCATTTACCATTGTTGCTTAAGCCAGACGGTAACGGTAAGTTGTCAAAAAGAGATGGCGATCGTTTAGGGTTCCCGGTTTTCCCAATGAATTGGTTGACTGCCGAAGGAGAAACTTTCACCGGTTATAAAGAAGAAGGCTATATCCCTGAAGGGTTTATCAACATGTTGGCCTTTTTAGGTTGGAACCCAGGCACTCCACAAGAGTTATTTAGTCTTGACGCTTTGGTACAAGAATTCAGCTTAGAAAGAGTTTCAAAATCCGGAGCAAAATTTGATCCAGACAAAACAAAATGGTTCCAACAACAATATTTGAGGGGAACGGACAACCAAGCTTTGGGACTTCAGCTTACTGAGTTTTATCCAAACGAAACATTGGAGAGACTGACTGTTATGGCCGGAATGATGAAGGAAAGAGCAACTTTCATCAAGGACATTCAGACCGAGGGAGATTACTTGATCAATACTCCTGTTGACTATGACGAACAAACAGTAAATAAAAAATGGAAAGAAGGAAGTGCTTCTTTGATGACGTCTTGGAACGAGAAAATGAAAGCAATTTCTGATTTCACAAGTGAAAACATTCATGACGCATTTAACTCATTTATTGAAGAAAAAGAATTGAAACTAGGCGCAGTAATGCCTTTGTTTAGACTTCTTTTATCTGGTAAAGGAATGGGTCCGGGTATCTTTGATATCGCGGCATTTATAGGAAAAGATGAGTGTACATCAAGAATGTCAAACGGAATTTCAAGACTAGGTTAAATGAAACACACTATAGAGGTCAACGACATCAAATTATATTGCTTTCACGGCTGTTTGCCCGAAGAGGAAAAAATTGGCGGCTATTATAGTGTTGATGTTAAGCTTGTGACTGACTTTACGGAAGCAGCGGTCAACGACGACTTAGGTAAAACCATTGATTATGTAATGGTAAATAAAATCGTTGAAGAAGAGATGGCGATTCGGTCTAAATTAATAGAGCAAGTGGGTCAAAGAATTGTTACAAGAATCAAGAATGAATCCGATCAAATTTTCTCATTATTTGTTAAAAT
>JBLIKY010000029.1:0-16803 GCA_047637535.1 Lentimonas sp.
TTAAACAATTGTTTGAGATGTTATCTAAATGACCTCTGTAACGCAACCACGGTCCAGCCATTGAGATGTGATCCGTAGTACATTTACCTTCTGCCTTGATCAATAATTTCACATTTTCTAAATTCTTGCCGTCCCATGCAGCAAATGGTGCTAGCAATTGCAAACGACTTGAATCCTCAGCTACAGAAATAACTATATCTGACCCATCAGGAGCTGGTGCTTGAAAACCTGCATCTTCAACTGCAAATCCTTTAGGAGGTAATTCGTGACCTGTTGGCGGAGTGAATTTAATTTGTTCGCCTTTGTCATTTGTCAAAGTATCCGTCAAAGGATTAAATCCTAAATCACCCGCAATAGCCAATGCAGCAACCATTTCTGGAGATGTTACAAAAGCGTGAGTATTTGGGTTACCATCTGCTCGTTTTGAGAAGTTACGGTTGAAAGAGTGGATAATCGTATTCTTTTCCCCTTTTTCTGCACCTGCTCTGTCCCATTGACCGATACACGGTCCACAAGCATTGGTAAATATTTTTGTTCCTAATTTTTCAAAAGTTCCAATGAAACCATCTCTCTCAATTGTAAAGCGAATTTGTTCTGAACCTGGGTTAATTCCAAATTCTGCCTTTGGCGCTAATCCGTTTTCAACAGCTTGAGTCGCAATGGATGCTGCACGAGAAATATCTTCGTAAGAAGAGTTGGTACATGAACCAATCAGTCCCCATTCAATTTTCATTGGCCATCCATTTTCTAGAGCTACTTCTTTCAATTTTGAAATTGGAGTACCTCTGTCTGGAGTAAATGGTCCGTTTACATGTGGCTCTAATTCTGACAAGTTAATTTCAATCACTTGATCAAAATACTTTTCAGGAGTCTCATAAACTTCAGAATCTCCAGTTAAATGTTCAGCAATCTTATCCGCTTCTGCAACAACATCAGCACGACCTGTAGCATTTAAGAATCTTTTCATTGAATCATCGTAACCGAAAGTTGAAGTTGTTGCTCCAATCTCAGCTCCCATGTTACAAATTGTTCCTTTTCCTGTACAAGACATGTTAGTAGCTCCTTCACCGAAATATTCTACAACTGCACCTGTTCCACCTTTTACGGTTAGAATGTCAGCTACTTTAAGAATAACATCTTTTGGAGAAGTCCAGCCGCTTAAAGAACCAGTCAACTTAACACCAATCAACTTAGGGAATTTTAATTCCCAAGCCATACCTGCCATAACATCAACAGCGTCAGCACCACCAACACCGATCGCGATCATTCCTAATCCACCTGCGTTAACTGTGTGAGAATCTGTTCCAATCATCATTCCACCAGGGAAGGCATAATTCTCAAGAACTACTTGATGAATAATTCCAGCACCTGGTTTCCAGAATCCGATACCGTATTTATTAGAAATTGAAGACAAGAAGTTAAATACTTCATTATTTTTATTCAATGATTCTTGTAAATCCTTAGTTGCACCCACTCTCGCTTGGATCAAGTGATCAGCGTGTACCGTGGAAGGAACCGCAACTTGAGGTTTTCCAGCTTGCATAAACTGCAACAAGGCCATTTGAGCAGTTGCGTCTTGCATTGCTACTCTATCCGGAGCAAAATCAACATAGGCATTACCTCTTTCGTAAGCTTCAGTTGCTGCACCGCCCCAAAGGTGACCGTACAATATTTTTTCTGTTAAAGTAAGAGGGCGACCTACGACTTTACGAGCTGCTTCAATGCGTCCCGGAAATTGAGCGTAGACCTTTTTGATCATGTCTAAATCGAATACCATGTTTAGCCTTGTTTTTATTTGTTTGTTAAGAATGTCTTTTCGAGTTGCGAATTTAAGGAATTAAAGAGAAAAAACATATACTTAATAGGTATAATTCTCTACATATAATTACCTTCACACTCCCTTTACTATCAGTCGATAGAAAGAAATACACATCTGCATTCTCATGTATGTGTTTTTTCGATAAATTTTCTCTATCTTTGCACCCTTAAAATTTAATTAATATAAACAATATGAATTCTTACGAAACTGTTTTCATTTTAACTCCCGTTTTGTCTGAGGACCAGGCAAAGGAAGCAGTGCAAAAATTCGAAGCCGAGGTGAAAGCCGCAGGTGGTAAAATCAAGCACTCAGAGAGCTGGGGATTGCGTAAACTAGCGTACCCTATCCAGAAAAAATCAACTGGATTTTATTTTCTTTCTCAATTCGAAGCTGAAGGTCACATCATCACTGACTTTGAATTGACTTTGAAAAGAGACGAGCGCGTTATGCGTTTCTTAACCATCAAAATGGATAAGGATCACGTAGCTTACGCTGAAAAAAGAAGATTTAAAATGGGTCAAGCAAAAACTGCTGAAGCTTAATTATTCACCTCTAAAACTTTAAAATAATGGCACAAAATGATATCCGTTATTTGACTCCGATTAACATCGACATCAAAAAAGACAAATATTGCCGCTTTAAGAAAAGTGGAATAAAATTCATCGACTTCAAAGACGCAGGTTTCTTGTTGAAATTGGTGAATGAGCAAGGTAAAATCTTACCTCGCCGTATCACTGGTACTTCTGCAAAATACCAAAGAAGAGTAAACAAAGCGATCAAAAGAGCTCGCCACATTGCTGTTCTTCCTTATGTAGCGGACATGTTGAAATAAGATTGTAAACGTCAAAAAATATTTAAAATGGAAGTAATTCTTAAAAAAACTGTTGACAAACTCGGGTTTAAAGACGAGTTAGTTGCTGTAAAGCCAGGATACGGACGTAATTTCTTGATTCCTCAAGGTTACGCATCGTTGGCTACCGCTTCTGCAAAGAAAGCGCACACTGAAACAATGAAACAAAGAGCTCACAAAGAGTCTAAATTGTTGGCTGAAGCAGAAGAAATCGCTGCTAAACTAAACGATATTACTGTTACTATCATCACGAAAGCTGGTGAAAATGGTAAGATCTTTGGTTCAATCAACACTATCCAAGTTTCTGATGCATTGAAGAAAGAAGGTTTTGACATCGATAGAAAAGCTTTGAAAATCAAAGAAGACGCTATCAAAGAAGTTGGAACTTACGACGCTGAAGCTAACATCGCTAAAGGTGTTAAAGCAGCATTCAAAATCGAAGTTGTAGGAGAATAATATCTCTTTACCACAATATTAAAAGTCCGACTAATTTATTTTAGTCGGACTTTTTTATTCCCCCAAATCCCCCTCTATACCGATTGTGATTTTAAATGTCGCAGAAATACTCCTTAAAATCTACATCGGCATAATACTTTATGGAAATGCCTTAACGGCATTAGGAAGTGAAAAAGGTATTACCTATCCCCTAAAATTCGCATATTTGTAAGATGATTAAATGGACTTTTCTATTTCTTTTAATAACCCTCGTATTGTCTTCCTGCCAATCAAAGACTGGTACAAAAAATATAGATAATAAAGGGAATATTATTCGCTACGCTAAAAATTTATCTATTGTTGAAAATGACGGACAAACAATCATTCAAATTTTAGCACCTGACGACCAAAAAGTCGAAAACACCTATATACTTGATAAGAATCACAAGCCGTTTACCAAAATAGCGGCACTGTCTAGCACCCATATTGGTATGCTGAATAAACTTGATGCAATAAGTTTCGTAGTTGGAATCAGCAATAGCTTGTACACATACAACAAACAGCTATTGAAGAAAATTGGAAATGGTGAGGTGACCGAACTGGGTGAAGAATCACAAATACCCGTTGAATCAATTATTAAAAGTGGAACTCAGGCAATTTTTTACTCTGGCTTTGGGAAAGGCTTTCCTCACGAAGAACAATTAAAAAAAGCGGGAGTTGATTGTATAGTAAATTATGATTGGCGAGAACTCCACCCTCTTGGGAAAGCAGAATGGATTTTGTTGTTCGGTTACCTTCTAGGCAAAGAAGAAATAGCTCAAGCTTATTTTGATCGAATCGAAAAAGAATACAATCAACTCAAGAAAGAAGTTAGCAAAGTAAAAGATCAACCCACTGTTCTAAGCGGTAATCTGTGGAGTGACATTTGGTATACACCAGCTGGCGAGAGTTTTCATGCGTTAATGCTCGATGATGCCAAGGCTAAATACGTTTATGCCGACACTGAGGGAAGCGGTTCGCTCGCCTTAACTCTCGAAAAAGTAATAAAAGACAACGAATCTACTGAGTTTTGGATCAACCCGGGAATGCCAACTAAAAAGATGATTTTACAATCTCAAAAGAAAATCGAGTTTTTAAACCCTATGAAAAACGGGAATGTATATGACTACTCAAAAAGTGGGAATCTGTATTGGGAAATGAGTGCCATCGAACCTCAAAAAGTGCTTTCTGACTATATTAAAATTTTCCATCCCGAAAAAAGGTTGAACACCCCATTTTATTTTTATTATCAAGTAAAATGAATTTAAGCAAAAAGCATATTGGGTTACTTATTATCGTTTTTTTAGCGATTCCTTTTGCATTTTTTTTGCATTTTTCTTCCGGAGAAATATCGATTAGTTGGGATACTTTTTGGGTATCTGTTTTTAACTACTCGCCTAACGATACAAGTCATATAATTATTCACGAATTTCGAATCCCAAGATTTTCAATGGCCTGTCTAGCAGGGGGAGCATTGGCCTTGTCTGGACTCATGATGCAAACTCTATTCAACAATCCCTTGGCAGGACCGTATGTTCTCGGCATCAACGCTGGTTCGAGTCTATTAGTAGCACTTGCTCTGTTGTCCGGGTTTTCCTTTTTTAAATCCGATCTTGGCGTAATCAGCAGCGCCCTAATCGGAGCATTATTGTTTGGAGCGGTTATTCTTGCCCTTTCGCAATACGTAAAGAATGGCATCTCACTGCTTTTGGTCGGACTAATGATAGGCAGTTTTTCAGGGGCTTTGGTATCTATTTTGCAAGCCATGTCAGAAGCTCAATCTTTAAAGATTTTCACACTTTGGTCTATGGGTTCGCTGCAGCAAGTGCAAAGCGATCAATTAGGTATTATACTTTTATTCTTTGCACTTGGCACCACAATGGCTTTTTTACTAATAAAGCCATTAAACGCAATGGTACTAGGAGAATCTTCGGCCTCACAGCTCGGGATATCAATTAAAAAGGTAAGAACTGTTATTATCCTTGCGACGGCAATTCTTACTGGCTTAATTACTGCCTTTTGCGGCCCCATAGCTTTTATAGGTTTGGCCGTCCCAAATTTGGTGAAAATCATTTTTAAAACTCAAAATCACGGAATTTTAATACCTGCCTGTTTGGCTTCTGGGGCCATATTTCTGGTGATCTGTGATATTATTGTTCAGTTGATGGTCTCTACAGTAAACTTGCCAATAAACGCGATTACTTCTTTGATTGGAGCACCGATGATTATTTATTTCGTTCTTAAAAAGTTAGCTTGATGCAAATAAAGAACACACATATCGGGTATACCAGTAGTTTATTCCATATTGGAGAATTGGAGTTAAAGACAGGTCAACTGTATGCTTTAATTGGTGCTAATGGCAAAGGAAAGTCTACTCTTTTAAAAACAGCCGTTGGAGAAATTTCCCCGTTGTCAGGGAAGGTCTTGGTTAATGATCAAACTATCGAAAGCTATTCAAATCAAGCGAAATCAAAAATCATAGGTTTGGTCAATTCTCGCTTTGCAGGAATATCCTACATGAAGGCTGAAGAATACGTGGCTTTGGGACGAATCCCACACACCAATGCGTTTGGTAGACTAACGAAACATGATAACGATATTATTAATGCCTGTTTTGATTATCTTTCTATTCAACACCTGAGGGATAAATTTACACTTGAACTAAGCGACGGGGAAAAACAAATGTTGGCCATTGCGAAGGTATTAGCCCAGGAAACTCCTTATATATTATTGGACGAACCAACGGCTTTTCTCGATTACAAAAACAAGCAAGCTGTTCTTAATTTATTGAAAGAAATCGCTAGGACACAAAACAAATGCATCGTACTTTCATCTCATGATCTCGAACTCACAATAAAGAATGTGGACACTTTGCTTTGTATCCCCTCAAAAAAGAATGAATTAGAGGTTTTAAGCGCATCAAGTGCTAGATTAGATGAGATTGTGGCCAACTGCTTTAATTAACCCGCCCAGCCCTCTTTGTCCAAGCTTCTAAACTGTATCGCCTCAGCCAAGTGCTGGCTTTTTATCTCAACACTTTTGTCTAAGTCAGCTACCGTTCGAGCTACTTTCAAAATTCTATCATAAGCCCGTGCTGACAATCCCATTTTATCCATTGCATTTTTAAGCATTTCGCTTCCCGTTTTATCAATTTGACAGTAGCTCCTTATGTCTCGACTTTCCATTTGCGCATTGCAATGAATTCCAATTCGATCTCCAAACCTTATGTCCTGTATTAACCTCGCCTCGATGACTCTGGCTCTTATTTCAGCGCTTCCTTCATCGGGTTGGTGGTGTGCCAATTCATCAAAACTTACCGGCGTCACCTCAACGTGTAAGTCGATTCGATCCAATAAGGGACCAGAAACTTTACTGAGATACCTATGCACTACTCCCGGTCCGCACATGCAATCTTTGTCTGGATGATTAAAGAAACCACACGGACAAGGGTTCATCGCCGCAATCAGCATAAAACCAGCTGGATAATCCACCGTAAACTTAGCCCTCGAAATAGTCACTTGCCTATCTTCAAGCGGTTGCCTCATGACTTCAAGAACGGAGCGTTTGTATTCTGGTAATTCATCTAAAAACAACACGCCATTATGAGCCAGCGATATCTCTCCTGGTTGAGGATAACCTCCCCCTCCTACTAATGCAACATCTGAAATGGTATGATGGGGCTTGCGAAACGGACGACTGGTCACCAAACCAGCATGGGTCGCAATTTTACCTGCAACGCTATGAATTTTTGTCGTTTCCAAGGATTCTTCAATGGACATAGGTGGCAATATGGTCGGTAGTCGTTTAGCCAGCATAGACTTCCCAGCACCCGGTGGTCCGATTAAAATCACATTATGCCCTCCCGAAGCAGCGATTTCAAAAGCTCTTTTGATGTTGGTTTGACCTTTGACATCTTTAAAATCAACATCACCCTGTTTGAGTTCTTTTTGAAATTCTTTGATAATATCTACTTTGAGTGGCGCGAACTCTTTTTCTTTGTTAAAGAAATCAATTACAGCGGTTATATCTGGCATTCCGTAGATATCAATTCCATCCACAATTGCTGCCTCAAGCGCATTCTCCTCTGGCAAAATTATCCCTTTAAACCCTTCCTTTTTTGCTTGCAAAGCGATGGGCAGTATTCCCTTCATCGGTTTTAACTTGCCGTCTAAGGATAGTTCACCCAATATTATGTAATCGGATAGTTGATCGGATAGCACTTGTTCGCTTACCCCCAAAATCCCAATAGCGATAGACAAATCAAAAGTCGATCCTTCCTTACGAATATCGGCGGGCGCCATATTGACTGTTATTTCCTTTCCAGGATACTTATACCCATTGTTTTTAAGTGCCGCCTTGATACGCTGCTGACTTTCTTTAACAGCGCTATCTGGGAGTCCAACAAGAATGAAATTGACTCCAATGGCCAAATTGACTTCGATGGTGATGGTTGTGGCGTCTATTCCAAAGACAGAACTGCCGTGTGTTTTAACAAGCATGATGTAGTAGTTTTCTATTAACTCTACTTAAGTTAAGAAAAAATATCAGATGTATTCAAAAAATAGGGACACAAAAAAACCGCTGATCTAAAAGATCAGCGGTTCCTAAATTCTTATCGAAAATTAACGCTTGTGCATTCCTTCACAAGAAACCGTTAGTTTTTTTCTTCCTTTAGCACGACGTGAAGCTAAAACACGACGACCATTCTTGGTTGCCATTCTGCTTCTAAACCCGTGTTTATTTCTTCTTTTTCTTACTGAAGGTTGAAACGTTCTTTTCATGATATATATTCTTTAATCGTTTTTGTCTAAAATTCGGACTGCAAAGATATGCATTAATTACAAAAAACAAACTCTTTGGAAAAAAAAATAAAATTTTAGTCCAAGCAGCCCGATTCAACGTAAATTTGTACAAACAAAATAAAGTCAATGCTTCGTCCAAAGAAAAACAAAGATAAAAAAGCCAAACCATTAACCAAGGAATCAATACAAAAAGCAAAGGGAATATTTGCCTATTTAAAACCTTATAAAGTGCCTTTCTTTTTTGGCTGGATATTTTTATTACTTTCTTCCTCAGCTGGACTTCTTTTCCCTTACCTAATGGGGCAAATGTTAGGGAAAAGCGGTGAGATAAACAACATGTCTGGAGCCGTTAACATTATTAGTCTTGAGAACATTAACTCAGTAGCTTTGGCACTATTAGTTCTGTTTGTAGGGCAATCAATATTCTCGTTTTTTAGAGTCGTAATTTTCACAAATGTTACAGAAAACGCTTTGAGAGACATTAGAAAAGATGCTTTCGAGAGGTTGATTTACATGCCAATGGATTTTTTTAATCAAAATAAAGTTGGTGAATTAACGTCAAGGATTTCTGCAGATATAACTCAAATTCAAGAAACTTTAAGGACAACCATCGCTGAATTCTTTAGACAAATTGTAATTATCGTTGGTTCAATCTTCTTTATTTTCTTCTTTTCTTGGAAATTAGCCTTGATTATGATTGCTACTGTTCCAGTTATGGCGATTGTCGCAGTTATTTTCGGGAGATTTATTCGTAAATTATCTAAACAAGCACAAGACCACACAGCAACTTCCAATTCAATTATTGAAGAAGCTTTGATGGGAATTGCAAACATCAAATCCTTTACTAATGAAATTTTTACGCTTAATAAATACAAAACATCAGTCGATCATATCAGAGCGCTCAATGTGAAAAGTGGACTTTGGAGAGGAGCCTTTGTTTCTTTCATTATTTTCTGTGTTTTCGGAGCAATCGTTTTCATCATTTGGCAAGGACTTTTAATGACACAAGGACCGAATCCACAATTGAGTTCACCTAACTTCTTCTCTTTCGTAATGTTTACGGTTATGATGGGCGTTTCTGTTGGAAGTTTGCCTGATTTGTACGCATCTATTCAAAAAACGATTGGAGCTACTGAAAACTTGATGGACATCATCGGTAAGAAAAACGAGAAAGAACTTTCTTACGGTAACCTTAGACCTTCTTTTGAGGGACGAGTAGAATTTAAGGACGTTCATTTTTCTTATCCTCAGAGACCTGATATAAGTGTATTAAATGGTGTGAATTTTGTTGCAGAAAAAGACGAGACCATTGCTATTGTTGGTTCGTCAGGAGCAGGAAAAACAACCTTAGCGAGTCTTCTCTTAAAGTATTACGACACAGATCAAGGCGAATTACTTTTTGATGGTGAAGACGTCAAGAAAATCGAATTGAATCATTTAAGACAGCAAATTGCCGTTGTACCGCAAGAGGTAATACTTTTTGGAGGAACGATAGAAGAAAACATCCGATTCGGAAAACCTGAAGCAAGTGATGAAGAAGTAAAAGTGGCAGCTAAGAAAGCCAATGCTGTTGAATTTATCGATCAATTCCCTGAAGGATACCAAACTCAAGTTGGGGACAGAGGAATTCAACTTTCTGGAGGTCAAAAACAAAGAATCGCAATCGCTAGAGCCATTCTTAAAGATCCTAAAATATTGATACTCGATGAAGCAACGTCGGCCTTGGATTCTGAATCTGAAAAATGGGTACAAGATGCCTTGACGGAATTAATGAAAGGAAGAACTTCTTTCGTTATCGCACATCGACTTTCAACCGTTAAAAAAGCAAACAAAATCATTGTAGTGAATCAAGGGAAAATTGAAGAGGTTGGAACTCACGAGGACTTAATCGCTGGAGCCGGAATCTATGCCAATTTGGTTGAATTACAGGGAATGGAAGCATAGTATTTATGAAGTATTTATTTTGTTTTATCGCAATTGGATTGACCGTAGGTTGTAACACTGAGGTAAACGAACTGGATAAACTCGAAGGTCTCGTTGGAGATTGGAGGGCCCAAATGGAGGAAAACATTATCGTATCCGAACATTGGACGAGAATAGACAAAAACACCTTTCACGGCGCAAGTTATTTTATCAATCGAGGCGACACGACCCTTTCCGAAGAAATGACGATAGAGAAAGTTGGAGATCAAATCCAATTTGCAACCATTTTAAGTAATGATGAAGGACAAGTAGTTTTTCCATTGAAAATAGTTGAGAACGACCGTTTTGTCTTTGAAAAATTGAAGAACGAATACCCACAAAGAATAATTTACAAGGTGCCGACCAAAGATTCCCTTCATGCTTATATCGAAGGGAACTTAAACGGAGAAGCCACAAAACTTGACTTTTTCTTTAAAAAGAATTAAGATGTATACGCCTAAAGAATTTGCCTTACCTGCTCATCAAGAGTTGACTTCCTTTCTTAAAGAAAATGCATTTGCCACCTTGATAAGTGTAACTGACTTGGGATTGCCAATCGCCACTCACCTTCCCTTGGTGATTAAAGAAATAGAAGATGAACTTATTTTTGAAGGCCATATTTCAAATGCCAATAAACATTCTTTCTTGCTTAATGACAACAAAGAAATTTTAGTCGTTTTCCAAGGGGCACACGGATATGTTAGTTCGAGCGTTTACGAAAACGAAAATGTCCCAACTTGGAACTATCAAACTATACATGCACAAGGGGAAGTTAATGCCATTTCTGAAATTGAGATGGAACAGCATTTGGCCGAACTCGTTGACACGTATGAAAGTTCAAGAGAAAACTCATTAGAATACAAGAACTTCAATCCAAAAATGATTTCTTCTTACAAATTAGAAATATCTGGTTTTAGGATAAAAGTAAAATCACTTGAAGGAGCATTCAAACTTTCTCAAAACAGAAGCGAAAAAGATCAAAAAGCGATTGTAGAAGACCTCGAAAGATGTCCTCACACCGCCGCTTTAGCCAAAGCAATGAAAGACAACCTTTAAATTAAGGCGCTACTGATTGCATTAACTCAGCAGCTACAATTGCTCCATAAGTTCCTAAAGCATACCCTAAAACTGCTAATATAGCTCCTACCGACGCTAAGGAAGGGTGAAAAGCAGCTGCTACAACCGGAGCCGAAGCTGCGCCACCAATGTTTGCTTTTGAACCAACAGCCACAAAGAAGAAAGGAGCTTTGATAATTTTCGCAACTAAAAAGAGCAATCCAATATGTATCAGCATCCAAACTATACCAACTAATATCAACATAGGTTCTTTAACCGCTTCTTCCAATTCCATATTCATACCAATGGTTGCGACCAAAATATATATAAAGACACTCCCAATTTTAGAAGCACCAGCTCCTTCGTATTTTCTCAATTTGGTTAAGGACATTAATAATCCAGCAGTGGTTGCAATCACGACAATCCAGAAAAATGAACTCGCAAAAGGCGATTCTTCACCCAAAACACCACCGAAGTAGGCAGCGACGTCTGAACCAAAGAAATGGCTCAAGGCAACTGCACCAAAGGCAATACCTAAAATCATCATGTAATCGGTAAGGGAAGCAGATCTATTGATTGAACTTTGGTAATTCATGGTACGCACTTTCAAGTCTTCAATTGCAGAAGAATCCGCCTTTAGCCATTTATCAACTTTATCTGCACGCGTAGCTGACCAAAGTAAAAAGGCCATCCACATGTTGGCCACAACAATATCGACAGTAACCATCTTACCATACAAATCTGGATTGTATTGGTAAGTCTCAAGCATGGCAGCTTGATTTGCTCCACCACCTATCCAACTTCCGGCGATGGTCGCCATCCCTCTCCAGGTTGCATCATTGCCAATTCCTCCAACTACTTCTGGAGCAAATGTTTTGAAAATCATTATGGCAATTGGTCCCCCGATTATAATTCCAACAGTTGCCGTGATAAACATAATTAGCGCCTTGGGTCCGAGATTCACTAAACCTTTAAAGTCAATACCCAAGGTCATAAGAACAAGTGCTCCAGGGAGAAGATAATTCTTACTCATCGTATATAAATCAGAATACTCATTCGAAATAATCCCCAAGGTCGATAACAAGGCAGGTAAAATGTAACACAGTAATAAAGCAGGAAGAATTCTGTAAAATCGTTTCCATCCTCTAGCCTCAAGATTAGAAGTGTAAAATATTATTGCGAGCAAAATGGCAAGTAAACCAAAGACAATTGTATCATTAAGAATACTAGGCTTTGGGAAAAAGTCGATTTTCATCGAACCGCCTTTAGCTTTAAATGGAATCACTTCCCCATCTTTCTTTAAATTAATCTTTACCTTACAATCCTCTTCAATTCCAGACACTTGGAACGGAACAATAGAGTTAGACACAAACTTTATCCCATTGATTAAGACCACCATCTCATCGGCATCCGTGTTGGCATCCGAATTATTAAAATCAATGAAAAAGAGATCCCCCTTTGTAAAAGTTGATTTTTTCTCAGAACTAGCATTGAGATACGTGATTTTAGAAAAGTCCATTTTCTGAACTTCCTCTTTGCTCATAAACCGAACCTCTTGCGACCAACTGGTGAGTAAAACAAAAACCGATAGAAGGGATAAAAAATATTTCATGTTTGGATGTTTTGTAAACAAAAACAGTCCAATGAAGGACTGTTTTTTATATAATAGAATTAATTTTTTCTTAATGAATACCGTGCATTTTCTTTCTGATCATCGGTGTCAACATAATTAACACGACACCAGCAACGATTGGAATAACAAAGAATATTAAGAAGAAAATAGAAAGTGAATATTCCTCACTAATCTTATCAATGTAAGAAGCCGTTAAACCACCTAAGGCATTTGCGATTGCTGTAGCAGTGAACCAAAGTCCGAACATCAAACCAATAAGTTTAGCTGGTGCAAGTTTACTTACGTATGACAAACCAACTGGTGACAATACTAATTCGCCCATTGTGTGTAACAAATAAGCTAAAATCAACCAAATCATACTTACAGACGCTGTATCAGCACCACCTTCAATTCCGCTTGCTCCGTAAGCCAATATACCAAAGCCAATTCCAAGTAGAATTAGTCCGATTGCAAACTTAATTGATGCAGAAGGGTTGAATTTTGTTTCCCATAATTTAGAAAAGACAGGAGCCAATAAGATAATGAATAGCGAATTTAAAATACCAAACCAAGAAGCCGGAACTTCAGAAGCATCAGCACTAAACTCAGTATATAACATCCAAATAGCGATGGCCCAAATTGTGGCAAAAGCAAGCCCCAATGCAACAACCGAAATAGGATACAATTTCACTGTTTTTCTAAATAACAACATTAACACCCATGTTATTACCGCTAGAGGCACAATAGTAAGAATAGTGTTTACCCATTTAAATATAATGGCACCATCACCAGTTAAAGAACGTTGTGTAAAATCTTTAGCGAAAATGGTCATACTACTTCCCGCTTGCTCGAAAGCCCACCAGAAGAAAATTGTAAAGAAGGCCAAGATTCCGATTACCATTAATCGATCTTTTATAATTCTAGGGTTCGTCTCTTCTTGATTTTTAGGATCAACTACCTCTTTAACTGTATCTACTTGTGAAGCTTCGTGAACTGATATAGCTAAATCGCTTGCTTTCTTTTGTTTAGGACTTAATCCTATATCACCAAAGATTCCTTGACCAAACCAAAACTGAATCATACCAACGAACATGAAAATACCTGCAAGACCGAAACCGTAGCTCCAACCCACTTTCTCGCCCACATAACCACAAAGTAAAATACCTAAGAATGCACCTGCATTAATTCCCATATAGAATATAGTATAAGCACCGTCTTTCTTATCACTACCTAAAGGATACAAACCACCAACGATTGAAGATACATTTGGTTTAAAGGCTCCGTTTCCAAGAATCAATAAAGTCAAACCAACATAAAAGGTAAATTCAGATTCTAAAGCCATGGAAGCATGACCGGCAGTCATTAAGATAGCACCAAGGACAACTGCTTTACGATAACCCATTATTTTATCAGCCAATAGACCACCAAGAATTGGAGTAATATAAACCAAACCAGTGTACATCGCGTACAATTTTGCAGCCTCTGCGTTGGTCCATTCCCAACCGCCATCAGCGATATCACTCACTAAGAATAAAACTAGAAGTGCTCTCATCCCGTAGTAGGAAAATCTTTCCCACATTTCTGTGAAAAACAAAGTGAACAATCCAGCTGGATGTCCTAAAATCTGAGGTGTCTTATCGCTCATTGACTAATTATTTATAAAGTTTATTTTTTAACACTTACCCACAAGTTGTTGGTAATTAGGTTTTTATCTAGATATAGCGTATCTAAAATCCAGTTGCAATTGCCAAATATGGGCATTAAAAAGTAAAATAACAAAACTAAACTTTAAGTCGTAAGGTAAAACAGAAGGAAGTTAAGAAAGTCCTTAAAATTTTATGGAGATTCACAGCTAGAAATAAAATAGATCAATTTTTTATATGATTCACCTAATAATTCCTGTATTTCAACGATACATATCCTAAAATTTATATGTATTATTGTTAATCAGTAGGAGTTAATCTACATTTTGCACGGCAATGGATCCAAAATGTTTTTCTCAGTTTGAAACTTTCAGCTTTTCAAAATTAAGAGGAATAATTCGGCTAAATAAAAGTTTGTAGTACTGAAAATGATTGTTTAATAATATGCCATAATGGTTAAAACTAAAGTGGTAACAATGGTAACAATACTTATATAGTTTATGAAATTAAATGCGTTTTTCGCCAGTTTATTTGTTTTAGCCTTAATAGGCTGTAATGAAAAATCAGGAAACCAGGATTCTGACCAAAAGAACATTAAAGTTAAGGATTTACACTCCTACTCTAATATAGACGAGATCTCTACCAAGCACATAAATCTGGACCTTGTAGTTGATTTCAAAAGCAAAACCGTGAGTGGTGTGGCTCGTCATCAAATGGAAAACACAGGTGTGATTACTGCTATTTTCGATGTCAAGGGACTAAACATTAAAAAAATCACTCTTGGGCAAAAAGACGAAAAAGAGACTTCATTCACCGTGGGAACAGAAGATGCTTTGATTGGGTCGGCATTGACAGTCGATGTTGAAAAGACGACAGAATATATTAATATTTATTACAGTACTAGTCCTGATTCAGAAGCACTCGATTGGCTTCCTGCCTCCATTACGGATAGCAAAAAATTCCCATTCATGTACTCACAGGGTCAGGCTGTGTTAACGCGGTCATGGATTCCAACTCAAGATACGCCAGCAAATCGGATTACTTATTCAGCAAACATTAAAGTTCCGGAAGGGATAACTTGTGTAATGGGAGCTAGACTTGTATCTGCCAAATCAAAAGAAGGTATTTATAAATTCGAAATGGATCAGCCAATACCTTGTTATTTGATAGCGATTGCTGCAGGAGATTTGGCTTACGCTAAACTAGGAAACAAATGTGGCGTGTATGCCGAACCAGGACTTTTGGACGCATGTAGAAGTGAGTTTGCCGATTTGCCGTCTATGATGTCCGCTGCTGAAAAACTGTTTGGAGAATACAAGTGGGACGAATATGACGTTATTGTTTTACCTTACTCCTTCCCTTATGGTGGAATGGAAAACCCAAGGCTGACTTTTGCCAACCCGACATTGATTGCTGGAGACAAAAGTTTAGTATCTGTCATTGCACATGAATTAGCTCATTCATGGTCAGGAAACTTGGTAACAAACTCAACATGGAACGACTTCTGGTTAAACGAAGGTTTTACGGTATACATTGAAAACCGAATCATGGAAGAAATTTCGGGTAAGGAAGTTGCCAATATGTTGGCTTTGATTGAGTTTCAAGAACTAGAAACAGAGCTTAAAGAAATTTCTGCAGGTCCTCATCCTGAAGACACTCAACTGAAACTTGACTTAGGGGATAGATCCCCGGATGACGCTATGACTTCTGTTGCTTATGTCAAAGGTGCTTTTTTCTTAAAAACCCTAGAATCTGTAGTAGGAAGAGAAGATTTTGATAAATTCTTAAGTCAATATTTTAAAGATTTTTCTTTTAAAACAATTTCTACCAAGCAATTTGAAGCTTATCTTAATGAAAACTTATTGAACCCGAAAAATATCTCATTCAATACCAAAGAATGGTTGTATGAAAAAAACTTACCTAGTAATTGCATCCGATTGGAATCAGTTAAGTTTGAAACCATGCAAAATATGGCGAGTGAATATGCCAACGGCAATGACTTAATTACTAAAAACAAAATAAAACGATCTGATAAAATAACTCAAGAGTGGTTAGCATTTATTCGTACGTTGCCAGTTACTTTGACTTACGAGCAAATGAAAGGAATTGATGATCGTTTAAACTTTAAAGGATGCGGAAATGCAGAAATAATGGCTGAATGGTACGTCTTAAGTATTCGTAACGGATACAAAGATATAAGACCAGAAATGGAAGAATTCTTAATGAAAGTTGGAAGAAGAAAATTCTTATCCCCTATTTACAGAACACTTGCATCTAGCACAGACGATAAGTTGTGGGCAGAAGAAGTATTCTCAAGAGCTCGTTCAAACTATCATTCTGTATCTATTAATACAATTCAAGAGTATTTAAGATAATACTTAAAAGGAATTCAAATTATTGTTCAACAAAAAAACTCATCGATTGCTCGATGAGTTTTTTTTGTGTCTTGTCTATTGAAATTTAAAGTCAATTTGGATTAGTTCATCGAACTCAACTTCTCCTTAAGAACTGATATTGTAGATAAAGCGTCTGCTTCTTTCTTCTTCTCTACCGCAACTACTTGATCAGGAGCACCGGCCATGAAT
>JBLIKY010000030.1:0-16706 GCA_047637535.1 Lentimonas sp.
TTAATAGTAGAAATCCCGATTTAGTCGGGATTTCTTTTTGCAGTAAAAGCCCGTAATAAATGTTTTGTATAACCAGAAGGAATATTACTTTGGTTGCTTTCAACAGGATTAAGTGCTCAACAATCTACAGACGATGCAAATAAATGCGTTCAATCAACTTTAGATGTTTCTGTCTCACCATATCCTTGGACAGATTACGTTACTTTTCGTGCAAACAAAAAAAAGAAAATGTCGGGAAATTGATACTCTGTAGGGAAACTTAATTTTAGACTCTAAAGAAATGGTTATCCATACACGTTCATACGATTCAGGAATGTACACTTACACTGTTCAAACTGAATCAGAACAAATTGCCAAAGGAAATTTCATTAAGAAATAGTAGGTCTATTTTTATGAAATAAAAAAGCCATTGAATCAATTGATTCAATGGCTTTTTTGCGTAATTCTATTTCTTTTTATAGTCCCAACAAAATGGCGTGTGGGTCTTTCGAACCAAAGATCATTCTTTCAGGATTCTCTAACATCTCTTTCACTTTCACCAAGAAACTAACAGATTCCTTACCATCGATAATTCTGTGGTCGTAAGAAAGCGCTAAATACATCATTGGACGAATAACTACTTCTCCATTGATCGCTACTGGACGATCGACAATGTTGTGCATCCCCAAAATAGCAGATTGAGGAGGGTTGATAATTGGAGTCGACATCATCGAACCAAAAACACCTCCATTGGTAATCGTAAATGTACCGCCTGACATCTCATCTGGAGTCATTTTACCATCTCTAGCTTTTATCGCTAGTCTTTTGATTTCTGCTTCAATCTCAGCCAAAGACATTTTTTCTGCATTTCTTACTACAGGAACCATTAGACCCTTTGGAGAAGAAACTGCAATTCCGATATCCGCGTAATCGTGATAAATAATTTCTTTATCGTCTATCTGTCCGTTCACCGCTGGGAACATATTTAACGCTTCTGTAACCGCTTTGGTAAAGAAGGACATAAATCCTAGGTTCACGTTATGATGTGCTTTGAAATCTTCTTTGTACTTGTTTCGCAAGTCCATAATCGGTTTCATATCGATCTCATTGAAAGTAGTCAACATAGCTGTTTCCGACTTTACAGCAACCAATCTCTCAGCAACTTTACGTCTCAACATTGACATTCTTTCTCTATGCGTATCGCGGGTACCACCCCAACCAACAGCCTCACTCGCACTAAATCCACCAGCCATAGCTGCAACTACATCTTGTTTGGTGATTCTGCCGTCTTTTCCTGTTGCGTTAACCTGATTGGCTTTAACGCCATTTTCATTCATTATTTTTGAAGCCGCTACAGAAGGAGTTCCCGCTGCATACGATTCCTTTTTATCCGCTACAGGTGCTGGATTTGGTTTTGGCGTTTCCTTCACAGGAGCAGGAGCAGCTTCTTTAACTTCTTCCTTCTTTTCTGTTTTCGGAGCACCTTCTGGAGCCTTTGCAGATGTGTCGATTAAACAAACTACTTGTCCGACAGCAACCGTTTCACCGTCTTCAGCTTTTAATGTAATGATTCCTGCTTCTTCTGCAGGCAACTCTAAAGTCGCTTTGTCAGAATCAATTTCAGCAATTGCTTGGTCTTTTTCGACATAATCTCCATCGGCTACCAACCATTGTGCAATTTCAACCTCCGAAATCGACTCACCTGGTGAAGGAACCTTCATTTCTAATACTGACATATCTTTTATTTTAATCTCTTATTTAACTTTTCCGTAAGCAAACAATTCCTTTATCAAGTCTTTTGCTCTTCTTTCATGCAATGTTTTAGACCCAGCAGCCGATGCTCCTCCACGAGGGCGACATATGCCTACAAAAGGAATTTTATTTCTAAACGACATTGCCATGTGAGACCAAGCTCCCATGTTTGATGGTTCTTCTTGAGCCCATAAAATATTTTTGGCTCCTTTGTATTTTGCTAATATCTCGTCGATTTGTTTTTCTGGAAGCGGGTACAATTGTTCAACCCTTACAAAAGCCATGTTATCAACGCCAAGTTCTACTGACTTTTCTTTCATTTCGTAATAAAACTTACCTGAACAGAAAACCACGGTATCAATATTCTTAACGATAGCATCTTTGTCATCGATCACTTCTTGAAACGAACCACTTGCCATATCCTCCAAAGAAGAAACTGCGGCCGGGTATCTCAATAACATCTTAGGGGAGAAAACAACCAATGGTTTTCTAAAATCACGCTGTAACTGTCTTCTTAACAAGTGGAAATGATTTGCTGGAGTAGAAGTGTTTGCTACCTGAATGTTGTAATCGGCTGATTGTTGTAAAAACCTCTCGATTCTTCCAGAAGAATGCTCTGCTCCTTGACCTTCATAACCATGAGGAAGAAGCATTACCAATCCTGTTTGAGTTGACCATTTGTCTTCACCAGCGGTGATAAATTGGTCAATCATAATTTGAGCTCCATTGAAGAAATCTCCAAATTGTGCTTCCCAAATCGTCAATCCGTATGGCGTAGCTAAAGAATAGCCATATTCAAAACCAAGAACTGCGTACTCAGAAAGCAAAGAATTGTAAATTGTAAATTCACCTTGCTTGTCTCTAAGCTTATTCAATGTTATTATTTCTTCCTCGGTATCTTCCGTTTTTACAACAGCATGACGGTGCGAGAAGGTTCCTCTTTCGACATCTTGACCAGAAATTCGAATGGGCTTATTTTCAGCGAGAATGGTAGCATAAGCCAACATTTCTGCACTTCCCCAGTCTAATTTATCATCAATGAATGCATTCTTTCTGTCTTTGAATATTTTCGTTGTTTTTCTGAAGTACTTTTTACCTTCAGGTAGTGTAGAGAGTTTGTCCCCTAATTCTACTAATATTTTTTTGTCAACTCCCGTTTTTGGAGAGGTTACGAAGTCTTCTGGTATCCCTTTTCTAAAATTACTCCAAGTCGAACTTAAAAAATCCCAAACCACAGCCTTATCTGCTTTTTTGGAAACATCAAACTCTGTCTCTAATGAAGAATTGTATTCTGTTTCAAGGGCATCTGCTTCCGCTTTCGTGATGACCCCTTGTTCTTCCAATTGGTTAAAGTAAATCGCCTTTGGATTAGGGTGTTTTGAAATTATGTCGTACAGATTGGGTTGGGTAAACTTTGGTTCGTCACCCTCATTGTGTCCATATTTTCGGTAGCACAATAAATCAATATAAATATCTCTATTAAATTTCTGACGGTAATCCATCGCCATTTCCATGGTTTGAACGACTGCCTCAACGTCATCTCCATTTACGTGGAATACTGGACAAAGTGTCGTTTTTGCAACATCTGTACAATACGTTGACGAACGAGCATCCAAATAATTGGTAGTAAATCCAACTTGATTATTTACCACAATATGAATTGTACCTCCCGCTCTATATCCGTCCAATTGAGCCATTTGAGCGACTTCATAGACAACACCTTGACCTGCGATTGCAGCATCACCGTGTATCAATACTGGACAAACTTTACTTTCGGACTTATAAACGTTATCAATTTTAGCTCTCGCGATACCTTGTACTACAGGGTCAACCGCTTCAAGATGTGAAGGATTAGGCGCTAAAGTCAAACCGACTTTTTTTCCTTGCCTAGTTACGATATTCGATGTAAATCCTTGATGGTATTTAACATCACCTGTAAATCCATCTTCTTCAAATTCTTTTCCTTCAAACTCTGAAAGTATATCGTGAGCTGGTTTTTCAAAAATATTGGTCAAGGTATTCAAACGACCTCTGTGTGCCATTCCCATCACAAAATATTCAACACCGCTATCCGCTCCTCTGTTAATCAAGGCATCTAAGGCTGGAATTAAAGATTCACCTCCCTCAATAGAAAATCGTTTTTGACCTACAAATTTCTTACCCAAGAAGGATTCAAAGCTTGTGGCTTGAATCAATTTTTTATAAATCGCAATTTTTTGCAGTTTGGAATACCATGGTCTGTTTTGAACTTCTATTTGATTTCTAAACCAACCCAACCTTTCTGGATCACGAATGTACATAAACTCAATACCGATTGATTGACAATATGTTTCCTCAAGATCCTTGATTATTTCACGCAAGGTTGCTGGTCCGATTCCTACTTCGTTTCCAGATTGATAAACCGTGTCTAAATCAGCATCACTCAAGTCGAAGTTTTCTAGTGCTAAAGTCGGAGAGTATTTTCTCCTTTCTCTAACTGGGTTGGTTTTTGTGAACAAATGTCCACGTACTCTGTACCCATTAATAAGATTTAATACTTTAAATTCTTTTTGAAAATTCTCTGGAATATCTCCCCCTTTTTCAAAATCCGTTTGGGCAAATTCAAATCCTTCGAAGAATTTTCGCCAGCCTAAATCAACGTTTTCGGGGTTCTCGCGATATTGTTTATAGAGATGATCAATCGCGTTTACATCTGCATTGCCTACGTAGGAAACTTTGTCCATGTTTTTTAGCTCAATATTTTGTAGTACAAATTTAATGATTATTACCACTGAGCGGGAAGAAATCACTTAGAAATTCGCTTTGAAAATGATGAATTAACAGAAGTTTAATCGGTTTTAATTGAAAATTGTAGAAACGAGAGAATTTTTTTAAAGAAAACTCTGCAGGCATTCTCCCTACTATGCCACATTACCCCCTGGTGAAAACTCTTTTTCCGGGGACATAAAACTCAATTCTCCTTTTTCATTTTCAGCCATCAAGATCATTCCTTGAGACTCAACTCCTCTGATTTTTCTAGGCGCCAAATTAAGAAGGACTTGTACCGTTTTTCCAATTACATCTTCTGGAGCGTAATGTTCGGCAATTCCCGAAACGATCGTTCTTACATCTAAACCTGTATCAACGGTCATTTTTAATAATTTGTCCGCTTTTTTAACTTTTTCCGCTGTAAGAATCTTACCCAAACGAATGTCTAATTTCGTAAAGTCATCAAAAGACATTTCTTCTTTTTGAGGTACTAAAACAACTTCAACTTCTTTTGAATCTTCTAATATTTGAATTTCTTTTTCAACCATTTCATCTTCGATTTTTGGGAATAAAATACTTGGTTTATTCGTCAATTGTCCGGCTTTCATCAAATCCGATTTCCCAGCATTTTTCCAATCTCTAGATTCTAGATTTAAGAATTCAGCCAGTATATCTGAAGTTTTTGGTAAGAAAGGTTGAAGAACAATGGACAAGTTCGCTGTAATTTGTAGCGCAATATTCATGATCGTCTCGACACGTTTAGCGTCTGTTTTGACCAATTTCCAAGGTTCAGTATCCGCTAAATATTTGTTCCCCAATCGGGCCAATTCCATTGCTTTTGCTTGCGCTTCACGAAGCTTGTATCCGTAAATAAGCTTTTCTATTTCAGCCGGAATTTCTTCCATTTTAGCCAGAACTTCTTTGTCATAATCCGACAAATCACCCAAGGCTGGAACAGCTCCCTCGTAATATTTCTGCGTCAACACCAGGGCACGATTTACAAAGTTTCCGAGTATATCGGCTAATTCTGAATTGATTCTTGTTTGGAATTCTTTCCAAGTAAATTCGCTGTCCTTACTTTCTGGAGCAATGGATGTCAAAACGTATTTTAACTCATCCACTTTCTCAGGGTATCTCTCTAAATATTCGTGTAACCAAACTGCCCAGTTTCTTGAGGTCGAGAATTTATCTCCTTCTAAATTAAGAAACTCGTAAGCCGGTACGTTCTCAGGTAATATTAATCCTTCATGATCTTTCAACAAAATCGGGAAAATGATAGAGTGGAAAACGATGTTGTCTTTACCAATGAAATGAATCAATTTTCTGTCTCCCGTCCAATAATCCTTCCAGTCTTTGTTGTTATCCAAAGCCCATTGTTTCGTAGCAGAAATATATCCAATCGGAGCATCCAACCAAACATACAATACTTTTCCATCTGCGCCCGGAAGTGGAACCTTAACTCCCCAATCCAAGTCTCTAGTCATTGCTCGAGGCTTTAAACCTCCATCAATCCAAGACATACATTGGCCAATCACTTGGTTTTTCCACTCTTTGGGATTGTGTTGCTGTTGACCGTCTAATATCCCATTTTGAATCCAGTCTTTTAACCAAACTTCGTGCTTCTCCATCGGCAAATACCAATGCGAAGTGGTTTTCATAATCGGAGTTTTTCCGCTTAAAGTAGATTTTGGATTGATCAATTCATTTGGACTCAAATCTGCACCACATTTTTCGCACTGATCTCCATAAGCCCCCGGATTTTGACATTTTGGACAATCACCAGAAATGTATCTGTCGGCTAGAAATTGGTTGTATTCTTCGTCGTAATACTGTTCGGATGTTTCTTCAATAAACTTGCCTTTTTTATGCAATTCTTTAAAGAATTCTTGGCTTGTCTCGTGATGTATTGGTGAAGAAGTACGGTGAAATATATCAAACGAAATCCCGAATTCTTCGAATGATTTTGAGATGATTCCGTTGTATTTATCGACTATCTCTTGAGGCGAAACTCCGTCTTTTTTGGCGCGCAATGTTATTGCTGCTCCGTGTTCGTCTGAACCAGATATAAAAGCCACATCGTGTCCTTTTAATCTAAGAAAACGTACAAAAATATCTGCAGGAAGGTAAACTCCAGCTACGTGACCTAAGTGTAAAGGTCCGTTGGCATAAGGCAATGCTGCAGTGACGGTATATTTTGCTAAACTCATTCTTGTTTTCTTTGGCAGCAAAGATAAAGTTTAAATTATAATCCCTTCGGTTTTTAGCACATACAAGTTAAATCTATCCCAAATTGAAAACTCAAGTTAGAGTAATACCGAAGTAGGATTAGTTTAGATTCTTACTCATCACAACATTAACCTTTAAAAGAGAGTCTATCATAGGTATTGTCTCTATAGTAACGGGTATAATCTTAAGTGACTTAGGGAAATAAAAGAAAGAATTTGACTGCTTTAAATGTTCCGAAAAATCGGTGTTAAAGGTTTGATGGATCCTAAGGCTTTTGACATTGTTTAAAACAGGGGAGATGTCAAATCGGTTTCCATTTGCCTCGACAACTACCTCCAAATTGAGAGAGTCAGACATTTCTCCCATTTTTTTCACGAGTAACTCATTGCAATAATTACAGCCATAATCGGAAATAACTATCATGTTATTGTTCTTCCAATTATCAGAATAAGTTTCGGCAAGAGGTTCGGCGTTAATCGTCGAAGACTCTCTGCAAAACGTACAAAGATTAATTATAACTAAACCTACTAAAACTTCTTTTATACCCTTTGTTAATTTCTTTATCATTCAATAAAATAAATAAGTTGTTCGCATTAAATAACATTGCCTGTGGCACCAACTTAGAATCCAAAACAAGTTTTTCTTCTATAAAATTGAATTGGTCATCATAAACTTGCCAAACAAATGTAGAACTTTGATCTTTATGATTCTTTTTATTATGTTTTTTCGCACTCTCTTTACTTAAATCTATAAAGACATAATATTTGTATTTAAACAAAAAGATTCTTCTTATCACCCCTATACCGAATTCATCCTCATTACTATTAAAATCCTTGGAAAGAGTTTTTATCTTTCTTGGGGATGATCCAATATCCGTGTATTTTGACCGGATAGGCCAAATTGACGTTTCTTGAGTATTGTAATTTATTACAGAAACATTTTTTGATAGATGAGAAGACTTAATCACGAGGTTATTTGAAGTGTCAATAAAGTAGTAGGGCATTCCGTATTGCACGGTATTTAACTTTTCATTTATAAACGCTTCATTCGGTTTTAATATATAAGCCTTGGGATTATTGAATGGATTCTTAATACAAATCATCTCGGGCATTTTGTTATTTAGTTCATAGTATAGTTTTTTACGATCTAAACTTCTCGGAATAGTATCAAAGTACCTACCTATGCTATCAAGCTTGAAGTCCGTTTCGAAAACGACGCCATTTTGTATTGTCCAATGACCGGCAATAGATGCATTCATTTCAAGGGGCAGCCCTAGTTGTTTCTGGGCTAACTCATGAAGGTTTACATACTTCTGCTTTGTTCGATTTGCGTTTGTATAGATTAGTGTGTTTTGTTTTAACCCTGTATAAAGAAGTATCGAGTCAGGGTTGATCATTTTTAAGTCATTGATTATATAACCGCGATTGATAAATTCAGCTAAATCCAAAACTTTTACAAGCTTAAATTTATCATTGTAAACCTTAACTGCTTTGGTAGTTTTTAAATCTGAAAAATAGTAATAATCCTTTCCTTTCCAATGATAGCTGCCATTCGAAGAATAGGAAAGAGGCATTTCGAAATCCATGATTAAATCAAGACCTTCGACTGGATAATTATTTGAATTGCTTGTACAAGAATTGAGTATAAGGGCAATTAAAAAAAATAGATATTTCATAAAAAAAATGGCACGAGAAGGGTTTCTCGTGCCATATATTAATTTACATTGACTTGAATGGAACTACAAGAGAAACCTCTTCCTGTTCTGAGAAAATAACATATAAAACTCCTCCAATTATAGACCCTTTAGTGCTTAATTGGGCATTCCCGGAAATTACTTTTTGTATCATTTCTTCCGGTAAGAAGTTAGTGAATTCTGCTGTATTATCCTGCAACAATTTCACATAATTGTTTGGGTTTGCTAATTCAAGATCTCCTATTGGACCTACGATACCAACTACCACAACTTCATCTAAGCAATTTCCTCCGTATCCAAAACAACCGAAATCTCTTCCATCTACAAGTCCACCATTATCCCTCCAAACTCGGCGAAAATAGTTTCTCTCATCTGCTTTTTCGGAGATCACTTTTCCATCTGCATCCAATTGTGAAGAAAGCATTTCATTGCTGTTTGTAGAACCATTTGAAGTGTTCATTGTAATTTGTTCTTTTGAACAAGAGGTAGCAGCCGCTAATAGCACAATTGCTACTAAAATTAGTTTGTTCTTTTTCATAATATTAAGATTATTTAGTTATTATTTAATGCTTTGAAATTAATAAATAAATTCAGTTTTACAAATCACTATTAAAAATTTAACATATCATTCTTTCTATTTTAAATATTGAACACCAACAGTTTATGCCTTTTATGTTCAAAACATTTGCTTACCTTTAAAAATGAAATTATTAATTATTCTGTTGTCCCAAATCACCTTCTTTGCTTTCTCCCAAAACCAAAGCATTTACGTTAGTGATGCAGGGAATTGGGACAATCCACCTTGGCAAATTATGAAGTATGATGCAGCGGGACAAAACCCTGAAGTTTTCATTAACACCCATATGGCCTGGCCCCAGGATATTGTATTCGTCGAGAATCAAAACCTTGTTCTGATTTCCAATTTAAATAGCGGAAAAATCAACCGTCACGACGCTATTACGGGAGGTTTTATATCAGAATTTGCGACGGGTTTAGGCGGACCCACAAGAATGGAAATTGGTGCAGATTCCTTGTTATACGTTTTGCAATGGGCGGGAGATGGATTGGTTAAACGATTTGAACTTGACGGAACCTTTAAGGACAACTTCACCGATTCATCTGTGAATCAAGCCATAGGACTCGACTGGGATGCTCAAGGAAATTTTTACGTTTCTTCTTACAGCTTAGTCCACATCGTTAAGTTTAGCCCTCAAGGTGAATTTCAATCCCTGTTTATCGAAACTAATTTGGTCGGTCCGACAAATATTTGGTTTAAAAACGACGGCCATCTTATGGTCTCTGACTATGATGCAGGTGCCTTAAAAGAATTTGATGAAAACGGGCTTTTTATTAATTTCACAGCCACAGGATTGTCACAAACTGAAGGTGTGGATTTTTATTCTGATGGATCATTCTTAGTCGGGAACGGGGGTAATAGTTCGGTCAAAATATTCAACCCCGACGGCAGTTTTATTCAAGATTTTATTGCCTCAGGAAGCGGTGGTTTAATTAGACCCAATGCTGTTGTCCTTCGGGAAGATCCCACATTTTTATACAGCAAAAAGAAAGAGAAGCCCTTTATTTATCCTTCTAAAGGCAGGGTATTTAAATTAAACAAGGACTTAAAAGGCAATGTGGATACTTTAATCGTGTTAGATTTCAAAGGACTAATTGTCAAAAAGGAGGTCTACTTTGATCAAAACCAATGGGATTTATCCGAACTAAAAGAAGGAGAATATTATATTTTGGGTGTGAAGAATAATGAGACGGAGTTTCAGGCTAGGATTGTTATTGGGGACCCAGGGGGAGGAGAATAGAGCGAGTGAGGAAAAGTTCAGAATTTAAAATTTACCTCAGAACTAGCACCTTCGTCGTATGTTGACTTACCCCATTTGAAATTTTCACAAAGTACACTCCGTCGTAAACCGTTTGAATATCAAAATAAGCAATTGTACTGCCGGCGGAGATGATTTTTTCTTGCACAACTTTACCCGTCGCATCAACTAACGCAATTTTTGTGTTTGACTTCAATAATGAATTGATTTGCACCGCAACCAACTCACTAGCTGGATTTGGAAAAACCGTGATGTTCATCTCATTTAAATTGTCTTCTGCTAAAGCCAAATAAGAATATTCTGTCGTTGTCTCATCTACTGAAGTCACTTTTCTGTTTGTTGCATTGCCGTAAAAAGTAGGGCCCACAACATATGGATAAGCCGAGTTCCAGTTTTCATCAACAGTGGCAAAATAACAATAGATACCATTTGGGTATTCTGGTGTTACAGAAAATCTACCGTTGTGTTTATCTAAAACATCTTCATCCGTACTTGCGATAAACTCGTAATCCTCTCTAAAGTAACCATCAAAATAGGTAGCGTCTACATCCGGACCGTCAGCAACATCAGTTCCATCTGCGTGATGGGTTCTTTGCACATTATTTCTTAAAGCATAACCCGACATGATTCTAGTCACTCCTCCTGTACCGTTTGCATTTGCAAAACCATACGCTCCGTAAATTGGAAATCCGTCATACGCGTATCCAATCAAAGGAGAATGCGCTAAACTATCAATCGCATACAAACCTTCAGCATCATAAAGATTGCAAATATCCGATACTACTTGAAGGTCTAATTTAAATGCAGATGGGTTTTGATGATGGTGATAATTACCCATTGCCGGGTGCCCTTTTGCACAATCAAAACCTCCTCGTTCAGCAGGAATTGCATCTCGATTCCACGCATTTACTGCACCTGGTCCGCCTGGACATTGTGTGTTTCCCGGCCCACCGCAAAGTTCACCTGTACTCGGATTCCATGCCACGCCATCTCTATAATCGAAGAGAGCCACGCCGTTAATGAATACTCCAATATTTCCTGGGTTTGATTCTTGAAGTGTTCCTGTATTGGGTTGAGGGTCCAAAGGGATTTTAAAAATAGCATCTTGATTAGTCGCATTGGATGGATTACCATCTAGGAATGGTCCTGTCGGGTAAGAAGGAACACCCGTTGATGAAACGTATACGAAATCCGCTGAATATTCAACTTTTTGACAATTGACCAAGATATTATTAGCAATTGGAGTCGAATTTCCAGAGGTGTAATAGGTTCCTGTTTCGGTATCATTTTGAAGCCAAGACGTTATCGCTGGACTCAATTGTGCTTGAGTTGCAAATCCGATTGCTATGGCACTTAATAAGGTTACTAATTTCATTGTTATACAGTTTTGTTGTTGGACGATCTTTTCTTTTTATTCCTTCGCTTGATTTAATATTTCTTTTGGAAATTGATGTTTAGGGTTAAAAACAAAGGCTTTATCATTGAGACAGAGTAAGAAAGAAATTAAATCAACTTGTTCGTTTGAACTAAGTTTTTGAATATTTTGCACTCGTTGATCCAATTCAATATCCAACTTACCTATATCAACGTAATGCTTTACGACCTGAGAAAGCTTATCAAACCTTCCGTCATGCATGTAGGGATAAGAAAAGCTTAAATTTCGTAAAGAAGGGACTTTAAAAAGCATAGAATCTTCTTTCTGCCCAGAAACCCTCCTTCTTCCTTTGTCCAATAAAAGTTCATCAATTGGCAATGAATTCTTCGCTAATTCATAGTTTGAGAACAAAGGTTCAGCATGACAACTTGCGCAATTGTTTTGAAAAATTTTGTAACCCTTTTCTTCTTGGTGAGTAAACTCTTCACCGCCTAGCTTAACTCTATCGTATTTTGAATCTGCCGATACCAAGGTGAGTTGAAACTGTGATAAGGCCAGAAGTAATTTTTCGCCGGTAATTTCATCCGAACCAAATGCTCTTTTAAAAGCCTTTACGTACATCTCTTTGTTCGAGAGTTTTCGGATTACATTCTTCAAATCCTCTCCCATTTCTTTATTGTCCGTCAAAGGAGCCAAAGGTTGTACATCGAGATGATTAATGGCACCGTCCCACATGAATGACTTTTGCCATGCTAAATTAAAAAGTGCAGGAGCGTTGCGACTACCGATGGAATCACCAATGCCGTGGGATAATTTATGGTCAGTGTGCGCAAAAGCATTGTATGGGGAATGGCAAGAGGCGCAAGAAATGGTATTATCTAAAGATAAAATTGGATCAAAAAACAACAATCTTCCCAGTTCAACTTTATTCGATTTTATAGGATTCTTATCAAAATCGTAAACCGGCTTCGGGAAATGTTTGGGCTTTTTAAAATCATTATTTCTTAGCCAGCCAAAACTAGCACAACCGAATACAAATAGTAAAAACCCATAACGTTTTAGGACATTCATCTTAATCGTATATTTTTGACCACTTGCTGACTCTTCACTACTCCTTCCATCGAAGGCTGCATTATATTTCCTGGTTCTATTAAGTTTTTAAGTTCGATAATCATCGTTTTCTCACCCAAGTCAACAGAAGAAAACTGAAGGTTAAAAGACGAATTAAACGGATGAGAATAACCCCCTAAATGGTAGGTAAAACTTTCTTCAATTCCATTTCTTACGAGCATCCCTTCCAACTTAAAATTGATATAACCCGATTGCCAACTCCAATACATCCCGTTTGTTGGGTCAAGATCTCCTCCAAAGGCACCTTGTGAATTGGTCGAACTATCAACCCCGATGGTAAAGCCGATATGGTGGAACTTTTTATCCTTTTTTAGAGAAAAGTCAAGCGTTTGATTTGAACTGTCCAGGTCGACCAAAAGGGGATTAATAATCCTCGAAATTTTCTTGTTTTTCAAAGAATAAGCTGCAATGTTAGTGAGGTAAAACCTCGTACGCTCTATATATACAGAGTCGTGATTATTGTAACCCGGTAACCAAGAATTGCTTTCAAACTGCTTTCCATCGTAAAGGATTTGAATCGGAATGGAGTAATCCTTTTTCTGCCCGAAACTAGCCAATGAAAGGAAAAAGAAGAATAGTAAACTACCTTTTTCCACCACGTTCATTTAGAGGGTGGGGAGCGAATATCCTTCCTAATCTTTTTACCAAATGGTTAAATTTAGAAAGTTGCTCTTTTGTGCAGATCTTTTTAAGGTCCCTAAAATGAGCCATATGTATTGATTCAATTTGTCCTTGTATTGTGGCGATTTTAGCAATTTGAACCGAATCTTTTGCCGACTTCTCTGATTTCAGTGATTCAAAAAGCACTTTTTTCTTTTCTCTAATTTGCCTGTCAAGTTTGCTAATTTGATTTTGATGATCCTCGATTAACACTTTATAGGCGTCGACCTGTTTGGGGGTAAAACCCAATTCTCTTTCAACAACTTTATGTGGTGGTGGTGGATGATGAGGTCCACTTGGCTTGCCTATCCATAAAAATGCGACCAACACAACATTGGAAATTATAAGTCCAACGATCAAATAGCTCGATAGTTTTAAATTATTCATTGTACAAAGAATTTTGATTTATACTCACCAACGACTCTATCGAATCCTTAGTTTCCTCAGTATCACGATAGCTGTTAGCAATTCCCATTCCTTCTGCCAACAACAAGATTACAAAAATCGCAGCAGCTGATCTAAGCCCGAATGTAAACTTCGATGCTTTGGCATTTAATGCAATTTGGTTTTCGATCTTCTCGAACAAACCCTTTGGCACTTCAACCTTTTGTATTTTGTTTAATTCTATCATGATATACTCTGCAATAGGTTAGACGACGGCTTTTATTATTTCCCTCGTTTAATTCAATTTGTTTTTCAAATTACGTTTTGCTCGTTGAAATAAGGACTCGACTGCCTTCTCTGAAACTTTCATTATTTTAGCTACCTCTGACTGAGGTAACCCCTCAATTTTCAATAAAATCAAAGCTGTTTTTTGATTTGATGGTAAGTCATTGATTTTCTCAAACAAGGCCGATAACTCTTCTTGGTTTTCCAGTAAAACGCCAGGATGATCAAAATTCACTGCTTGGTTTTCGATTTGATCGGGGTTTTGGGATAAAAACAAAAAACTCCTTTTCTTTCTTTTTTTTGCTTTAAGATAATCAAGAGATTCATTGATGGATATGCGATAAATCCAAGTTCTCAATTCAGACTTCCCCGAAAAAGAGCCCATTTTCTCATGCACTTTTACAAAAACATCTTGGGTTATTTCTTGAGCATCCTCAGCATTCTGAGTGTATTGCAAGGCAAGATTGAATACCATTTGACTATGGTCTTCGTAAACTTTCTTAAAGCCTAAACTCCATGAATTCATGAAATAAAGGTAGGTTTTTAATTGAGTCTTGAAGTTTTTGAGTGTGGGCTTGATAGCTACATTTGTTTGGTCCTCCCCCTCGGTCCCCCTCTAAAGGGAGAAGAAGAAAAAAACCTCTGTCAGTTGACGAAGGAAATACTAATGTTTCCCCCTTTGGAGGGGGATTAAGGGGGAGGACCGAGAAGAAGGACCAAAAAGAATGTCTTCCAAAAAACCTCCTTATTTCATTCTCCCTTCTAAAACCTTCTCGACATCTTTCAATTTAAACCCTTTTTCTTGCAATAAGAAAAGGTAATGAAACAACAAGTCAGCAGACTCTTCTAAGAAAAGTTTATCGTCTGTTCTAAGTGCTTCAATGACCATTTCTACCGCTTCTTCCCCTACTTTTTGAGCTACTTTGTGAACTCCTTTTTTGCTCATTTTTGAGACGTAAGAATCTTCATTATCCGATTGTCTTCTTTCTTCAATTCGGTTTTCTAGCTTAGTTAAGAAGTTGAAATCTGAAGAGTCATTGTTGAAGCAAGAAACGCTACCGGTATGGCAAGTCGGACCTTCTGCCCTTGCCATAAAAAGAAGGGAGTCTTGATCGCAATCCAGATAGTATTTTGAATAATAAAGATAGTTACCCGAAGTCTCGCCCTTGATCCAAAGGCGATTTTTTGAGCGGCTAAAAAAGCATATTTTATCTCCTTTTAAGGTCGTGTTGAAGGCTTCCTCATTCATATAACCTTGCATTAATATTTGGCCCGATTTCTCATCCTGAACGATAGCAGGAACAAGCGCTTGTTTGTCAAAATTTGGTTTCATCGTATGGAAATGTTTTTTGTTTTTAAGTATGATTTTAGATCGGGTATCGAGAGTTCGTTAAAATGAAAAATCCCCGCTGCCAAAGCTGCTGTGGCTTCCGTTTTAGAGAAAACATCAACGAAGTGATCTTTGTTGCCTGCTCCTCCAGAAGCAATTACCGGTATTTTTACTTGACGTGAAATATCCGCTGTAATGTCAATCGAGAACCCGGCCTTACTGCCGTCGCCCACCATTGAGGTCAATAGGATTTCCCCAGCTCCTAGGGATTCGACTTTTTTTGCCCATTCAATCGCATTCAGTCCTGTTGGAGTTGTACCGCCTCGACTAAATACTTCCCAATTTCCATCAACCGGTTTTACATCCATTGCCAATACAACACATTGATTGCCGTATTGATTGGCAATTTCAGTTATTAAGCCTGGATTTTTAATGGCGGCTGAGTTTAAGCTTATTTTATCGGCTCCGGCTTCAATGACTTTTTGAGCATCCAAAACCGAAGTGATGCCTCCGCCAACAGTAAAGGGGATGGTTAATTCTTTCGCTAATTTCTTCACCAAATCAAGTAAGGTTCCTCTGTTTTCCAATGTTGCGGCGATGTCCAAAAAAACCAATTCATCGGCGCCTTGGCTTTCGTATTTTTTCGCCAATTCAACAGGGTCACCAGCGGAGCGAAGGTTCACAAAATTTACCCCTTTTACCGTTTCGCCATTCTTTATATCCAAACACGGAATGATTCTCTTCTTTAACATAGCGAAGCGAGTTTTTTGAAGTCCATTCTTCCTTCGTAAAGGGCTTTGCCGACGATGGCACCCGAACAACCAATATTTTTCATCGTTTCAACATCATCATAACTTGTTACACCACCACTAGCTATTAGCTGAATATCAAATTGCTTGAGAATTTTTCGGTAAAGTTCGGTCGATGGTCCCGCCAACATACCGTCTTTGCTGATGTCGGTACAAATTACTTTCTTTAACCCGTTTTTATAAAACAGGTCGATCATTGAGAAGACAGAGATGTCCGAACCGTCAAGCCAGCCGTTTGAAGCCAGCATTTCATCTTTACAATCGGCTCCGAAGATCAGTTTTTCAGTACCGTATTCTTTCATCCACACTATGAATTGGTCTGGATTTTTTATAGCGAGACTACCTACAGTCACTTCGCTTACGCCTAAGTCAAGAATTAGTTTTAAATCCTTTTCTGATTTAATTCCTCCACCAAAATCAACGATCAAGTTGGTTTCAGCCAAAATGTTTTTAACTACCGCATCATTTTTCACGCCATTTGATTTAGCTCCATCCAAAT
>JBLIKY010000031.1:0-16434 GCA_047637535.1 Lentimonas sp.
TTTGTTTGATTCAAAACAATGAATTGATTGAATTGAAAGGCGATAAAATGCATGTTGGACATTACGGGACTGAGACTAGTCAATTTACCTTACCGAACATGTTTTTGAAATGAAAAAAGGAGATACGATTTATAGTTTTTCCGATGGATTCCCAGACCAATTTTGTGGTCCAAACATTAAAAAGTTTGGCTACCCACGTTTGCGAAGTTTATTTTTTGGAGACTGCTAAACTTCCTTTTAATCAACAAGAAGAAATATTTGAAAAGAACCTTTTCGACTGGAAAGGTGACATTGAACAGGTTGATGATATTATTTTAATTGGAGTTAAAATCTAGCTATAAACAATTTCAAATGTTTCACGAATAAAGTTTATTTCTCCGCGAAGTAAACTATCCTTTGGTGCGGAAAAATAGAATGTAGCCGCCATGTTGCCTAGTTCTTGGGATCTTTCTATTTCTTGCCCTGGTTTAAGTGAACAAAAGTGAAAAGAATATCCCTGTCTTTTTTTGATTTCTTCAATGCCCTTTATTTCTTTAATTGTCCCAGTTTTGTAAATAGGCAAGAATACTCCAGTCATTGCTACTTTCGGATCGTATTTTATATCTTCAATATTTAACGTACCGTCGTAAAGCTTAAGAGCGACTTGAAATGGATCACCAATACCCAATTTCTTAATTAAGGTTGTAAAATGACCACCGATCAATCTGGCACCAATGTCCACTAAAATGGGGCCTCTAACTTTATCGTCTATAACTTCCAGATGAATAAAACCGTTGTCAATTCCAAATGCTGCAATAGCAGATTCGGCATAGGCTTCTACTTGATCTTGTCCGTAATGATTTTTTCTGTAATGTGTGATATTATCGTATAGACGGTTCTTTTCATCAAACAAATAATGTTCGTACCTCCATGTGTCCAACTTGCGAATGATTTTGTTGCTAACTAGGAAATTAACCGCATATTCTTCTCCATCGAGATATTCTTCAACCAATACAACGGAAGTCATTTGACCAAAAAGATTTGGAGAGGTTATTATCGTGTCGAAAGCGAGTTCCAATTCTTTTAAGTCCTGACAAATAAAGATGTTGTTTTGACCAGCTCCTGTTGGATGTTTAACAACTACTGGGAGTTGATGATGATCAACAAAGGTCAAACAATCATCGTAAGATTCGCATTTTCCAAAACCTATAGTGGGCAACGAAAGACCTTTAAGCTCTTCTCTAACTTGAGTCTTGTCGCGACAAATTATCGTGGATTTCTCGTTTAGATGTATTAAACCTAGTTTTTTCGCTAAAGAAGAAGCTAGTACTACACCTGGTTCGGATGCAGGTATAACACTTACTATTCGATCCAAATATTTGTCGTCCAATTTTTCAAGAACCTCCATCGTCGATTCAGAATAAATTACTTGTAAGGCTGTTTTTTCGATTTCCTGAAGGGTATCGACATATTTCATAACTCTTTCTTTCCCTAGCGTATAAACAGCGATATAATCCGATGTTTCTAATGCTGCATCGATTAAATTTATACCTGCTGAAACTGGGTCAATTAGAACAATAATTTTTTTCATATCAGTAATTTAAACAATATTTTCCTGGGGCTATTACATTGTTAGGATCCATAACTTTACCTATGTCTCTAATCGTTTGACAGTGTTCGTCCTCTGGACGATTAATAAAATAATCCATATCTAGATTATTTACTCGATAAGGGTAGATATCCAGTTTTTCAAGTTCTTTATGTGCCTCGAGGCTCCAATGATGAGCCCGTTTGATTTGGTCAGGGTCGTTTCGGTCAAAATAACATCTGATAAATCCTTCGTAGACATTTTCTTGAACAAGAGAGAAGGTGATAGTGCTTTTAAAGTCGTGATTTTTCGAAATTCTCTTAAGAAGATTGATGGTTTTTATCACCATTTCCCCGTCTGAAGGCACGGCAGGAAGAATAGCAATGAACCCAGGCACCTCTTTGTGCATGTCAACGTCAATGTCTTGTGTTTTGTCTAGTTTAATATTAAATACCTCAGCCATTGTAAGTAAGCTATGGTCACCGGGTATACCTTTTAGTCGGTCAAATCGAACTTGTAAAGGTTCGGAAATTTCCTCCGGAACCTCTTCTGAATTAAAATAAAATTGATTGAGACAAAGTTTACCGAAATGTTCTTTTAAGTCTTTCTCTATAGCATTTCGCAATCGTTTGGAGCCTAAAAGAGCTCCCCAAACAAACCAGCAGTTCTCTTGATTTTTTTTATAATTAGCGGACTCTAATAATCGGAATAATCTAGGGTCGTTTTGACTGTTTATCTCAAAAGTATCTGGCACAACTGATCGTTGTCTGAGGTAAGCGACTTTATTTACAAATTCTTTTAGATTTTCCTCAGCTACTTCGTACAACAACAAGGTGCATTCGGCAATAGGGTAGAGTTTTACGACCAATTTGGTTACGATTCCGTAGTTGGATTGGGTGAAAAGATGGGTCATGTCCGGACCAATTCCGTGTTGATAATGATATCTGCGGTCGTTTGAAATTTGATTAAAATGTCCGAATCCAGTTTTTATTTTTTTTCCATTACCTAGGATGACCTCTAAGGCATTAAGGTCCTTGGTTCTTTGTCCGTGTATCCCAACTCCACGATCAAGCAAATTTCCGGCTATGGACGTGTTTTTTCCACTACCTGTAACGTTTACGCAAAGATTAACACCTTCTTCTTTGAGTTTTTGATAGACTTGTTCTTGTGTTACCCCTGGTTCGATCACCACATAGTTATGAATCCGATTGATTTCCAAAATGCGATTCATTTTTCTTAAATCGACAATTAATGTAGGGTCATTAGTAATGGGCAGCTTAGAACCAAGTCCCCAGTTTCTTCCCGAACTAATAGGCATAAGTTTAAATGTAAGTTCATTGGCCAATTCAATTACTTTAGAAACATCGCTCTCTGATATTGGATAACAAACACCTATCAAGTTTTTAACTGGAAATTCGGTAATATTTTTCTGAAAATCAGTCGCTTTAGCGAGATCAAGTTCGATGTTTGCATTTTTTAAAGAGGTGATAATTTCCTTCATTCTTAATCTTTTAAAATCAGTTTTGATTAAATATAGGTATTTAAGAATATTGGAAAGGGCTAGAAGGGGGTTAAGTATTGACTAATTGTTGGATAACGTCTGTTTGGAAACGTAAATTACTTATTTGAATAGGCGAGAGGATTTATTGATGTTGTAAAAAAAAAGCGTTAACCTAAAAGGAAAACGCTTTGTAATTTTAGTGAGCCCGATAGGATTCGAACCTATGACCGCCTCCTTAGAAGGGAGGTGCTCTATCCAGCTGAGCTACGAGCCCTCACAAATAAAACCTAAAAAATAAAAAAGGGGATGATTGCTCATCCCCTAGTCGGGGTGGCAGGATTCGAACCTGCGACCTCCTCGTCCCAAACGAGGCGCGATGACCGGGCTACGCTACACCCCGAGCTTTTGAGCTCATTTACTCCGGTAAGCTTTGGATATTTTCAAAACTGTGCTAAACATTTTGTATCAGATACTCCTTGTTTAGCGAGTGCAAAAATACGGTAATTAATTAATTCTGCAAGCTTTTTGAGCATTAAAGAAAAATTATTTTTTTTGCTGTATTAAGGCAAAATCCAAAACGGGAAAAAGACGGCCCAAGACAGCTTTTTCCAAGTTTGACAGCGGAGGAAGGGGGATTCGAACCCCCGGTACAGTCACCCGTACGTCAGTTTAGCAAACTGGTGGTTTAAGCCACTCACCCATTCCTCCGGGTGTTCAAAGAACGTGGGCGCAAAAATAGTAATTTCATTGATAAATAATGAAGTTATCGGATAATAATTCTAAAAAATTCTTCAAAGAAAGTTTAACGAAAGGGTCTTTGTGATTTCAAGTAAGAAAAGTAGAGCGAAAATTCCGTTTCCATTGACAAAAAGGAGGTCTCTTTTTCTAATAAAAAGATATACTAAAAAAATTAAGGTGGGAATAAAGTACCAGAAGGAAAGCCAAAAAACAGGAAGGAAAAGGCTTAAAATCAATACTGTAATTCCAAGATTTTCTTTGACCTCCTTTTTTAACACTAAATAAACCAAAGCTATAATTGATAATCTAAACAATAATCCCATAACATCTGTGAAAATTGAATTGGAAAGTCCTTCCAATTGTTGATCGGATAGAAAAAAACTATAGCTGTGCATTTGTTCAAGAAAATACGTCAAACCGGCCACCATTATTAGCGCAGATTTCGATTTATTGACTTTAAAAAGAGGAATAGAAAATGCAATCGCCCCAATTGCAAAGATGATTTCAAACGCAGGTAGAGGAAATACCACCCTTTGAAATTCAAAATATGAACTTAGGCCATAGATTAAGAGTAAGGCAAATACGATTTGAAGAAATTTTACTTCTTTCATTATTTTTTATCCAAAGCCTCTAAGACGTAATCGAAAGTCGAAAGTATAACTGGTTTTCCGTCTACAACCGCTATGTCGTGTTCAAAATGTGCACTTGGTAAGCCGTCTTCCGTTACAATGGTCCAGTTGTCGTCTAATTGTACGACTAATTCTGTGCCCATGTTGATCATTGGTTCGATTGCAATTGTCAAACCATTTTGAATTTTCTTACCACGTCCACGTTTACCATAATTTGGCACTTGAGGTTCTTCGTGTAAGGTTCTTCCCAAACCATGTCCGACTAAATCTCTTACAACTCCATATCCATGCGCTTCAGCGTGCTGCTGTATCGCCCATCCTATATCATCGAGACGGTTGGCTGTTGATGCCATCGCTATGCCTTTGTACAAACATTCTTCCGTTACTTTAAGCAATTGCGCTTTTTCTTCGGATATTTTTCCGATAGCAAAGGTATAGGCGTGGTCTCCATAATACTCTTTGTAAACCGCACCGCAATCTACTGAAACGATGTCACCTTCTTCAAAAGGTCGGTCTGTTGGGAGTCCATGTACTACTTGTTCGTTAACCGATATCAATAATGTGCTCGGACATCCGTAAAGTCCTTTAAAGCCTGGGACTGCATCTTGAGAAAGAATATACTTCTCGGCTAGTGTATCCAGTTCTTTTGGCGTAACACCTATTGCAATTTTTTCGGCAACTTTTCCTAATGTTCTACTCACCACCTGCGCGGCTTGACGCATGATTTCTATCTCTTCAGCGGTTTTGTATAGGATTGTATTTTTATTGAACATCGAATTTTAATTTTGAAATGGGGATTCTAGTCTTGTATTTTTCCTATGCTAAATATGGTTGGCTTTTTGGCTATATCATATGCATTTTCTCTCCAATCAATAACAGTTTTTGTTTCAGCACGCTCATCAAAACAAGTCAAATTACAAGCTATACTTAAGAAGGAAGAATCACTCAATTCGTTAAGAAGGTCGTGAAGAACATTCATGTTTCTAAAAGGAGTGTCCATGAAAATGTGAGTGTGACCGGTTTTTAGCGCATCAAACTCAAATTCTTTCAAGGTCTTGATTCTGTCTTTTCTTTCTTTGGGTAAGTAACCGTGGAAGGTAAATTTTTGGCCATTAAATCCACTAGCAATAAGTGCCAATAGGATGGAAGAAGGTCCGACCAAAGGATGTACGTGAATTCCATTTTCATGCGCCACGCCGACAAGATTTGCTCCTGGGTCAGCAATACCTGGACAGCCAGCTTCGCTAAGAATCCCTAATGAATGTCCTTCCAGGATAGGTTGAATCATTGCTTCAAGCTTGTTTTTTTCTGTTTTCTTATTGAGAATGAAGAAAGTGCTCTCATCAATTGGGAAGGTGCGGTCTAGTTTTCTTAAATATCGGCGAGCCGTTTTTATGTTTTCAACTGCAAAATGACGCAATTTGATTGTTTTATCAATGACATCCTGTGGGATTACGTCAGTCGCTAATTCGCCACCTATCAATGTAGGTAGTAGGTATAGCTTTCCTTTGCTTGAGATCATACTGGTAAATGTTTTTGAAGAATTTTATTCGTTGCGTCGTCTAACAACTCAAAAACCAATTGAAATCCACCGTCACCTCCATAATAAGGATCGGGAACTTCAGTTATCTCTGGGTGTTGTACGTATTTTAATATAGGGTAAACTTTAGCCTTTTGTTGCTCGTTATCGGCAAGCGCTATGACATTTTTAAAATTACTTTGATCCATAGTCAGAATCATATCAAATTGATCAAAATCTTCACGAATAAATTGTCGTGACCGCAAAAAATCCATTTTAATACCATGTCTTTCTGCGTTTTGCATCGTTCGAAGATCCGGTTTACAGCCTGAGTGGAGTCCAGACGTGCCTGCAGAGTCAACAATCCAATCGAGCTTCTGCTCCTTGATTTTGTTACGCAACAATGCATCCGCGAGTGGAGAGCGACAAATGTTTCCAAGACAGACCATCAAAATTTTCATGCTGCAAATTTAGATAAAGCAAATTCAAACTGAAACTTTTATCGATAAATGATAAAAAATCAGTATTTTAAAAGGTCTATAGATAAAAATTTGTTAAAAAACAAAAAAGAAACCAACTTTTTTGGATTTGAAACGTCTAATAGGTAGAACATTCATTTAAAAACCCAACAATTATGAGACAACTTAAGATAGTAAAGCAGGTGACCAACCGCGAAACTGCGTCGCTTGATAAGTACTTGTTGGAAATAGGTAGAGTCGATTTAATTACGGCAGAAGAGGAGGTGGAGCTCGCGCAGAAAATAAAAGCGGGTGATAAAAAGGCCTTAGAGAAACTAACAAAAGCAAATTTGCGTTTTGTAGTTTCTGTTGCAAAGCAATATCAAAATCAAGGATTATCTCTTCCGGATTTAATTAACGAAGGAAATGTCGGATTGATCAAAGCAGCAGAGAGATTTGACGAAACAAGAGGCTTTAAATTTATTTCCTACGCAGTATGGTGGATAAGACAATCTATTCTTCAGTCTTTGGCTGAGCAAGCGAGAATAGTTAGGCTTCCATTGAACAAAATTGGAAACATCAATAAGATAAACAAGGCGTTTTCCGAACTAGAGCAAAAATACGAAAGACCACCTTCGGCAGAAGAGTTAGCTGAATTCTTAGAGTGCACACCTGAAGACGTGAGGCAGTCATTGCGTAGCAACGGTAGACATGTGTCGATGGATGCGCCTTTGATAGAAGGAGACGAATCTTCGTCGAGTATGTATGATGTTTTACCTAATGATTCCCTGCCTGGCCCTGAAAAGCAGTTAGTGGTAGAGTCTTTAAGAAAAGAAATCAATAGAAGTTTATCAACTTTGACCTCGAGAGAAAGTGAAATATTAAAAATGTATTACGGACTCGATGAAAGTAATTCTCAAACCTTAGAAGAAATTGGTGAAAGATTTGAATTGACTCGAGAACGAGTTAGGCAAATTAAAGAAAAAGCCATAAAAAGGTTAAAGCATACTTCTCGAAGTAAAATGCTAAGAGGTTATCTGGGTTAAATCGGATCGACATTTATAGAGACGCGAGTTGATTTATGATCAACTTGACTAAAGTAAGAATCCATCACATGATGGATTTTTTCTTTTACTATGGAATCGTTTAAAGCTTTTTCAAACTTAATTTTAATCACTTTAATAAAATAATTGTTTACTCTAGGCACGATCGCGTATTCGGGTCCGATTACTCTTTTTCCAAATATAGCCTCCAATTGTTTGGCCATGCTTCTTGAGGCGATTTCTAGTATGTTCTCGCTCTTGTGTTTAATGGTAATCTCTATGATTTTTGAAAAAGGAGGATAGACAAAGTTATTGCGCTCTATTTTCTCGTGATTGTAAAACCCTATATAATCATTGGCGGAAACTTTATCCAGAATCCAGTGGTCTACTTGACCGGTCTGAATGATGACCTTACCGCGTTTTTTCTTTCTTCCTGCTCGACCTCCAACTTGAGTCATCATTTGAAAAGACCTTTCAAAAGCTCTAAAATCCGGACGGTTTAGCATTCCTTCGGCGTCCAAAATACCGACTAGACTAACATTTTCAAAATCAAGTCCTTTAGATATCATCTGCGTACCGACAAGTATATCAATTTGGCGGTTGGCGAAGCCTGTAATGATGTTTTCGTATCCGTACTTGTTTCTTGTCGTGTCTAGGTCCAATCGTCCAATTACGGCTTTAGGAAAGATCATGGACATTTCATCTTCGATTTTCTCTGTACCAAAACCAATCATTTTTAATCGATTGCTTCCACAACTATCACAACTGCCAACTGGAGGTGAAAAATAGCCACAGTAATGACACTTTAAAGTATTTGAGTTTTTGTGATACGTCAATGAAACGTCGCAATTGACACATTTAGGGGTCCAGCTGCAAACTTCGCATTGCCACCTCGGGTTGTAACCTCTTCGATTTTGGAATAGGATGATTTGTTCGCCTTTGTTCAATGCTTCTCGCATCTCATCAATCAAAAATGTAGTAAAGAATTGAAAATCAGGATTTCTTTTTCTTTCTTTTCTTAAATCAGCCATCAAAATTTCCGGCATTTCCATGCCTTTGTATCGAGTCGAAAGATTAACCAAACCGTATTTGTCTTGTTCGCAATTGTAATAAGTCTCCATCGAAGGAGTTGCGCTTCCCAACAAAACCTTTGCTTTGTGGAAATGGGCAAGAACGATTGCAGCGTCTCTGCCGTTATACCTAGGAGAAGGGTCGTGCTGTTTAAAACTTGTTTCGTGTTCCTCGTCTACAATTACTAATCCTAATTTTTGATAGGGAAGGAACACACAGGACCGAGCTCCTAGCACTATTCTGTATTGATTGGGGTCGTTTTGCAGGACTTTGTTCCAGATCTCAACTCGCTCGTTTTGATTGAACTTAGAATGATAAACACCAATCTTCTCACCAAAAAACACCGTTAATCGCGAAACCAACTGGGTTGTCAAGGCGATTTCAGGTACTAAAAATAATATTTGGTTTCCAAGGGCAAGCTGTTCTTCAATCAGTTTCACATAGACTTCGGTTTTACCCGAACCAGTGACCCCGTGAAGAAGCGTTACTGTTTTAGAATTAAAGCTTTCTTTGATTTCGTCCAGACAAGTTAATTGAACGTCACTCAAATCAAAACTTGAACTGATCTCGTCCATTTCTGTATCTAGTCTAGAAATTGACAGTTTTTCAATAACGATAACCCCGTTTTGTTGCAGACTTTTTAATGCACTTGATGAGGCACCTTTTTCTTCCAAAGTTTTTTTGAGAATAGGACTTGGGTTGGTTGCAATCGGACAAAGGCTGAGCAGAATCATCAAAGCCTCTAACTGTTTGGCTTTTGATTTTTTAGTGTCGTATTCTTCGAGTAAAGGGGTTAGGTTTGCTTCTAGTTTGTATTCTTCCGCTAATTTGACAAAAGTGGCTGTTTTGACGTTGAATTTATCTTTTATGCTCTCAATTGACAATACCATTTTCTTGTCCAACATTTTTTTAATGATGGGTTGTATGGTTTTAATGTCAAGAATCTCTGAGATTTCTTTGAGATTGAGAACCTCTTTAATTTCGAGAGCTTCAATGATTGCATGTTCTCGATCGTCTTCAATAATTTTAGGTTCGTAATCAGGATGAATGATAATCTTCGTTTCGCTGGCCAATTTAAAATTAGAAGGAAGGGCTGCATTCATAACGTCACCGATAGGGGACATGTAATAATTCGAAATCCAGTTCCAGAACTCCAACTGTTTGTCGTTGACTATTGGTTCGTCGTCTAATACGTGTTCGATGTATTTTGCAGCGTATTTAACAGGAGCTTGTTCATGCACTTTAACAACAAGTGCCGTATATAGTTTTGATTTCCCAAAAGGAACTAGCACACGTGTACCAATTTTAACGTGATGATTTAAGTCAAAAGGAACCCGATACGTAAAAGAATTGTGAATCGGTACAGGTAAAATGACATCAACAAAAATAGTCGTTCTTTCCTGCATGATTTTTAATGATTAAGATTAAATCAATTGCAATTGATCGAAGCTTCCTGGCTATCATTTGAATGTTGAGAGCAAAACTGAAGATGACCAGTGATTGAACCATTGCACAGCTCGCGCGTTGAGTTTAGATCAAGTGATCGAAAGTTTGCATTTACTGGGTTTATGAATGGTTTAAAAACTTCTGTCGTTTTACGCGACGAAAAAAGGCCTACAACATCAAAACCTTCGGTAACAGAAAGATTTGTGAAGGTTGGTTTAGACTGCGCCAAACTAGATGAGGGTTTGTTTACCAAAACATAATTATAGAAATCCGACTCACCAGCAGTTCCAACAATAGTAATGGACTCAAAATTACGTCTTGTAATTGAAGGATCGTCGGTTGCATTTTGCTCAATTCTTTCGAAGAAACCTTGACCTAAGGCAGTGTAAGAATAATTTCCCGAAGAAGGAGCGGATTCACCTAATATCCAATCAAATGATTTAAATGTTTTGTCTGTACCTCTAAATTCTGAAAAAGTGACTCTTAGTGTTACGTTGGCAAATGCCGATAAACCTTGGGTGAAAATTACGTTCGCACTTACATATTCGCCGGCTGGTTTTGCAAATCTGAATTGGGTTTGTTCTTGTGAAAAATTAGTACATTCAAAATCATCTACTAAAATTGTTTCCCCTTTTACTATTAATTTGCCCTCATTTATATTAAGGTTTAGTTTATAGGTTGCACCTCCAACTAAAGGGTCGTTACCGGTAGAGAAATAGTAAACTTTTTGTTCAGGTCCAAAAAAGACACCGTCTTCCGATTTGTTTTGAAGCATTGTGTCTATCAGCGTCCAAGACCTTGCCAGTGTGTTGTTTACATACTCATCTACGACGCCAGTAACAGACTGGAAAACATTAGAGTCCTCGATTTGAGCATGGTCTAAAGCGTTTCCAATACCTGCGAATCCTCGATTTATTTTAATGTAATGTATAGTGTCATTTTTGTCCAGAAGGCCAAATACAACAGGTTGTTCTTTGAATTCTGAACTCGAAATAATTTCGTCCTTACAAGATGAAAGTGCAAGTAAAGCGATCAAGGCCAGAAAAGGAAAGAGAATATTTTTCATTTTATTATAAAATAGAGATTCCAAAAGTAGTGAATAAAAGCCAAATTAACTTGCCGATTACTCAATCATATTGCGGTTTAAAAAGTTGCTAATCTTTGACTTTATTCATTCCCATTGCCTTTAACATCCATTTTGGAAGATGTTTGTTTGGGTTTCTGTTTTTAAGATTGATGTACCATCCCCATTTTTTCATGACGGGAACTTTATGTGTTTCAACAAATTCGATCAAAGTACCATCAGGATCTTCAATGTAAGAGAATCTTCCTCCAGCTTCACCCATATCAAAGGTTTTGTCAGAATCGACTGTAAACGGGAAACCCGCTTTTTCACATTCTTTTTTAAGAACATCCATGCCTTGAATATCAAAGCACAAGTGAATGAAGCCCCAATCGCCCCAAAATCTATTCTGAAAAATAGGCCTTGCATCTGTTCTTTCTAAGTGCTGTACAAGTTCAATCTCCGTTGGTCCCAATAATTGAGCAAAAGGTCCTTTTCTTAAAGTCGAATGTTTAAGTAAAACACGTCTAACTTTCCCATTTCCACCTGACAATTTTGAAAAGCAACTAAAAACATCCGAGCTGTCGTAAACAACTTTGTCGTATCCAAGTACTTCTTTATATAGCTTTAGTGATTTTTCCATGTTGCTGACGCCAATCATTGTTCCTGCAACTCCCCCGCATTGTGAAGGGTGTTTCGTGTTGGAAAACCATCCACTACAATCCACAATATCAAAAATATTTCCATTAGGGTCTTTGACCAAAAAATGCAATTTCCCATCAGGTCGTTGCTTTAGTGAACTTATCAAATCAGCACCATTATCTTTAAAGTAGTTATAGGAAGCGTTTACATTTTTCGATTTAATTCGACAGCTATAAAGGCCATAATCGCCCAAATTAATGTCAAATTTCGCTTTTTCTGTATTGCGGGATGTATATTGCCATATTTCGAAACCCCCACCGCCTTCCATGGATAGGGCAAGACTTGCAGTGCGCGAGTGTACCTTGCCTCCAGTGTATTTTGTCATTAAAGGAGCTTCGGCAGCGTCTTCGAATACTTTAATGTTAACACCAAAAAATTTGCGGTACCATTTCCAAATATATTGAACATCCGGAACACCTATCCCCATTTGCTGAATTCCACTTATGATTTTTTCCATTTGAATTGTGTTATAACAAAGATAAGATTTTGTTATACACTGCTAACGTATTGCCCTCTCATTAAACAAAACGTATCCGAAACTAAATTGAATAGCTAGAGGATTGGTTTGTTTAGGGAAATAGTTTGTCGTGAATCTCAGCGGACCTAAAATGGAATGGTAAATTAAAGAAGCAGAGGCAATAAAAGATTCTCCTTTAAACGGCTTTGAATACCCAAAACTACCATCATCATTTTTAACCAATTGGGCCAATGGCTGATAAAAGAATCCATCAAATCTTAGATCGATCGATTTCTTGATTGTGAAAATCGTATTGATTCCACCCCCAAAAAATAATGGGGAGCGGTATTCTTCAAAAAAGTAGGTCTCTACATCAGGAAGTATATTAAAAGTGGTCATGGTTAACAGCGACGCAGTATAGTTAGTTAGAAGGGATTGACTATTAAACGTCGCTTTTCCTTGTATCCCAAAATGAAAGAAAGAGTTATCAATCAAGAAACTCTGAAAATCAAAATTTAGATTGATCCATTGATGGTTCTTGGTGAGGGTGTCTTTGTTGATTGAGGTCGAACCACCGATTGAGGTTTCCGTACCGTTGACATACCTCGATTTTATCCTTAAAAGTGTACCTGATGAGGCAAATTGCTTGCGATTAAGGGAGTTTTGTTCAATTAAATTAAAAATTGTAAAGCCTTCAAAACGAGTGTGGTCTGATGTGTCTGATGCAGTGAAATTATCTGATTGGTAATAATTGTCATCCAGTTGAACCATTCTAAAGTCATAACTGCTTTTCATGGTGTTTGAAAGGGGGTGAGATATTTTTAAGCCATAATAACTCTCATTTTGAAGAAGAAAGGAGGGCTTCTCGTCTTCGAAAAACGTAGCGAAACTTTTAAAGTAATCCCACCTATTACGCGTATAATAGGGTTCGATTGTTAAAGGAAATAATGCTGGGATTTCAATCTTCAAGTCCGTATGTACAGAACCATAAAATTTCCCAAAATAAGAGGAGGCGTGAAGCTTGTATGCAGCTTTTTTTAAGCGCATGTAGGTTAGTCCAACATATCCGGTGTTTACGGGTCTTGAAGAAATATGACCTCCGACGTCTAATCTAAATTCGTTCGCCTTTCGAATTTTCAGATCCATCGTATACCCCAAAGTGTCTTTAATGCTCAGTGTGGGAAATAAAAACTCTATGTGTTCGGTAGCTGCTAGCCTATAGTATCGTTTTTCGATGTCTTCTTCTGATATACTTTTTGTTTTACGATTCCTCAATAAAGATTTTTGAATAAAATATTCTTCTCTTTTGCTAGCATTCGTTGTTATGCCGCTAATAGTAATAGGTGTAATTTCTGCTCTAAACAGAATTCTTTTTATTTTAAGATCTTCGGGGTCAACTCTTCTGTCAATGACTAATTGAATGCTATCTGCGTATAATAATCCAGCTTCATAACCACTTTGAATAGCTTCTTCTACACGATCAAATTCAAATGTTCCTAAGGAGAGTTTTGGTTCGATAATTATTCCATTTTCGCAAGGCAAGCTAAAGTCTGAATAACGAACAAGCATGTTAGTTATTTGGCTAATCAAATCGTCTTCATCCGGTTTGCTCGCATTTACGCTCACATTGCTCCCGATAATGTAATCAGGCGAAAATTCCTCATACAATACATCTGCCGGGAAGTTGTTGTAAAGTCCGCCATCAAATAATAGTTTTCCATCAATTCTTAAAGGTTGAAAATAAAAAGGGTAGGTCATTGAGGCTCTAATGACTTCATTTAAATTTCCTTGTTTGAATACGATATTTTTTTTAGCGACAATATCAGAAGCCAAACATCTAAACGGAACAAAAAGTTGATCGAATTGATTGTTACACGCTAGAGAAGCAGGTGCAAGAAGTTTCATCAATTCAAAATCGAGAAAGGTAGAGTTAGTGAAATTTGTCGGAAAAGATTTTTGAAGTATGCTATCTTGAGAAATTGGGACTTTGACCATGCTCGCATTTTCATCTTCTTTCTTTGTTAAAAATTGTTGATTGGAACGGAGCGAACCAGAGGACATCAAGATAAAATCTTCGCTAAGTACAAAATCCTTTATCTCTTGCGGCGAGTATCCCGCTGCGTATAAACCACCTATAAGCGCTCCAGCAGAGGTGCCGGTGATATAATCGATGGGTATGCCTTTTTCTTCAAGAGCCTGAATTACACCGATGTGAGCAAAACCTGTTGCGCCTCCTCCGCTTAAAACTAACCCAACTTTTTGCTGCGCCTGAGAATCGAAAAAATTCACGAGCAGAAGTATTAGTGAAAGAAAATAATGAGGTATTGGCTTCAAATTCGTTCTTTTGTACAAAAATAAGAGTATTTTGCAATTAACCAACATAGCATAATGGCTGAAGAAGAAGAAAATAAAGAGATAATAATTACCATGAAAACTCTTTTCGGACTTGAAGAAGTTTTGAAAGAAGAGTTAGTAGAAATGGGTTATAAAGATGTTGAGGTTTTAAATCGAGCTGTTCAAATTAAAGGTGCTTGGTCAGATGTTTACTATTTGAATCTTCACTTGCGTTGTGCAATATCAATTTTGGTTCAAATCAAATCTTTTAGAATCAAAGATGAGAAAGAACTTTATGACCGTGCAATGAAGATTGATTGGACTCAATATTTCGACGTAGATAAAACATTCGCTGTCAAGGGGGCTGTTTTTTCAACCTTGTTCAGTCATTCACAATACCCACATCTCTTATTAAAAGATGCCATTGTAGATACTTTTAGAAATAAAACAGGTGATAGACCAGATGTAATGTTAAAAGCTCCACAAGTGCTATTTGACCTGTATATCAAGGAAAAACAAGTGATTATTTCATTGAATACATCTGGTGTTCCATTGTACCAGAGAGGTTATAGAGAGTCTGTTGGTGACGCTCCATTAAATGAGGTCGCAGCGGCAGGATTGTTGAGACTTGCAAAATGGGATAAGAAAACGAATTTGTACGATCCTTTTTGTGGTTCAGGTACAATATTAATCGAAGCTGCGTTAATGGCTTCTGATGTCCCGGCATGCATTAACCGTCATCATTTTGCTTTCAAAAACTTCAAAAACTTTGATCCTGAATTATGGGATAGCATTAAATCTCAAGCCAATCAACGCATAAAAGATCTTCCATTTATTCTAGCAGGAAGTGATTCCAGTGCAGAAATGATGACTATGGCCAAAAGAAACATGAGAGGTTTGGGATTAGGAAGAATCATTGATGTAAAAGCAGACAGTTTTCAGGAGTCTAAAAAACCTTTCGATTCGGGTATGATAATTACAAATCCACCTTATGGAGAAAGAATAGGGGAGGAAGTTGAGGAATTGTATGCCGAATTTGGAACCTGGATGAAACATGTTTTAACAGGTTGTACTTGTTGGTTGATTTCTTCAAACGAAGAAGCATTAAAACACATAGGCCTTAGACCAGAACGAAGAATCAAACTCTATAACGGTGATTTGGAGTGTAGTTTTAGAAAGTTCACCATCTATGACGGCTCGAAAAAAGCAAGTAAAAACAATTACGATAACTATCCAGAACAAGATACTGAGCAGGTTGAAGAAGACGATAGTGAAAGCAATACAGAACAGGAATAAGTTCAAAAGTAAAGGCATAAAAAAATCCCCAATCAATTTGATTGGGGATTTTTTTATGCCTTGTGTGTTTATTTCCTTGTTCACCCCGCACTTTTCAAGTCTTGAGTGAAATGTCTTGAGTTTTTATCCCTACTCACTCAACACTCTCCCTCACACTTGTCTTCCCTACTCACTCAACACTCTCCCTCACACTTGTCTTCCCTACTCACTCAATACTCTCCCTCACATTTGTCTTCCCCTGCTCACTCTATACTCACACTCAAACTAATTCCCCCCCCCCTGTTCCTCACTCTTGAATAGTTTACAAACTTTGCGTGGGACTCCGCTGTTCATGACAAATACTAGGTGTGCTAAAAACAAATGCCCCAGTAAGAGATCTCTTACTGGGGCACATAAAAATATTTTAGTCTTTTAATCTCTGTTTCGGATAATTAGGACTATTCAGTATTTATCTTTTGTCAATAGAAACATAGTCTCTTTCTAATTCTCCCTGGTAAACCTGTCTTGGTCTTCCAATTGGTTCACCACCTTCCATCATTTCTTTCCATTGACCAATCCAACCTGGCAAACGACCAAGTGCAAACATTACTGTAAACATTTCAGTTGGGAT
>JBLIKY010000032.1:0-16390 GCA_047637535.1 Lentimonas sp.
CTTTTGGAAGGTTTCCAACTGAACCAGCAATAACAACATAACATTCATTCTCAATTGCCCTTGCTTGAGCGCAATGTCTTACTCTCGAGTAACCATTTTGAGTATCTGTAAGGAAAGGAACAAACAATATCTGCATTCCGTCATTAGCCATGATTCGACTCAACTCAGGAAATTCGACATCATAACATATTAAAACACCAATTTTCCCACAATCAGTATCAAATGTTTGTATTGCGTTTCCGCCGGTTAAACCCCATACTTTTACCTCATCGGGAGTAACATGTATTTTTTCATATGTTTCATGACCTCCATCTCTTTTGCATAAAAACCCGACGTTTTTGAGAACATTGTTTTCTAATTCAGGCATCGAACCAGCAATAATATTGATGTTATAAGAAATTGCAAATTCCTTAAGTTTATCTCTTAATAAAGGCGTGTAAACGGCTAGCTTTCGAATTGCCTCTGGTTCGGTCAAATGATTAAACTCAGCCATCAACGGCGCATTAAAGTATTCGGGAAACAAAACAAAGTCACATCGGTAAGAAGAAACGGTATCTACGAAGTATTCTATTTGTTCAATCAAATCATCAAATGTACGGTAGGGTCTCATTTGCCATTGTACAAGTCCTGTTCTTACAACAGACTTCTTTTGATTCATCGCCTTTTCATCTTTCTCGTAATAGACATTATTCCACTCCAGCAGAGCTGCGTAGTCTAAAGAGTGACTATCGCCATTTAAGTAGCCTTTAAGAATACGTTTTACATGAAAATCATTGGACAATTGAAAATTCAAAACTGGATCGTGAATTTCTTTCGCTTTCACTTTGTCTATAAATTCTTTAGGGGACATAAGCTTGGCAAACTCGTGATACTTTGGCAATCTACCTCCGAATACTATTTTTTCAAGGTTTAGATTCTCGCACAATTCTTTTCTGTAATCATACATTCTTCGTCCCAAGCGCATGCCTCTGAATTTTGGATCAACCAAAACTTCTATTCCATATAGAATTGACCCATTAAAGTCGTGTGTTTCAAAAGAGTAACTACCCGTAACTTGCTTATAAGTATGTTTTCCCGTAATTTCCTTTTCGCCAACGATAATAGACAATGCACAACCTGCCAATTCTCCGTCAACGAGAACCATTATTTGACCTTCAGGAAAGATTTCAATTAGTTTTCTAATTTGAGATTCTTCCCAATATGAACTATCGAGTGAACTATACACCCTTTTCATAAGAGATTTTAATTCTTGATAATAGTCCATCGACAAAAATTTAAGATCTATAGAATCTGTATTGGTCAATGACATAATTATTAACTGAGATTATTAAAGTAGGTATAAAAATAAAGCTAAAAGAGATACTAATTATTATTAATTCATTCTTTTCGCCTTAATAAAGCGAGGTATGTAGTACTTACTCGTTTTGAAATTATCGATTACAACACCGCGGCTTGAGGAAGAATGAATAAAGAAGATACCCTCTTCGTTGACATCAACTACCATAGCCACATGACCAACAGTAGGATTATTTACGTTTCTTCCCTTAAAAAAAAGCAAATCCCCTTTTTCCACTTCAGACAACCGTATTGTTCTCCCTAACTCAGCCATACCAAAGCTAGTGCGTGTTAAGCTGAAGCCAAAATTACCCATTATGTAATAGATAAATCCAGAGCAATCAAAGCCTGATGGAGCGGTACCTGAATATTTATATGGAGTTCCTAGAAAAGTTTTAGCGAAATTGATTAAGTCATCAATTTCTTTCCCGTTGGAGGATTTTGTATCGATAATAGTTGAATCTGACGGCAATTTAGAAGTTGTTTCTTGGGCACAAGACCATGACGTTATTGATAACGTTAGTATGCACAATCCGATAAGTCGAAGAAATAAAGTCATTCTGATTGTAAAATTATCATTATTTTCGATTTATAAATCACCAATGGCTTTGAGTAAGATATCTGAAAACGAATTAACGAAACTTTATTACAGCATAGGCGAAGTTGCGCTCATGTTTGACGTCAATTCTTCTTTGATTCGTTTTTGGGAAAAAGAGTTCAAACAAATCAATCCAAAAAAAAATAAAAAGGGAAATCGCCTTTTCACTCCCAAAGACATTCTTGTCTTTGCTTCAATTTACAGTTTAGTAAAAGAAGAAGGACGAACTTTAGAAGGTGCTAAAGCCGCCTTGAAGGAAAGACCTAAACCACAAAAAGAGGCAAAAAAATCGGATATGATTAAGAAACTCGAGGAAATAAAAAGTAAATTGATTAAACTAAAATCAGTCAACTAGTGTCAACAAGACTTCTTCGACAATTTTAGTATCGACAACCTGGTCAGCTTCGGCATTACCAATTCCGTTTAGAAGTACGAACCGTATTTCACCGTATTGATTCTTTTTATCGTGCAAAAGTAAATCCATGCAATTCGTGACTCCATTTTTATCCAATTTGATAGAGGGATAAAGAGGTAGGATTTTGGAAATAAGAGAAAGTTCATCGTCTGACAATCTCTTTGTTAAATTACTTATCAACGCCTCCAAATAAAGGCCAATAGCAACAGCATGACCGTGGTCAATTGGTTTTGTAGTAAGAAAATGACCTTCGAGAGCATGTCCAATCGTATGTCCCAAATTCAATAGTTTTCTCGGCCCTTTTTCGGTCGGATCTTCTTGAACTAGGTCAACTTTAACTTGACTTGATTTTTGGATAAAGTTAAGTTCTAAATATTTTTCATCTTCGATTTTATTCAGCAATAATTCAAAATCGCTTTTTGATTTCAAAAGTGCGTGTTTAAACATCTCACCGAGCCCATTTTTCTTTTCACTTTCGGGTAAAGTTGAAAGAAATACAGGATCAACAAAGAGTGCCCTAGCGGCTGAAAACACACCTATTTGATTTTTTAGCGCACCCAAATCAATTCCAGTTTTACCTCCTATAGAAGCGTCAACCATAGCCAAAAGACTAGTAGGAACATTAATAAAGTCAATTCCTCTTTTATAAAGTGAGGCAACAAACCCTCCAAGATCACAGACCATTCCTCCACCGAGGTTGATTATTAAATCAGTTCTTGAAAATTGATATTCACTCAATGCCTCCCAAAGTTGATTGGCAATCTCGATGGATTTAGAACTTTCTCCTGCCGGTACTTCAAAAACTTCAGCTCTGGACAAAAGAGAATTATTTAAAATCAAATGCGAAAGACAATATTCATTTGTGTTTTCATCAACCAAAATCATGATTTTAGCCTGGCTATACTTCTCTAACAATAATTTTTCAAAATTTTCGTCGAGCAGATCTCCGTAAAATGCTGGGGCTAAAAGTGATTCGGCTTTCATTTGTTTTTTTTTCAATGCAAATTTAACATTCTATCAAACACAATGTCAAAATGACAAAAAAACAGATTATTTTTGTGTAATGATTTCTTTCGAAAATACCCGCATTGCTTTTGAAAGCAAAAGCAATAAAGACCTTCGAAGAGCTTACTTTTTATTTAAGCTCATTAGTCTGCCTTGGATTGTAAAAATTGGTAAACCGATAACCGAGTTTGCCATTAAATTGCATTTACCTATAAGGGGACTTATAAAGTCGACCATATTCAAGCAATTTTGTGGAGGAGAAAACATTGTTGAATGCAGAACAAAAATTGACGAGTTATCCAACTCTCAAATAGGAACTATTCTCGACTATTCCGTTGAGGGACAAACCAAAGAAAAAGATTTTGACCTTACTGTTGAAGAAATCATCGCTACACTTAAGGAGGGAAATGACAATGAAGATATTCCATTTGCAGTTTTTAAAATTTCGGGTATTTCTCGTTTTGGATTGCTAGAAAGAATAAATAATGAATCCACGCAATTAACAGAAAAAGAACAGTTAGAAAACACCAAATTGCTGTCAAGGATTGAAAAAATTTGCCTCAAAGCTTTTGAAAGCGGTACGCCTGTATTTATCGATGCTGAAGAGTCATGGGTTCAAGATGGAATAGATCGAATGACTTATACTATGATGGAGAAGTACAATAAAGAAGCTTGTATCATCTACAATACGGCTCAAATGTATCGTCATGATCGGCTCGAACATATTAATCAACAAACATTAATCGCCAAGGAAAAAGGATATTTCTTAGGAATAAAATTAGTACGAGGCGCATACATGGAAAAAGAAAGAGATCGAGCAATCGAAAAAAAATACACTTCTCCCATACAACCTAATAAAGCCGCGACAGATGACGACTTTAATATTGCTTTGGAATATTTAATTGAGAATATTGATTATGTTCACTTTTGTGCAGGCACTCACAACGAAGCATCTAATTTGTTATTGACTCAACTTTTGGCTAAAAAAGGTTTGGAGCCAGATGATTCACGCGTCCATTTTGCCCAATTGTTAGGCATGTCAGATCACATCTCTTTTAATCTCACCTATCACAATTACAACGTGGCAAAATATGTTCCTTACGGACCTGTCAACGAAGTGCTTCCCTACCTTTTGAGACGTGCCGATGAAAACACATCCGTAGCCGGACAGACAGGCCGCGAGCTTACACTCATCAGTCAAGAAAGAAAGAGAAGACGACATAAAAACTAATGTAAAGTTTTATTTTTTTCGCTAGGACACTTAGAATCTGTATCTTAGAGTTGTGAAAATGCGAAAAGTAAAATATAACGATATTCAACTGGAATACACCACCTTTGGAACGGGTGATACTTATGTTATCGCACTTCATGGTCATGGTAAGTCCGTTGAAGATTATAAATTCTTTAATCACGAAAAAAACACAATCGTAGCGCTCGACTTGATTCATCATGGCAATAGCTACTTCCCAGAAAAAAGGATTTCTAAAAACCCCTTATCTCAAGAAGAGTTCTTAACTCTTTTTAATGCCATTCTATTTCAATTAAACATCGACAAATTTCATTTAATGGCATTTTCTCAAGGGGGGCGCTTTGCATTAAAAATAATGGAAACCATGCCAAAAAACATCCTAAGCTGTTCTCTTTTTTCACCTGACGGAATACAACTCAATGGATTCTTTGAAAAAGCCTCAAACAAAAAATGGTGTCGAGTGGTAATGCATTTTTTTGAAAAATATCCCAAAACATTTTATCGATTGGCTTGTATATCCCATAAGATGGGCTTTATCAATTTTAAAGTACTCGAATTAACTCATGACTTTACACAAGACCATGAAAAAATGGTTAGAGCATCTCGTTGCTGGAGAAACTTTAGAGACATACGCTCAAACCCAAAGAAAATAGGATTTGTTATCGAAGAAAATCAAATACCTTTTCAAATAATAATGGGTAAATTTGATAATATATTTCCAGCAAAAATAGCGCATGACTTTGCCTTAGAAGCAGAACTTCAGAATGTAGTTGTTGAAATTAATTCCGGGCACGACTTCTTCAAAGAAGAAAGTAAATTAATGCTTCGTCCTCTACTCCCTTTTTTACAACATTGAGTATCTTTACAAAAAGATTAATTCATGCAAAAAATTCTTACTAGTCAAGAAATCAATCAGAAACTGGTTCGTTTGGCCCATCAGATTATCGAAAATGCATATGACGAACCTATACTTCACATTGGTGGAATCAATGGAAATGGTTTTAAATTGGCGGTAGTTTTAAAGGACATGCTTAAAAATATAAACGGACAGGAAGTTATTGATTTTGAAATCACTGTTAATAAAGACGAACCGTGGAAAGAAGAAATAGGAATTAGCATAGACGAAAAAGAATTAAAAAACGCTTATATTCTTCTCATTGACGACGTAATTAACTCAGGGAAGACCATGCAATATGCATTGATCAAATTTTTACAACAGCCAACAAAATCAATCAAGACAGTAAGTATTATTGATAGAAAACACAGGAGGTACCCAATTAAAGCCGATTATGTAGGATTGACCCTATCGACTACACTGAGAGAGCACATAGAAGTTAGAGCCGTTTCTGATGGGTTTGAAGCATATTTATTATAACAATGGATAGAATCACAGAATCAAGTTCAGACTACGACAATCTTCAAGATATGTCAACCTTAGATTTGTTGCAAAACATAAACAAAGAAGATCAAAAAGTAGCTTTTGCTATTGAAAAAATACTTCCTCAAATTGAGGCTTTTGTTGAATCGTGTTATCCGAGAATGAAAAATGGCGGGCGCTTATTTTATTTAGGAGCTGGAACTAGTGGTAGGCTTGGAGTTGTTGATGCTTCGGAATGCCCTCCAACTTTCGGTGTTGAGTTCGGCAAAGTTGTTGGATTAATCGCTGGTGGTGATGCTGCGATAAGAAAAGCGGTTGAAAATGCAGAGGATGACTCCCTACAGGGCTGGAAAGACCTTAAAGAGGAAAAGATAAATACAAATGATTCTGTGATTGGAATTGCTGCCTCAGGTACAACTCCTTATGTTTTAGGCGCTTTGGAAGAGTGTAATAAAAATGAAATTCTAACTGGTGGTATAACTTGTAACCCAGGTTCACCCCTTGCCTCCCTCCCAATTCACCCAATGGTTGCTGTAGTCGGACCAGAGTTTGTAACAGGAAGTACACGCATGAAATCAGGAACGGCTCAAAAACTAATTTTGAATATGATATCGACAAGTCTAATGATAAGACTCGGACATGTCAAAGGGAATAAAATGGTTGACATGCAATTGAGCAACGATAAATTAGTGGATAGAGGAACTCGAATGATTCAAAATGAAATTGATATTGAATACGACCTTGCAAAACAGCTTTTACTTAAGCACGGTTCGGTAAGAAAAGCAGTGGACGCTTATTCGAAATAAAGCCAGCCAAAAACTTTTACATCTTGCAAATTTGTTGAGTTTACCACCCTACTTTGTTCAAGCTTTGGTGGAGAAACAAACTGCACATACCTCCATTTTTTCATACGATACAACACTTTGTAATGAGCTCCTTTTTCAAAAGGAATTATCTCATTCGTTGGAGCCATCACATAGGCATTCTCAGAAATAATGCTGTCCGACCAGAGCAACATTTTCTCTTCTTTCAATTCATAAAACTTTTCGTTATGAATTGAATAAGGTGGAAAAAAGTCACCCTTCATTTGCTGGTCATTTGCGAGAAAATATTTTTTCTGAACCTTTAATCCTCCATTGATCCATCGCAATCTATTGATATTATGAGAAGATTGAGAACAACATGGGTTTCGGTGATGATACAACAAAACTTCCTCTGTGTTTGGATGAATTTTGTACGCCAACAATCTACCTTCATCCCAGTAAACTTCCTTCCAAGTATCTTTTACTTGCACGTACAAGTAAAAGAAGTCTTTATCGTCGCCGTAATAGGGTTTTCCTGAATACAGCAATTCGGGCTTTCCATCCCTTTCCATGTCAATGAGGTGCCAATCGTTTTTAACGGCTCCCCAGTAGGCTTCAAATGTCGCCTTTACATCATAAGCTCGTGTTCCACTATGATCTAACTTGTCATTGTCAAACAAAAACTTTACAGCTTTTAAAACTTGACTTTCATCTTGTAAATAAATGGAATTAAAATCCTGATTTGGTTCGTCAATAAACAGCTTCGCCTCAATTTCAGGCATTATAATTATTGCCGCATTCGAGGCAAAAAACAGAAAAATGAAAGAAAAAAAAAGAAGATTTTTCATTGCGTAAAAAAGGGGGATTGCTCCCCCTACTATTTATTGATTATTAATTATTCCTTCGACTTTGCTTTGGGTTTAGCTTTGCCCTTGCCTTTTTCGATATTTATCGTTAATTCGTCAGCGCCTTTTTTAATGTCCATTTTAATGGTATCACCTTCTTCTAACGAAGATTTGATGATTTCCTCTGCCAATGGATCTTCGATGTACTTCTGAATCGCTCTTTTTAATGGTCTAGCTCCGAATTTCTCATCGTATCCTTTGTCCACTAAGAAGTCTTTTGCCTTTTCGGTCATCTCAATTTGGTATCCTAATTCGTTGATTCTACCGTACAACTTCATCAATTCAAGATCAATGATTTTATGTATCGCTCCTCTGTCTAGAGAAGAAAACATTATCATATCGTCAACACGATTTAAGAATTCAGGAGCGAAAGCTTTTCTTAAAGCATTCTGCACCACCGATTTCACATTTTCATCCGTTTGACTTATTTGACTTTTTGTTCCAAATCCAACTCCTGTTCCAAAATCAGCCAATTGACGTGCTCCGATATTCGAAGTCATAATGATAATAGTGTTTTTGAAATCAATTTTTCGTCCAAGACCATCTGTCATGTGCCCTTCATCAAGCACTTGAAGTAAAAGATTAAACACATCTGGATGCGCTTTTTCAATTTCATCAAGAAGAATAATAGAGTATGGCTTTCTTCTAACTTTCTCAGTTAACTGTCCACCCTCTTCGTATCCAACGTAACCCGGAGGTGCTCCAACCAATCTTGAGATAGAGAATTTCTCCATGTACTCTGACATATCAATTCTTACCAATGCGTCTGAAGTATCAAACATATACTTGGCTAAAACTTTAGCAAGCTGGGTTTTCCCAACGCCTGTTGGCCCTAAGAAGAAAAACGTACCAATTGGTTTGTTTGGGTCTTTTAAACCCGCTCTGTTTCGCTGAATAGCCTTCACCACTTTCTCTACTGCTTCGTTCTGACCAATAACCTGACCTCTTAAGTCTTCGGCCATGCTAACGAGCTTACCACTTTCGGATTGTGATATTCTTGTAACTGGGATTCCACACATCATGGATACAACTTCAGCCACATTATCTTCTGTTACTGTAACGCGTTGCGACTTAGATTCTTCTTCCCATTTGGTTTTTGCTGCATCTAATTTTTCTTGCAGTTGACGCTCATTATCCCTTAATTCAGCCGCTTTTTCATATTGCTGAGATTTAATTACTTCGTTTTTCTGCTCTTTTAATTCTTCTATCTGTCCCTCAATTTCTATAACTTCTTTAGGAACATTAATGTTTGTGAGGTGAACGCGCGAACCAACTTCATCCAATGCATCAATAGCCTTATCAGGCAAATGTCGATCCGTAATGTATCGTTCCGTTAACTTAACACAAGCCTTTAACGCTTCTTCCGTATAGGTCACACTGTGATGATCTTCGTAACGGTCTTTAATGTTTTCTAATATTTGTATCGTTTCATCAATCGTTGTCGGTTCGATAATTACTTTTTGGAATCTTCTTTCTAACGCACCGTCTTTCTCAATGTGTTGACGGTATTCATCCAATGTTGTAGCACCGATTGCTTGCAGTTCGCCCCTAGCCAACGCTGGTTTAAACATATTTGAAGCATCAAGCGAACCAGATGCCCCACCTGCACCAATTATCGTGTGTATTTCATCAATAAACAAAATGATTTCAGAATTCTTTTCCAATTCTTGCATCACTGCTTTCATTCTTTCCTCAAACTGACCTCTGTACTTTGTTCCAGCAACCAATGAGGCTAAATCAAGAGATACAATTCTTTTGTTGAACAAAACTCGAGATACTTTTCGTTGTACAATTCTCAAGGCTAATCCTTCAGCGATTGCACTTTTACCAACACCTGGTTCACCAATCAAAATTGGATTGTTCTTTTTTCTTCTAGAGAGAATTTGAGAAACTCTTTCGATTTCTTTTTCACGCCCAACAATTGGGTCTAATTTTCCAGCCTCAGCCATTTTCGTAAGGTCGCGCCCAAAATTATCCAAAACAGGAGTTTTCGATTTAGGGTCAGCTGATTTACGCTGAGTTGAGAAGCCTTCGCTTTCAGAACCTTCTGGTTCATTGGGAAACTCCGCTTTAGGAGTATAAGTGTCGTCCATAATTGATTCTAATTCGTCTTTAGCGTTTTCATATATAACGCCGTATTTATTTAATATTTTACAAGCAAAGGAGTTTTCCTCTTTCAACATAGAAAGAAGTAAATGCTCAGTGCCTATCATCTGACTTTTATAAAGCTTCGCTTCAAGATAAGTTACTTTCAACACCTTTTCTGCCTGTTTTACAAGTGGCACGTTGGTTAGTTTGGCATTTGCAACCGTGGCGGATTTATTTAAACTTTTCTCAATCTCTACTCTAATTTGTTTTAAATCGAGATTAAATTCGTGCAAAATTCGAATTGCTTTGCCGTCTCCCTCTCTGATCATACCCAAAAGCAGATGCTCGACACCAATAAAATCGTTGCCCAAACGCAGTGCTTCTTCTCTACTGAAACTTATAACGTCTTTTACGCGTGGTGAAAATTTTGCTTCCATGTATTCTTTATCCTTAGTTACGAAATAAACGACAAATTCGTCTATCTACAAATATAAAACCTTTAAATTGTTAATAAGTCCCCTAAAAAGCCAATTTTCCACAGATTTTTGTTTATAAATAGGATAATGACCTCGGCGTAATCTAACTTCTAAATGACTAATTTCGGAGCTTGCTTTAACAAAGCACAATTACTGTGCAAATAATCAAAAAGTGACAACATGGCAGACGGAGAAAAAATCATTCAAATAAATATAGAGGACGAAATGAAATCAGCTTACATCGATTATTCGATGTCAGTTATTGTTTCAAGAGCCCTACCAGATGTTCGCGACGGATTCAAACCTGTGCACCGTAGAGTATTATACGGAATGCAAGACCTTGGGGTTTTCTCGAATCGAGCACATAAAAAATCGGCAAGAATTGTCGGTGAGGTACTTGGTAAGTATCACCCTCACGGAGATAGTTCTGTATACGACACCATGGTGCGTATGGCACAGCACTGGTCTTTGCGTTACCCTTTGGTTGACGGTCAAGGTAACTTTGGTTCGGTTGACGGCGATAGCCCAGCTGCAATGAGATATACCGAAGCGAGACTAAGAAAGATTGCCGAGGAAATGTTGGATGATTTAGACAAAGACACTGTAAACTTCACACCCAATTTTGACGATAGTTTAAAAGAACCATCTGTTCTTCCTTCAAAGATTCCTAACTTATTAATGAATGGTGCCTCTGGAATTGCTGTAGGTATGGCAACGAACATGGCGCCTCACAACATTACTGAGGTCATTGGTGGAATCCAGGCATACATAGACAACAGCGATATAGACATTGAAGGATTGATGGAGCACATTAAAGCACCTGATTTCCCAACTGGAGGTATCATTTACGGATACGAAGGTGTTAGAGATGCATTTATGACTGGAAGAGGTCGTATAGTAATGCGTGCTAAAGCTGAAATAGAAGAATTCAAAGGAAGAGAACAAATCATTGTAACAGAGATTCCTTATCAAGTCAACAAATCTGATCTGATTAAGAAAACGGCTGACATGGTCAACGCCAAAAAAATTGAAGGCATTTCGGATATACGTGACGAGTCTGATAGAAATGGTATGCGTATCGTTTACGAATTGAAAAGAGATGCAATTCCAAATGTTGTTTTAAATAAACTATATAAGTACTCAGCACTTCAAACTTCTTTCTCCGTAAACAACATTTGTTTGGTAGATGGAAGACCAATGTTGTTGAACTTAAAAGAAATCATCAAATATTTTGTTGAGTTTAGACACGAAGTTGTCGTACGTCGTACAACATTTGAGTTAAAGAAAGCTGAGGATAGAGCTCATATTCTTGAAGGGTTAATCATTGCTTCTGACAATATTGACGAAGTTATTGAGATCATTAAAAAATCGAAAAATCCGGATGACGCTAGAGAGCAATTAATAGTGAGATTCAGTTTATCTGACATACAATCTAGAGCGATTGTTGACATGAGACTTCGTCATTTAACTGGACTTGAGCAAGATAAATTAAGAACTGAATACAATGAATTAATTGAAATCATTGCAGACCTTAAAGACATTCTTGACAAGAAAGAAAGAAGAATGCAAATCATCAAGGATGAATTACAACAGGTATTAGACAAATTTGGTGACGAAAGAAGATCACGAATCGAATATTCAGCTAGCGAAATGCGAATGGAAGATTTGATCGCTGATGAAGAGGTTGTTATCACAATTTCTCATGCAGGTTACATTAAACGTACAAGTTTAACCGAATACAAGGTTCAAAACAGAGGTGGTATGGGATCTAAAGGTTCGACTACTAGAGACAAAGATTTCCTTGAACATTTATTTGTAGCCACCAATCACAATTTCCTTTTGATCTTTACAGAAAAAGGAAGATGTTTCTGGATGAGAATATTCGAAATCCCAGAAGGAAATAAAATTGCAAAAGGAAGAGCAATTCAAAACCTAATAAACATTGAACAAGACGATAAAGTTAAAGCGTATGTTAAAGTTCAGGATTTAACAGATGCTGACTACGTTAAAAACAACTTCATCATCATGGCCACTAAAGGTGGTGTTATTAAGAAAACAAGTTTAGAAGCATATTCAAGGCCAAGAACAAATGGTATCAACGCAATTTCTATCCGTGAAGGAGATGAATTGTTAGAGGCTAAATTGACTAATGGTTCGAATGAAATCGTATTGGCAACTGAAAACGGTAGAGCTATTCGATTTAACGAATCTAAAGTTAGACCGATGGGAAGAAATGCATCTGGTGTAAGAGGAGTCACCTTGACATCTGACAATGACTCTGTTATCGGAATGATATGTGTGGAAGACATCTTCTCTACGATATTGGTTGTTTCTGAGAATGGTTACGGTAAGCGAACTTACTTAAACGACCCTGAGGACAAAGAGCCTGTATATAGAATTACAAACCGTGGCGGTAAAGGGGTTAAAACTTTGAACGTAACTGAGAAAACCGGTCCGTTATTATCAATCAAAAACGTTAACGACGAAGAAGATTTGATGATTATCACCAAATCAGGAATAACGATTAGAATGCACATTGACGGAATCCGAACAATGGGAAGATCTGCTCAAGGGGTTAAATTAATTAACCTTAAGGGTAAGGCAGCGATTGCAGCGATTGCAAGAGTTCCTAGAAGTGAAGATGAGGAGGAAGAGATAATCGGAATCGATGGTGAAATCACAGGCGAAGTTGATAATGAAGAAACAAATGGCACGAATATTGAATCTTCAGATTCTGAAGAATAATCATAATATTTACATCTTTATTAAAAATTAGAAACGAAAGAATCATGAAAAATAGTTTATTACTTGCAGCAGTGGCAATTTCAACTTTTGCATTTTCTCAAAAGAAAAACGAAACTTCAGCGGCAGTTGAATACAAAAACAAATTCATTCCGGCATTGCGCTCTCAAGATTTTGAGACAGCGAAAAAGTCCATAATGAATGCCAAGGAGTTCATCGATTTAGCAGCAGCTCACCCGGACACTAAGGACGGAGAGAAAACCAATTATTACAAGGGTGAAATTTACATGGGAATGTCCATGATTGCTCAAATGACTGGAGACACTTCCATAGCTTCTGACAAAACAATGCAAGAAGGATTGGATGCCTATAAAAAGTCATATTCTATAGGTAAAAAATACCAAGGTGATATTGAGGAGTCTGTTTACAAAGCGAGAGTTATGTTTGACCAATCGGCAAACAAAATGTATAACGATGGCAACTTCAAAGCGGCAGCTGAGATGTACAATTGGCAAGCGAAATTTGCAAACACCGTAGACCAATTGGATAGCAATGCAGTTTTTTACTCAGCTGTATGTGCTGAAAAAGCAGAGGATTATGACATGGCAGCTGCAAACTACGCTTCCCTTGCGAAGGTAGGTTTCAAAGGAGCCACAACCTATTCATTGGCATCTAATGCTTTCCGTAAAGCTGGAAAAGCAGATGAAGCGAAGGCTGTTGTTGCAGAAGGACGTAAATTATACCCTTCTGATCGCGATTTGCTTTTGGAATTGGTTAACATCAATATCGATGAAGGCAATGCAGAAGGTGCAGAAGCGGCTTTAGCAGCAGCAATTGCAACAGATCCTAACAACAAACAATTGCATTATACTATAGGTACAATTTACATTGACCTTAAGGAAAATGAAAAAGCAGAAAAAGCCTTGGAAAAAGCGTTATCCATTGACCCTGATTACATAGATGCTCAGTACCAATTGGGCGCACATCTTGTCTCTTGGGCTGGTAACATGAAAGACGAAGCAAATCAATTGAAGTTTGGTGATGCTAAATACGACGTAATGATGGCTCAAAGTGAAGAGTTGTACAAAAAGGCATTGGTTCCTTTGGAAAAATACATCGCAACAGCACCAAATGACAAAGCTGTATTGACTATTCTTTTCCAATTGCAAAGATCTTTGGGTAACTCAGAGAAAGCATTGGAATACAAAAAGAGAGCTGACGCTGCAGAGTAATGTCTGCAATTAAATAAGATTTTATAAAAGTCCCGATTTGATTTATTCGAATCGGGACTTTTTGCGCCAATCAAGTATTCTCTCTAGCTAAATCTACTATGGAAGGGGAATCTCCTAGAGAGTGGGACAAGCTAATGCTAATCGTTAGTCAAGCCTGTATTTTTGTTATTATCTTCTTTTTATGCTAGCGGTTTCGGGCTTGGCGAAGGTGGTAATTTTCACCACAAATATTGATGCGGACAACCAAACTTTGATTAGCGACAAATGTGTCTGTAGAGTACTGAACTGCAACTTTTTCCAAAACCCATTTTACCACCAGTACTTCTCATTTTTCGTCAACTTCAAAAGTTACTGTCCAGCCGCTCGGAAGTTTCGGAACTGTCACCCAGTTGTACGAATATCCTAGTTTTTTACAAGCACCACAACTTTTTACTGTTACTTTGTAATGGTATTTTTTTTCATTGTCGAGTTATGATACTTCTCTAATAAATTTTAATTCGCAACCACCGTCTGCGTAAAGTCCGAGCAATGAGTTTGAATTGAAGTCAATTGCAGGCGAGTTGCAACTTGAGGGGAACAAACTCCGATATATTGAGTCGTCAGATATAATAAACTGTTCTCCGTTTGGTGCACAGTCAATTCGTATAGCACTATTTACTATCCCTTGGTTTTTATCGTCACCCCAACATTTTGGAGATTTTGAACAAGAACTAATTAGTCCAGCAAAAATTAATATGATAAATAAAATTCTCATGGTTACTTTATTTTAATCACTTGTGCCCAAGCTTCAAAAGGGTGGTTTAAAAAGCAAGTTGCCAGAATGTTACCTGAACCATCGCACTCGACCATTTTCTTAAAGGTTACTTCAACGGTTTGTTTGTGAGTATAATTTTCGGTCTTTTCAAGATTGCAAACTTTATAGTCCTTACTGTCAAATCTTAAATATGTTCCTGTGCAGTCAGTAATTATTGTTGCTTCAACGTTCCTTTCCTTTTTGCAGGAAATTGTCAGGGTACAAAATATCAAAAGTGTCCCTAAGATAATTATGCTTGTTGCCTTATTCATCGTCATTAGTATTATCGTCATTAGTATTATCGCCAACGGCTGCGCTAGGCGCCGTGCCGGAAAATTACTAAATACTTCTTAGCGAACAACAAACGATAAAATATAGTTTTACTTTCAGCGTAATCATAAACCCCGGCATAGTCGCTTAGCGTGTGTTATGCCCAGAATATTTTTCTCTTCTACAAACTCCATCCCAGACGTAACTGGTAAACGATATTGGGATAAAAACTTGTCCCTTTGTCAAATAGTTTGCCTCCAAAGTCCTTGTCTGAGTTGGGGTAATCTGTTTCTGTCCCTTGTCTTTTGGTCGGACTACTTGAAATATACTGCCCCCCGAGACCAACTGCGAAGTCAACAGTAAGTCCCGATTTTTTAATGCACTGATAGCCGAACTTCATATTAAGCGCTAATACGTTTCTGTCAACGGTATAAATGTTCTCTTTGTAATGATAAGATTCAGGAAAGGGCATATCATCTATATAGTCCAGAATTGTTTCTTGTCTGGTTGTTGCAGTGGCTTGGAAGGACGAGTGAAAAGCAATGTAGTATCCAGTATTATCAAGCTCTTGTGTCCTAAATTGAAAGATTTGAGGCCAAAATATCAGCATTGCTGGCCCAAACAACTTGCGTTTTTTTAGATAATGTCTGCCTTCAACTTGCCCCTTGAAGCCAATGGTGTTTTCTGAACTAAGGGCAAACCATCCTATTGGCAGTGATGCAGATGGTCCAGTCGGTCCATAAGACTTGACAAGTCCAAAGTTGAACGCAATGCTTTTTGAGTTTTTTAAATATATCTCAGCCCCAATATTGATGTTAGCCGTGTTTAACCTAAGAGTCGGTATGTAGTCTGTTAATGTTGTAGTGATAGTCAGTCGCTTGAAAGTAAGGGAGTCCGCGTTCTGAGCGTATAACAAGCTCGAACAGCCTATTATAAATAATGTTGTCAGTATGGTCATCGTCTTTGTCATTCTACATTGGGCATAAAGGTTGGTGCTAGGAAAAGTAGGGCTTTTCTCCGACATAACGGATGGCGCTACACCACGGTGCAACGTTTTATCTGATAAATAGTTTCTCGAAGATAAGGATAGTTTTTTCAGTT
>JBLIKY010000033.1:0-16103 GCA_047637535.1 Lentimonas sp.
CAGAGTAAATTTCACCTTCATAATTGGCTTCGATGGTTTTAAACTCGATTTCAAAAGTCAATTTTGCTCCACCAATAAAGAGTTGGGAATGAACAATTTCTTTTAATTCGGCATGAGAATAAATAACGATTTTTTTCTTTCTCCCTAAAAGGTGCATGGAAGAAAGTAAACCTACAAGTCCAAAATAATGGTCGCCGTGAAGATGTGAAATAAAAATGGCATCAATTTTTTGAATTTTGATGCCGCGTTTGCGAAGCTGAATTTGAGTTCCCTCACCACAATCGATGAGAAAATGTCTGTTTTCACAAAATAAATATTGAGAAGTTGGATTTTGTTTGTTAGTAGGCAAGGCGCTACCTGTTCCTAGAAACTGAACAAAGAAGCTCACGCTTTTAAGGCTTCGACTGCATCTTTATGATTAGACTCAAAAAACATAACCTTATCCAATTGAGCGATTTTAATCATTTTAAATACACTGTCTTGCAAACCGCAAAGGATAAACTTCCCATTTGTGTCTTTACAAAGACGATTTCCCATCAATAATGCACTCAACCCGGAAGAATCACAATATTTCGTTGCTGCCAAATCGACGATAACATTATTAACACCTTTATTATTGAGCAAGACAAGAGCCGACTTTAAATCAGGTGCATTTTGAGCGTTTAATCGCTCTACGTTTGCAACCACAGTGGCTCCATATTGATCTAGCTTGGTTTCAAAGTTCATTTTCTACAGTTTGTAATCAAAAATAACAAAATTTTATTGTCGGTCAATTTTAGCGGCTAATAAATAAATGACAGCCATTCTTATCGCGACACCATTCTCAACCTGTTGCAAGATAACAGATTGTTTAGAATCAGCTACATCGCTCGTAATTTCTACTCCTCGATTGATCGGTCCAGGGTGCATAACTACAATTTCTTTACTTAAGGAATCTAGGATTTCTTTGTTCAGGCCAAACAACATTGAATACTCTCTCAAAGATGGGAAGTATTTTATGTCTTGTCTCTCCAATTGTATACGCAGCATATTTGCAACGTCACACCATTCAAGCGCTTGTCTGAGGTTGTGAGAAACCTTTACTCCTAGTTTATCAATGTGTTTTGGTATGAGGGTGGTCGGGCCACAAACCATTACCTCTGCCCCCAACTTTTGCAAGCAAAGAATATTGGACAAAGCGACTCTAGAATGAAGAATATCTCCAACAATGACCACTTTTTTCCCTGAAACTTCCCCGAATTTTTCTCTTATTGTATAGGCATCAAGCAATGCTTGGGTTGGGTGTTCGTGAGTACCGTCTCCAGCATTGATCACTTTAGCATCAATTCTATCCGATAAAAACTTAGCCGCTCCTGGATTTCCATGTCTCATGACAACCATGTCGACTTTCATCGAAAGGATATTATTGACTGTATCTACAAGTGTTTCTCCTTTTTTAACTGAACTACCGGAGGCACTAAAGTTGATGACATCAGCTGACAATCTCTTTTCTGCTAGTTCGAAAGAAAGCTTGGTTCTTGTAGAGTTTTCAAAAAACAAGTTGGCTATTGTAATATCCCTAAGTGAAGGAACCTTTTTAATCGGTCTATTGATAACTTCTTTAAAGCTATCTGCAGTTTTAAATATAAGTTCGATATCCTCCTTTTTTAGGTCACGGATTCCGATTAGATGTTCGACACTTAAATTATCCATTTCCTTCAATTGTATATAACAAAACTTTGTCCTCTCCTTCTATCTCATTCCATTCTACAGATACTCTTTCTGAGACCATAGTATCTACCGTTTTACCCACATAATCGCCTTGAATCGGAAGATGACGTCTAAATCGTCTATCGATCATAGTAAGCAATTCAACGCGATTTGGTCTACCATAAGCCAATAAGGCGTCTAGTCCAGCACGAATTGTACGACCGGTGAACAAAACATCATCAATCAAGACGATATTTTTGTTCTCTATAGAAAAATTAATATTGGTTGTACTTGGAATGATTGCTATTTCTCTTCTCCTAAAATCATCACGGTAAAAGGTAATGTCTAGGTTTCCGCATTTAATTTCTTGGTCGAGAATTTCTTCTAACCTTTTTTTAAGTCGAGTAACTACGTGAATACCTCTGGGCTGAAGTCCGATTAATACGGTGTCGGAAAAATCTGCATGATTTTCAATCAATTGGTAACAGAGTCTGTTGATGGTCAACTCGAACTGTTTGGGATTGAGGATGACTTGTTTTTCCATTACGTACAAAGATAGTTGTTAAAATGAAACTGCAAACAGAAGAATAAATTTTTATACACCAAAAAATGACTACCGTTTAATCAAGCTGAGTCACAGGTTAATAAACCGCACATTTTTAAAGATATAAAATCAATAATTTAGACAAAAGTGTTTCATAACATGAATTTTTTTATTGATCTGAAGGGCGGATGATTCTTACAGCATAAGCTGTATTTTCTATCCTCCCTTTCTTTTTACTTGGTATCCGTCTTTTTGAAGAATTTCGATGATTTTATCTCTGAAATTCCCTTGAATAATAATTTCGCCGTCTTTGGCCGAACCGCCAACTCCACATTTACTTTTCAGTGTTTTTCCGAGGTCTTTTAAATCCTCAGGATCACCAATGAATCCTTCAATTAGAGTTACTTCTTTACCTCCTCGATTTTTCTTATCGATGGACACATAAAGTTTTTGTTGACTCTCGTTTAGCGTTTCTTGCTGCTCTTGTTCCTCATCTTGATATTCAAAATTTGGATTTGTTGAATACACGAGATTAATTCTATTTTTCTTGGCCATTATTAACGTAATTCTAATATTGCACCTCTTACATCATCAGTAATAATGCCAGAAGGAGCTAATTTCCTGATTTTCTTATGCGCTTTGGGAGAGTTGATTCCAAACAACAAAACTTTTATGTTTTTATCCTTCAAAGCCTTAATTTCATCTTTATTAAACAACGAAGCTCTTGTTGAAATCCCTTTAACCTCTGAAGGTTCAGAAATTACAATATCTATATCAGCAGAACTTTGAGAATCATAATATACAAACCAATTTCTATTTATAAAAGAAGGCAACCAAACTTTCACCAAAGTGATAAATTCGATATTAATATTTTTCCCTTTTAAAAAATCACTCATATTATCAAAAAACAAGGTCGAATCGATTATTTTTTGTTGAGCGGCATTGTAGTGTTTTATGTCAAATAAAAATTTAGCATTCGGGTAGTTTTCAAAGGGAAAATCACGCACTTTTAATAGTCCCTCTTTTCTTCCAGAAATTTCAAGTTTCCTCACTTCTTCAGTTGTGAGTTCAGGAATACAGAAATCCCCATTTTTGGACTCCACAAAATCTCCATGGTAAAACCAAAACTCTCCTTGTTTATCCATTTGAACATCCATCTCAACTCCTGTCATTTCTGAAAATGAGAGGCATGATTCGAAGGCTTCTTTTGAATCGCTCTTAGTCAACGAATAAGACTGGTTTAGCCCCATTCCAGCATGGCCGAAAAGCTCAATATCCGGACGTGCATCCTGTTTTTCACAAGCTGTAAAAATTGAAATCAATCCAAGAACTATTAAAGTTTTACAACGCATAATTCAAGCATAAGTTTCCTTCAAAGGCAAGGTAATTAAAACGATATTTTTGAATTGACTGAATGGTTCCACAACCTAAACCAATGCCTGCTTCTACTCCAATTTTTAATTTTCTACCAACCGAGTAACCCACTATTGGTAAAAGACCAAAATTTCTTTCTAAACTATTTATGAATTTTAATTGACTTATTTTGGCCTTCAAACCGGAGTAAATTATCGAAGATTTTTTTTGAACCAAAATATACGATCCTGACAAATGAATATTTGGAAAAAATGCACCTTGAAAAACTGTTCTTCTAAGTCCAACACCAAAACCAGCTCTAAAAATTAACTTTTTGTTTTGAAGACTATAATTAACCAAGGTGATAAAATCAGCATTTTCGTAATTTGCGGAAACACCAATGTGGCTAATTCTATTTTCTACATTTTGAGAAAACGAAACTTGAAAGGAAAACAAAATGATTAAAATCAAAAATGATTTCATTTTTTGGGACATTTTTTACAATGAATGCCATTTTTCTTGTATTTCTTGCAACAATCTTTCTTTTTCGAACAATTACAGCCTTCACAGGCTATAAAAGAAAAGTTGTTGGGCGCATTTAAAAAATCCTGTTTCATTTATTTAGACTAAATCTAAACAAAGATAAATCAAAACTCAATAGGATTAAAAATTTTCTTAAATAAATTTAGAAAAATTGGTCATTTACCATTTTATAAAGCTGCACATGGGTATCTACGATTGACTTAATGTCATCACCGTATCCTCCCCCCATGGTGATTACCAAAGGAAGTGAACCCGATTTACAATAATCAATAACCGTTTGATCCCTTCTCTTAACGCCGTCAATGGTCAAATCTAGCTTTCCAAGTTTATCCGATGTAAGAACATCAACACCCGCTTGATAAAAAACAAAATCAGGGACAAATCTCTTAGAAATCAAGTCCATACCTCGATTTAACTCGGCAAGGTATTCATCGTCTTTTGTATTGATTGGCAATTCTATATCCAGGTCAGAAATCTCTTTTCTCATAGGGTAATTGTCCTTTCCGTGCATGGAAAAAGTGAAAACATTAGCGTTTTCCTTGAAAATTTGAGCCGTTCCATTTCCTTGGTGGACATCTAAATCAATAATTAAAACATTTTGAGCCTTATTTTTATTTAACAAATAATGCGCTGCAATTGCTATATCGTTGTACATGCAAAACCCTTCTCCCTTATTTGAAAAAGCGTGATGTGTTCCCCCAGCTACATTCATCGCTGCTCCGTGATTTAATGCAAAATCTGCAGCTAACCTAGTGCCTTCAGCTATTTTAGCCTCTCTTTCTACAAGAGCAGCATTGTGTTTGAAGCCGGTAATCCTTTGTTCACGAGGAGTTAGTTCTAAATTTTGAAAACGTTTTAAATACTCTTCTTCATGGGCAAGCAATAGGAATTCTTGAGCGATTGGTGGCGGATCAAAAAAATTGCATTCTTCTACTATACCTTCGTGGAGAAGCTGACGAGCAATCAAGTCATATTTTTCCATGGGAAACTTATGTCCCTCAGGTACTTTGAAAATAAATTCGTTTGAAAATGCTATTTTGAGCAATGTTTTTTTTGACAAAGATAGCTAGGCTATTTTATTTAATCAATTTGATTTTTACATGGAAAGAATGACCCCATTCTTTGTTTTCTCTGAATGCAAATTCTATCGGTTGTCGAGACCTTGACCTCATAACTTTCAAACCTAACCCAGCGCCGCCTTTTTGAGATATCTGTCCGTTATTTAACTGATTCAAATAATTCTCTTTTAATTGATCTAATGGCTGGGAGTTTAGTTCAGTTAATTGATCTCTTAAAACATCAATCTTTTCAGATTCAATTGGGCTAACAAAGTAAAGAATGTATTCTCCATCTAGATGAAGAACACAAAAACCACCAAAACAACTGCCTTTTTTATCAGGTAGTGAATGATTATATATGTTTTGTAAAGCTTCTAAGACTATTAGAAAAATTCTCTTTTGTAGGGTGCTATTAGGTTCGTGAGAAAATAAAATATTTTCCAATTTCGCAGACAGCTCACCAATTTTCAATTGATCAACTACCCCAAAGAATTCCAGAATCAGCTCATACTTATTCTCTTGTTGTAGACTTTTCTTTTGAGATTTATAAGTATCGCTTAATGTAGCGTCTGTCATTCTTTTTAAATCATTATGTAAATAAGACTCTAAAACCATGTATTAAATGTATCCACATAGAACACGTAAAGGGATGAACACCTTGATGTTACTGAAAATAAATCTAAAAAATACACTTTTTTTGCTATCTACAGCATAACAGAGTCATCGCACCTATACAGTGACGTTATTCTCTTTTAAAAAGTTGTCTACTATATTTGCAACTGCGGGACAAACGTCTAAATTTTTGACGGTTAAATCCAAGATTTGATGCATGTTTTTACGATCTGTATGAGGATATTCTCTGCAGGCAAGAGGTCTCACGTCGTAGATGTTGCAAGTGTTGTCGTCCAAATTTAAAAAAGTACAAGGCGAACTATTCAACACATAATCTCCCTCATCATCTTGATGCAAATAATTTCGAATAAAATTTTTCTCAGACGACTTTTGATGTTTAGAAATTCGTTTAATGTCTATATCTCTAAAGATTGGACTGGTCGTTTTACAGCAATTTGCACAGGATAAACAATCAATTTTTTTAAATGCTTTGTCGTGTAATGAATGAATTGATTTATCAAGTTTATTTCCTTTGAGTTTGTTTTTCTTAAAGAATTTTATCGCTTCGCCTTTAATTTCTTGTCCTCTTCTTAATAATTCAGAATATTTCATATCATTTTTGCTCCTTATCTCCACAAATATCGGATAATCTAGTATATTTAAGGGAAAGATGAAATAATAAATGGTTGAGTACGATTTAGTAGTCATAGGTGGAGGCCCTGCAGGATATGCAGCTGCCATGCGAGGAATAGATTTTGGCAAACATGTTTGCTTGATAGAAAAAGAACGAGTTGGTGGTGCTGGCGTGTACAACGGGGCACTTTCTTCTAAGACATTGTGGGAACTCTCGAATAGAGTGGTAAATGTTAACAATGCACTTTCTAATAAAAATTCTGAATTCACTATTCCTTGGCAAGAGGTCAGACAAAACTTACAGGAGGCAATTTTTGAAAGAAAATTCCAATATAGCTGTCACATAAAGCTGTTGCAAACGGAAAACTTAAACAGGCTTTTTCAATATGAAAGAGGAACAGGAAAACTTCTGAGCAAAAATGAGATTGAAATTACGCACGAAGGGACTGTAAAAACTATTTCGGCTAAGAATATCATTTTGGCCACAGGGTCAAGACCGCGAATTCCTAAGCAGTTTATAGTTGACGAGGTGAATATTCTTACAAGTGACGGGATTGATCTTATTGAAGATTACCCAGAGAGCATTGTGATTGTAGGTGCCGGAGTAATTGGTTGTGAGTATGCAACTATTTTCTCAAATTTTGGCAAAACAAAGGTTTATATTATTGACAACCAAGATAGTATACTGCCTTTTGAGGACCAAGACATATCCGAATTAGTCGCCAAAAACTTAGAGAGTAAAGGCGTAACTATACACCACAGTGCTTCTTTAGTAAGAATGGAAGTTATTGATAATGAGGTTGAGTACGAATTGTCTCACCCAACAGGTGAAAATCAAATAATACGAGTTAAAAAGGCACTTTTATCAGTAGGTAGAGTGCCAAATGTAGAAGGAATCGGTTTAGAGAACGCAGGGGTGAAAATGTCTAAACGAGGGGTACACATTGGTGACAATGATACCCGAACAAATATTCCTAACATATATGCCGTCGGAGATGTTTCAGGTAGAATAGCCTTAGTGAATATTGGAGAAATTGAGGCTAGGCATTCGGTCGAACGAATGTTTGGATTGGATGTAGATCCTTTGTCTTATGACAATGTTTGTACAATTATGTTTTTACAACCCGAAGTTGGTGCTGTAGGATTAAATGAGAAACAAGTCATGGAAAAAAATATACCTGCGAAAATTGTAAAAATTGATTACTCAGTTATTGCTCGAGCAATTGCGATGAGAAAAACGCAAGGTTTCTTTAAGATAATTGTCACCAACGATAAGGAAATGAAGATTTTAGGAATGCGAGCTGTAGGAGAACATGCTTCGAGTGCTATACAAGCCGTTGGACTTTTAATCAAGATGGATGTAGGTATTGAAGTACTGTCTGAACTCGTTCACCCTCACCCTTCCATTGTGGAGGGAATACAAGAGTGCGTAAGAATGCTCTTGAACAAATCGATATTTAAATCTTCAGTATTCAAGGATAAATTAGCATGTTATTCCTTAGTTGATGGAGTAAAAACACCATTGGAAAGACTGTAATTAATCTATTTTCCTTTTAAATCCATTGCTCTAAGGGTATTGATCATCAAAGAGGCAATGGTCATTGGACCTACACCACCTGGTACAGGAGTGATATACGAACATTTAGGCGCGACCTTATCAAAATCAACATCCCCGCGAAGTCTCCAACCTCTAGCTCTTGATTTATCGTCAACTCGAGTTGTTCCAACATCAATTACAACTGCCCCTTGTTTTACCATGTCTTCGGTAATATAACCTGGGCGGCCGATAGCAGATATAATTATATCTGCTTCGAGGCAAATTTGTTTAAGGTTGGTTGTTCGGCTATGCGTCAAAGTAACCGTGCAATTCCCTGGGTTTGTATTGCGAGCGAGCATGATACTAATTGGCATTCCAACTATATTGCTTCTCCCTATTACAACACAAGACTTTCCTGATGTTTCGATGTCATTACGCTTGATTAATTCAATAATTCCCGCTGGAGTTGCGGGTAAGAAGCCAGGTAAATTCAGCACCATATTGCCCAGATTCACAGGATGAAACCCATCGACATCCTTAATTGGGTCTATGGCTTGAGTGATTTTCATTTCATCGATATGCTTTGGAAGCGGCAGTTGAACGATGAAACCATCAATACTTTTGTCTTCATTTAAAGCTTTCACTTTCGCTAAAAGAACCTCTTCTGGAACAGAATCATCGTAACGAATCAAGGTGCTTTCAAAGCCAATTTGGTCACAAGCTTTTACTTTTGCATTAACGTAAGTCAGTGATCCGCCGTCGTTACCAACAAGAATTGCAGCCAAATGGGGGATTTTCATTCCTTTATCTTTCCTTTCTTTGACTTTTGTCGCCAATTCCAATCTGATTTTATCTGCTGTTGCTTTTCCGTCGAGTAACTTCATTCGTATTATTTTGTGCAAAGATAAAAGCAATTTTTTTGTGAAACATGATTTTCCTTATTTCTTCAAATCGTATATTTAGCAAATGAAGAATATATTGTTACTCAGCCTCGTTTTTGTTTCATTTTTTAGTTTTTCACAAGACGAAGATTATGCCAAACCTAGATTTGGTCAAGAAATAGCAGTTGATGGTTTTTTCTCCGTTAACACTTTCGGAGGTATTTTTGATATTGGCACTAAGTTCGGGGTGAAATTTGGGAAAGACAGTACATTAATTGCTGGACCATCACTACGATTACAAAGAATTTGGTCCAATGTTCTTCAACAAAAAAACTCATACAACATCTATGGAGGAGGCGCATTTTTTCATGCTAGATTTTACAACGCATTTTTTTTAGGGGCTGAGTTTGAGTACTTACATACTCCGTTTAACTTCTTACTTGTCGACTCTCCAAAACAATGGGTACCTGTTTTTTTTATAGGAGGAGGGTATTCCCAAGCCTTTGATTCAGGATTGAGATTAAATGTGGGTATCATGTATGATTTAATCAATTCGGTCAATACACCTTTTAGAAGAAGTTACCTCACTAAGAAAGAAAATGGTGTGTTTATTCCAATTATTTACAGAATTGCACTTTTTATTCCGCTACGATAAGGTGATTTTGTGGTTATCGATTAAAAGTTGATCTCCAGGGATAAGCTTGGCTCGTTTTCTTAATTCGATTTTACCGTTTCTTTCGACATCGCCGTTTTCTACTATCATTTTCGCATGTCCACCTGTGCTCGCTATGCCTGTTGCTTTAAGAAGTTGCAATAAATCAATGTATTCGCCTTCTATCTTAAAAATTATTTCTTTAATATCCATTTTTTCATCCATTGGTCAGCTGCTTCAAAAGCTGAGATTTCTTTGTTGTTTATCTTGACTTTTTTCGCTTCAATGTCAAGTTTTACGACCTCATCATTTGTGAAGTGGTTTAAAATATTGTCTTTTAGGCTTTCTATAAACCATTGAATTTCTTGTTCGCGACGCTTTTGATCAAAACTACCATTAGTATTCGTATGACGTTGGTACTTTTCAATTTCTTCCCAAACCTCTTGAATATTATGATTATGCAAAGCACTAACGATTTTGGCTTGAGGAATCCAATTGTTTTCATTGGCCGGAAAGAGATGCATGGCGTTCTTATATTCCTGGGCGGCCATTTGAGCTTTTTTGACGTTGTCACCGTCGGCTTTGTTAATGATAAGAAGGTCTGCCAATTCCATTATCCCTCTTTTGATTCCTTGCAGCTCATCCCCTGCTCCCGCAAGCATCAAAAGTAAGAAGAAATCGACCATGGAGTGAACCAAGGTTTCAGATTGTCCTACCCCTACTGTTTCAACTAATATCACATCGTATCCAGCTGCTTCGCAAAGAACGATACATTCTCGAGTCTTGCGAGCAACCCCACCCAGAGAAACACCAGCCGGCGAAGGACGAATGAAAGCATTATCCGAAACCGATAAATTGGACATTCTTGTTTTATCGCCCAAAATACTTCCACTATTTTCTTTACTACTTGGGTCTATTGCCAGTACAGCTATTTTCTTCCCCTTAGCAATCAAATGCATACCAAAGGACTCAATAAATGTGCTTTTTCCGACACCTGGAACACCGGTCACTCCTATTCTGATAGATTTCCCCGCAAAAGGAAGTGATCTTTTAATGAGCGCCTGAGCAGCAATTTGATCTTTTTGTAATGACGATTCTAGGAGGGTGATGGCCGAACTAAGTGCCGAATTATCTCCACTTATTAAGGCATCAAACAAAACATCAGACCTTATTAGTCTTGAATGTTCGCGTCTTTTTGCCTTCCAATTCTCTTTGTGGAGTTCGTTCATGTATCGAAATTAAAAAATTTGGAGAACATGAGCAGATTTAAATGGGATAAGCTTATTAATACTATTTTTGAAAACCATGACGAAAATTGGCATTTTATCGGATACGCACGGTCATCTTGACCCAAAAATATTTACACATTTTAAGGATGTTGATCAAATATGGCATGCAGGCGATATTGGCAGTTTGGAGGTAATTGATCAATTGAGAGAGTTTAAACCTTTGCAAATTGTTCATGGCAATATTGATGACCATATTATTAGACAGGAAGCTCCAAAAACGCTAAGCTTTAAGGTAGAAGAAATTAAAGTTGGGATAATACATATAGCGGGAAAACCGGGTAAATATGTGCCCGATGCACATGAATTTATTTTGGCCGAAAGACCAGACATCTTTGTATGCGGTCACAGCCACATTTTATTGGTTAAGCAGGATCCAAAATTTAAAATGTTGTGGATTAATCCGGGAGCATGCGGCATCAAAGGATTTCACCAAGTCAAGACATTGATACGATTTGTAATTGATGGCAAGACGATTAAAGATATGGAGGTCATTGAGATTGGAAAAAGAGCTTAAATATAATTTTATCATAAAAAATGCGTTATCGATGGGGATGAGAAAAATTGCAATTGTATTTTTTATGCTTTCAAGTGTTTTCACTTATTCCCAGACAGGGGGTAGTAATTCTTTTGCCTTTTTAAATCTTCCATTTTCTGCAAGATCAATGGCTTTGGGTGGTGACCTAATTACAATTAAAGATAAGGACCAAAATTTAGCCATTCTCAATCCGGCTTTATTGAATGAATCCATGCACAATTCCATTTCTACAAATCAAGCTTTATTGCCTGCAGGAATCAATTATGGTATGTTTAATTATGCTCGAACTTTCAAAAATGAATTGACGGGAATGGGTCACATTCGTTATGTTGATTACGGTAAAATGGTGAGGCGAGATGAAATTGGCAATGACTTAGGGATTTTTAAACCCATGGACATAATTCTCGGCGCGAGTGTTGGAAAAGCCTTCGCTCCAAAATGGAATGTCGGCATGACTTTTAACCTGATTTATTCTCAACTCGAAATTTACAATTCTTTTGGAGCAAGCATAGATTTTGGGGTTAGTTATTACAACGAAGAAAAACTGTTTGGTGCTGCGTTTATAGCTAAAAACGCAGGCTTTCAATTTAATGGCTACTCAGAGTCAAACAGAGACCCCTTGCCAGCTGAATTGCAGGCATCTGTCTCCAAAAAGCTTAGATATGCTCCGTTTAGATTTTCTCTCTTAGCGCATCACTTAAACCGCTTTGATCTTTCTTACAACGACCCAAGTGAAGTGCCAACGATTGATGCTCTCACAGGAGATACAATTCCACCTGCTACAGCCGGATTTGTTGAGAAAATTGCGCAACACTTTACCTACCAAATTGAGATATTACTATCTGATAATTTTCATATCCGAACGGCCTTTGACTACCTCAAAAGACAAGAAATGAAACTTGCTTCTCGTCCAGGCTTATCTGGTTTTAGTTTTGGTGTAGGAATGTCGTTTAAGCGATTCACGATTGATTACGGTGCATTGATCCAATCTCGTGCAGGAAGTCAACATATGATTTCCCTGAGTTCGAACCTTGACAAATGGAGAAAATGACCTTTATTTGGTTAAATTTACATTGTGAATTCTTTAATAAATAAAAAAATAACCATAGCCATTGACGGACATTCGTCCTGCGGTAAAAGCACAATGGCCAAGGCTCTCGCTAAAGAAATTGGCTACATTTATATAGACACAGGTGCCATGTATCGAGGAGTCACCCTTTATTGTTTAAGGAAAGGGCTAATTGATGATCAACAAATCGATGCTCCCGCCATAATCAAAAGTCTGAACAACATTAAAATTCATTTTGAATACGATGAGGCGCTGAAAAAGCCAATTCTTCATTTAAACAACGAAAATGTAGAGGAAGAAATCAGAGGCTTAAGAGTTTCTTCTTTTGTGTCTCCGATTGCAGCTATTAAGGAAGTCAGAATCAAACTGGTTGCATTGCAAAGAGAAATGGGTAAAAAAGGTGGAGTTATTCTTGACGGAAGAGACATTGGTTCGGTCGTTTTCCCAAAGGCAGAATTAAAACTATTTGTTACCGCAAAATCTGCCATAAGAGCCCAAAGAAGATATTTGGAACTTAAACCAGCTGACCCATCAGTAAAGCTTGAAGAAATTCAAAAAAACATTGAGGAACGAGATTTTTTAGATACGACTAGAAAAGAAAGTCCATTAATTAAAACCGATGACGCTTTGGTGCTTGACAACAGTGAGTTAAGCGAAAAAGAGCAGCTCTTGTGGGTTTTAGATAGGATTTGTGAAATTCTGAATTAATTGTATTATATTTGTTTTTGAAGCGTAATCAACATATTCAAAATAAGTTCTATATTGGTCTCCTAGTTTGAATACAAATTTTAGGTGTTATTTATTAAACCACTTGAATACTAACACATTCTAATTTCATACTTACACAATGGATTCAATTGGAAAAATCACAGAAGACCTTATAAATCGCAGCCCTTTTTTACGTGAAGCAATTACTGATAACCTCATCAATATATCATCTTTAGCGCGTAAGTTAAAACCTGAAATCGAAGAGAAATTAGGCCGAACGGTCAAGGAAGGCGCCATTGTGATGACTATAAAAAGGATGTCTCCTGGACTTTATCACCGATTAAACATTAAAATCACCAACATGATGTCTGAGTTGGGTGATTTTTTGGTTAGAAGTAACCTATCTGATTTTACCTACGAAAATTCTGAATCTTTGAAGAGTTCTCAGTCTGATTTTATTCAATTGATGAGAAAGGAAAATGATAATTTCTACACCATTTCACAAGGGTTGTCAGAAACAACATTTATTGTAAGTGCTAGTCAAAATGAAACGGTTAAACATTTCTTTCGTTCAGAAAAATTAAAAGCACATACTGAGAAACTGGCATCAGTAACGGTTAAATTACCTACCGTTAACATAGAGATTTACGGTGTTTACTATTACATTCTTAAGCAATTGGCTTGGGAGGGAATAAACATTGTACAAGTCGTATCCACATCCAACGAATTTACAATAGTTGTAAAACAGGATGAGATTGACAGTGCCTTTAAGATATTAATGAATTTGAAACGAATGGCTTAAGCTTTGCATTTCTCCTCTGGAGAAGCTCCGCATAAACCACAAGATGCTCCTTGTTCTTGAAGCATAGGGTTGTTGCTTGCACAAGTTCCTGCAAATTTTCCATCTTTTTTCGCCCAAATTTTAATTGCAATTCCTGCAAAGGCTAAGGCTAATAATCCTATTGTGATGAAAACTAATTTCATAATTTCTTCCTTTTCAACAAAGTTACGATATTTTATACCGATGGTGATTTTAATGTCGGAGAAATACTCCTTAAAATCTACATCGGCATAATACTTTATGGAAATTCCTTAGCGACATTATGAAATAAAAATGGGACTAATTGTTGTCTATTAATCTTCCGGTGCTGAATTCGTCCAAATCAATATTTGTCGGAGTGCCTTTGTAGAAGATATTACTCGAATAGTTAATCTGAACTTTCATGTTGTTTGCTGGAGCTGAGATATAAGAGTCACTGTTCCCATAGTTTAAGAAAACTAGATTATTGTTGACTTTTAAAAGTTCGCTGTTTACCTGACAATTATTCTTACAAACCACTTTAAAATTATCAGCTTCGCCTTTCAGTTGGAGCAAGGTGAAACCCGGTTCTAAACTCACAACTAAATCCACAACATCTAATTCAATTTTCGCATCGCAGGTGACCTCCATAAAAACCAATTGAAGCGAAGGTACCGTAATGGAATTAACTGTTTTTAATGGTTCAGACCCCCATTGCTCAATTTTGCTGATGTTCACAAAATGAACAATAACCTTTGGTTTTTCTTTCCCGCTTCTCAACCATCTGCATTTGTTTTCATTTAAAAGGATTAGTTCTTTATCTACCCTATTCACAGAGATGAAACTAATTTCATTTTGCCCACCGATTAACTCAAGAAAATTTATTGTGTCTTGCACTAATTCAACCTCTATGTAATCGTATATTTTCAGGGTTTCAAAAGGCGAAATTTCAACCCTTTTATTGATTAAATCCCCTTTGAATTTTAAGCATTGTCTTTCGTTTGGCTTCTTACATGAAATCAACGCTAAGGTCAGAATAAGGAATATTTGCAATGCTTTCTTCATTTGCTATTATTTAATGAATAAAACACTCCCCATTCAAAATAATCCGCCTTGCCCCAATTGGCTTTTAAAACAAGACTAGCCTTAAGTTTATTGGTAACCGCATACCTCAACCCTACTCTGTGGTACAAAGCATCTTGAGGTTGAAGCGGATCGATGAGATAAACCCCCATTCCTAGTATGGTTGAAACGCGGTTAAAGGACATTACATGTCCCGCAAAAAGTCCGAGTTGGAAAAGTTCTTTATTGTTAATATCCAACTCTGGGTATTGAAAACGAGTCGGTAATTTATACACCCCATCCAACGAGAATTCAACGCCTAATCGTTCGTTTTTTATTTTTTGAAAGGCCAAATTCAGCGCATAGATTCCGTGCTTTTTTTGATCAGAGAAAAAAGTGCTTTTGGCTCCATAAATAGCTTGAATTTCAAGATTTGAAAAGGAAGTAAAAACCTGATGTATTTTGACCGCTGGAGGGGCAAAATTATGAACATACCCCGCTCCGACGAAGAAATAGTTGAGCCCAAAATTGGGCAATTTCAAACTCCCGTTTGAAAGGTGTGTAACATCGCATTTTAGAAAAAAATTGCCGCTTTTTAGTTTAAATCGAGATTCAAGTCCCAACTCAATTAGTGCATTAAAATGAGTGGAAACCACATTGTTTAATGGGTTATTTATTTCATCATAAACCTTTTCAACATATCCTATGCCCATGCTTGAGTGGTTGTAAAGAGCCCATTTCTTACCCGCCAAAATCGGCAACTCTCCAAAGGCGGACAAACCGTAAAAGCTGCCAACTAATTCTCTATTTCCAGAGGTACTAATTATGGCTGAATAACCGCATCTTCCGTCAAATCCTTTTTTGGCGAAGGCTGGAATTTCAATGTTCTTACTTAGAGAAAATTTAAGTGCGTGAACTTTTTCTTTTGGCACATGGGCTATAATCGATCGATGAGCAGCTAGAACGCCTGTTTTGTATTCTCCACCATAGCTCCAACTGGACTGTGCAGTTGCATCGTTTTGAACCAGTAAAAAAATCAGAAATAATAAAACCGATATTCTCATGCTACAAAAATATCTTTTTTTGGGTACGGAGAATAAAACTAATTTTGTCAAAAAAAGAAATGGATCAAAGACTCG
>JBLIKY010000034.1:0-15123 GCA_047637535.1 Lentimonas sp.
TTTTCTTCATGCGACTCAGCTTAATTTTGTGCATCCAATCACGTCAGAATCCATTTGTATAGATACAGGGATTCCGTATAAGTTTACTTCGTTTTTGGATAGAGAGGTAAGAAGATGGGCAAAGTTTAAAGGTTAGTCTATCCGTTTTTCTTACGCTTGTGATAGGTTTTGTCTCCTCTAGTTTGAGCCTTTTTGTATTTTTTCACGATTTCTCGTTTGTATTTACCTCCAAGATTGACCTTTTGATTCTTTAATTTTTTCTCATGAAATCCAGCCGTACCATCGATGTTTTTATCGTTTCGATTCGGATTTTTCTCCTTAAATTCATCGGGTTTTTCTTCTGGTAAAAGAAGATGATCTATCTCAACTTCAGAAGGGAATTCAACAACCGGGATTTTATAATCCATTAGTTCCTCAATCGCCAACTTCGACTTTTCTTCAGTATCTGTATAGAAAAGAATAGAAGCCCCTTTTTCTTCAGCTCTACCTGTACGACCAATTCGGTGCATGTAGTTTTCTGGGAACATAGGCGTATCCAAGTTGATTACATGAGATATTTTTTCAAGATCCAAACCACGAGCGATTAGATCTGTGGCTACCAGGATTCTGTTTTCCCCATTGTCGAATGACTCTATGGTATTAAGCCTGGTGCTTTGTGCTTTGTTGGAGTGAATGATTCCCGTTTCTTGCCCAAAATCCTCTTCCATCGCAGCGAAAATCTTATCGGCATGTCGCTTGCTTGATGCAAAAACAATTACTTTCTTAAATTCTTCACGATCACTTAGCAAGTGCTTTAGTAATTTGATTTTCGTATAAAAGTTCTCGACTTTATAAACCGATTGACTTATGTTTTCAAGTGGTGTACCACTAACCGCTATCGATATTTTTTGAGGAGCGGTGAAGAAATTTTGAATCAGCTCTTCTACCTCGGTAGTCATGGTAGCTGAGAATAAAATATTTTGTCTTTTTGGCGGTAAGAGTTCAAACAAATCCATGATTTGAGGTCTAAACCCTAAATCGAGCATAACATCAACCTCATCAATAACCAATTTTTTGATGGCCTTCAATGGGATAGAATGGCTGAGTGCAAGATCGTACAAACGTCCTGGTGTAGCGACAATAATGTCTGCGCCGTCCATTAAATTTATTCTTTGGGTATTTATGTTGACACCACCATAAATTCCATGCACTCTAACGTTCATGTATTTCGTCAAGCGAGCTAAATCATCGACGGCCTGTACCACCAATTCTCTTGTCGGCACAACGATGAGGACTCTCGGTGCCATTTGATCAGCATAGGTCAAATCTTCCAAAATAGGCAACAAATAGGCCATTGTTTTACCCGTACCGGTTTGGGCAATCCCGAGTATGTCTTTACCAGACAAAACAACGTTAAATGACTGTTCCTGTATTGGAGTTGGTTGGGTGAAACCTAAGTCAATTACAGCTTTGTTTAGCTGTTTTTTTAAAGAAAATTGATCAAAAGAGGACATTGAAATACTTTTGGCAAAGGTACTATAAGTTAGTGGTGGTATGAAATAAATAATACTTCTTTCTTCATTGCCCTATCTTTTGGGCAAAAACATAGTGGATGTCTTATGTAATCAGAATAATAGGGTGCATATTAAATTCGGATTATCCACATTCAAAGCGTATCTTTGCAAATCGAAATTTAAGAAATGGCACACAAAGCAGGTTTTGTAAATATAGTTGGCAGTCCTAACGTAGGTAAATCTACGCTAATGAATGCTTTAATGGGCGAAAAATTGTCCATTGTAACTTCAAAAGCACAGACGACTAGGCACCGTATTTTGGGCATAGTTAACGATGAAGAATATCAAATTGTTTTTTCAGATACACCAGGGGTTGTAAACTCCGCTTATAAGCTTCATGATCACATGATGAGTTATGTCAACACGTCTTTACAAGATGCTGACATTCTTTTATTCATCACGGACATTTACGAAGACGAAATGAATCACATTGCAACTTTGGAAAAGATTTCGAAGTTAAAAGTACCTGTGCTCGTTTTGGTCAATAAAATGGACAAAAGTGAGCAAGAAAAATTAGGAGAAAGACTAGTATACTGGCAAGAAAAATTACCGAATGCTGAGGTTTTTCCTATTTCGGCTTTGCACAAATTTAATATCGACGCTATCTGGGAAAAGATTTTGTCATTGGTTCCTGAATGTCCTCCTTACTATGGGAAAGAAGATATTTCCGATCGACCTATGCGTTTTTTCATATCAGAAATTATAAGAGAAAAGATTTTTATGCACTGCAAAAAGGAAGTTCCTTATGCTTGTCAGGTTGAGATAGAAGAATATTTAGACGAAGAAGAAATTTGCAGAATACGCGGTGTCATTATCGTTGAACGAGATTCACAAAAAGGTATCATTATCGGAAAAGGCGGTGATATGCTTAAAAGAGTGGGTAGAGCTGCTCGACTTGAAATCGAAAAATTTATCGATAAAAAGGTGTTTTTAGAAACCTTCGTTAAGGTGGATAAGGATTGGAGAACTTCTGATCAAAAATTAAAGAAATACGGTTATTAGTAAAATCAATAATTGATTTTATAACAAGAATATTATGGGAAATGTCGTTGCTATTGTCGGAAGACCAAATGTTGGAAAATCGACTTTATTTAATCGTTTTACAGAGTCGAGACGGGCAATTGTTAAAGAAATAAGTGGTGTAACACGTGATCGTTTATACGGTCGTGGAGAATGGAACGGTGTTCAGTTTTCAGTAATTGACACCGGGGGTTATATCAAAGGTTCGGAAGACATCTTCGAAGGTGAAATACGTAAGCAAGTTGAGGTAGCCATAGACGAGGCAAGTGTCATCATCTTTATGGTTGACGTTATGGCCGGTATTTTGGATTTGGATGAGGTCGTTGCTAAAATGCTTCGCAAGTCCAAGAAAAAAGTCTTTATCGTTGCAAATAAAGTTGACAACACCGAACGTGTTGGTTTGTCCTCTGAATTTTACCATTTTGGTTTGGGTGATGTCTTTGATGTCTCTGCAACAAATGGAAGTGGAACAGGTGATTTGTTGGATGAGTTGGTTAAGAGCTTCGACATCGAAGATCTTTCGGCAAATGCGGAACTCGATCTACCGAAATTTACAGTAATTGGTAAGCCAAATGTTGGAAAATCATCCTTCGTAAATGCCCTTACCGGTAAAGAAGACAACATCGTTACTGATGTATCTGGTACCACAAGAGATACCATTAATACACGTTTCAACAAGTTTGGATTTGACTTTGTCTTAGTCGATACAGCAGGTATTAGAAAAAAAGCCAAAGTACACGAAGACATAGAGTACTATTCGGTAATTCGTTCGATCAACGCCATCGAAAACTCTGATGTTTGTATCTTTATGTTGGACGCTGAAGAAGGTTTGCAAAAACAAGATTTGCAGATTTTTTACATGGCTGAGAAAAACTCAAAAGGAATCGTTGTCTTGGTAAACAAATGGGATTTGATTGAAAAAGATCACAAAACCATGTTGGCTTACGAAGAGAATATTAGAGAAGGGCTAGCTCCTTTTAACGATGTACCGATTATTTTTACTTCGACAATCACCAAACAAAGAATTCATCAAGCCTTAGAAGCGGCGATGAAAGTGCACGAAAATAGAATTAAAAAGATCCCTACTTCCACATTAAACGATGTGATGCAAGAAATCATTGCGATGAATCCACCACCAGCATTGAAAGGGAAATACATCAAAATAAAATTCGTTACCCAACTACCTACTCACGCACCGAGTTTTGCTTTCTTCTGTAACTTACCACAGTATGTTCCAGATGGTTATAGACGTTTCTTAGAGAATCGTTTGCGTGAGAAATTTGATTTCAAAGGAGTTCCGATTAAAATCTTCTTCAGAAAAAAATAAAATGAATGGGCAGAATGGCTATTCTATTGTTAAATTTATATCTCATTCCAATAAAATAGAATTTGAAGTTTGGCGCGATAGATATAGGAACAAATGCAGCTAGATTGCTGGTAGGCGAGTTGACCAAAGAAAATGGCCATACGTTTATCAAAAAGGTTTCTTATACTCGTATTCCGCTGAGATTGGGGGAAGATGTTTTTGATACTGGAAGAATTTCCAAGAATAAAGCGGCCAATTTCATCAAAACAATTCAGGCTTTTAGACTCATTTCAGAGATTTTCGATGTTCGAGAATTAAGAGCCTGTGCGACTTCCGCAATGCGTGAGGCTACAAATGGAGTGAAAATTAAAGCTCAAATTTTTGAAGAAACGGGGGTGGACATCGAAATAATTTCCGGTGATGAAGAAGCCTCTTTAATTTTTGATACTTTCTCTCTTTTTGACTTTGATAAAGAAATACCCTTTGTCGTTATCGACGTTGGTGGTGGTAGTACAGAAGTGAGCGTATTTGAAAATGGAATGCGAGTTGCCTCAAGGTCTTTTGAAATTGGTACTCTAAGAATTCTTAAAGAAAAAATTAAACCTACCGTTTGGAAAGACATTACAGGTTGGTTGGGAGAAAATGTGCACATTACGGCGCACCACGCGGTATACGGAACAGGAGGTAACATCAATAAAGCGCATAAATTGGTTGGTGGTCAGATGACTGAACCAGTTTCTCTAAAAAAACTAGAAGATTTACGAGATGCCTTGGCTCCCTTGACAGTTTCTCAGCGAGTTGAAAAATTCCAATTAAAGCCAGATAGAGCCGATGTATTGGTTCCGGCGATGGACATATACTCCCACATCATGAGAAACTTAAAATGCCGTCAAATATTTGTTCCAAAAATCGGACTTTCCGACGGAATGGTATTTGACTTACACAAGAAATACAGTGGAAGAAAACCCAAAACAATTTAAAATGACGCGTGCAGAATTAGTTGAGCAAATCAAGATTAAAAAGTCATTCTTATGCATAGGTCTCGATACCGATTTGGGGAAGATTCCGTCGCATTTTTTAAAAGAAGAGGATCCAATTTTTGCTTTTAACAAAGCTATTATTGACGCCACAAAAGATTACTGTGTTGCATACAAGCCTAACACGGCATTTTACGAATGTCACGGCGTTGCTGGTTGGCAATCCTTGCAAAAGACATTGGATTACATTCCTAAGAATATATTTACCATTGCCGATGCTAAGCGAGGAGACATTGGAAACACATCGGGTTATTACGCCAAGACGTTTTTTGAAAACATGGCGTTTGACTCTGTGACCGTTGCCCCTTATATGGGTGAAGATAGTGTTACCCCTTTCTTAGGTTTTAAAGACAAGTGGGTCATTTTACTTGCTTTGACATCAAACAAAGGAGCCCTAGATTTTCAGATGATGGAAGACAAAAACGGGGAAAAACTATTCGAAAAGGTTTTGAAACAATCTTCACAATGGGGAACTCCTGAAAATCTAATGTATGTTGTAGGCGCTACTCGTGCCGAGGGGATTGGTGAGGTCAGAAAATTAGTGCCAGACTCCTTTTTCTTGGTCCCCGGAGTTGGGGCTCAAGGAGGTTCGTTACAAGAAGTAGCCCACTACGGTTGGAACAAACACTGCGGCCTATTGGTCAATTCTTCACGAGGGATATTATATGCCTCCAATCAGTCCGATTTTGCTGAAAAAGCAGCACAAGAAGCAAAAAAGCTTCAGTCAGAAATGGCTTTGATTCTTGAAGAAAAAGGGTTTTTGTAGAACCACCAAATCTCAATTTATTCATAAAAGTATAGACCCAAAAAAGCCCGTTTTTCAACGGGCTTAATAATATGTGTAAGAATTAGATTCTTATGCTTCAGCAGCAGCTTCCGCTCCTGCTTCTTCGCCTTCAGCTGCAACAGCTCCTGCTTCTTCTTCCTCTTCAACAGAGTTTCTTGCTCTAAGTACAGATACAACAACTGCATTTTTAGAATCTAAGAAATTCAAGTTATAACCTGGGATATCAGTAATACGAATTGATTTACCGATTCTCAATTCAGTGATGTCAATTGTTATTGCTTCCGGCAAATCTGCTGGTAAACCTTGTACATTCAATCTTCTGAAAACTTGCATCAAACGACCACCGTTCAATACACCACGAGAGTTACCTGTTAATCTAACTGGCAAACCTACTTTCACTTCTTTCTTATCATCTAACTGTAAGAAATCTACGTGTTGGATAGTGTCTTTAACTGGGTGTTGTTGCAATTCTTGAACAATCGCAATTGCTTTTTTACCTTCAACATCGATCTCAACTTGGAAAACTTCAGGAGAGAAAATGATTCTTTCAATGTCGATAGCTTTTACAGCAAAGTGAGTTTGTTCTCCTTGGCCATAAAGCACACAAGGTACTAAACCTGCTACTCTTGTAGCTTTAGCGCCTTTTTTCCCTACGTTCGTTCTTAACGAACCGCTCAATTGTACTTTTTTCATTATATATTATTTATGATATTACAAAGTGTGAACTAATAGACTGATTATTCACCAAGCGACGAATCACGTCAGCAAACAAATCGGCTATAGTTATTACACGGATTTTATCGCTCTGTTGTTTTAGAGGAATCGTATCCGTAACGATTAATTCTGTCAATTTTGAATTTTTAATTCTATCGTATGCTGGTCCTGACAAGACAGCGTGTGTACAAAATGCTCTAACGCTTTTCGCTCCTTTTTCCATGAACAAGTCAGCTGCAGCGGTTAAGGTACCCGCCGTGTCGCACATGTCGTCAACCAAGATTACGTCTTTTCCTTCGACATCACCAATCACTGTCATTTCAGCAATTTCATTTGGTTTACGTCTTTGTTTGTGACACAGAGCCAATCCGATTTCTAATTTCTTAGCGTAAGAATTTGCTCTTTTTGCTCCACCAGCATCTGGTGCCGCCATGATTAGATTTCCTGTGTTGATGTTCTCAATTTCCGATAAAAAGACTGTTGAAGCAAACAAGTGATCAACTGGAACTTCGAAGAATCCCTGTATTTGATCTGCGTGCAAATCCATTGTCATGATTCTATCCACTCCTGCAGACATCAACATGTTGGCAATTAACTTAGCGCCTATCGCAACACGCGGTTTGTCTTTTCTGTCTTGACGAGCAAAACCGAAGTAAGGTACAACTGCAATAATCTTTCTTGCAGATGCTCTTCTTGCTGCGTCAATCATCAATAGCAATTCGAATAAATTCTCAGTTGGAGGGTTGGTTGACTGCACGATGAAAACATCTTGACCTCTTACCGTTTCTTCCAAAGAAGGTTGAAACTCTCCATCGCTAAAATCCACAACCTTAACGTCACCTAAAGCGACACCATACGATTGTGCAATCTTTTCTGCAACGATTACTGAACCTCTTCCCGCGAAAATTTTGACTCCTATTGACATAAACTCAAGTATTTGAGGGTGCAAATATAGGGAATTATTCATTATAAAGTGCACTTTTTAGCCCCTTGTATGAAACTGAATTCTTACGTCTATATAATTATCAATATCTTCGTTGAATACACCCTTAATAGTATGTGTTACATCAATTCATTGACTTCTAAGAACCTTGATTTAAAGAAGAAATACAAGAAAGAAATTCCGGCTAATTTACCTGAGAATCCTCTGTTTTTAGCCAGCGGATTTAACTTTCCATATTTGAGGGTGATTACGGATAAAACTGAAATTCAACAAATGTCTTGGGGTTTGGTTCCTTAGACGGGATTCTTCGAATACCATACAAATGACAAGGAAAAAGTACCCTACTTTATTTATCCTAAAATAATGAAGGGGCCTGAACACTATACGGTGAAAGTTCAGGAAATCTATCACTCATCAAACCTTGACCAAGGCAGCCTATTTTGATTTCTTTTTTCGATCTATATCCAATTTTCGTTTGTTAATGATGACCCACTTTAGAGAGATATAAAGTGTGTTAGTCTCAATTGGGTTTGTATCAGCACCAAAAAAATGATAGCCGGTTTGAAGATGAAACTGTAAGAATTTATAACCAATGTTTGGAGCAATGCCGAATTGTGTTTTTGAAAAGTCAGACCTTGCCACCAAATTAGCTCCATAGGTCAGGTTTAATCTTCCGGTTTTGAACCAATATCCCAAATCGTAACCTATAACATTCCGCTTAAAATTGTAATTAAAACCCAGTCTGGCAGCATGAGTAACTGGACGAATAAGTTTTACCCTTGTCCATTGTTTTTCAGCACCAAACTCGGCCACATTATACATTCCTTTTTGCAAACCAAGGTAGGGACCACTCCTTTTTAACTCAATTTTCGGCAATTTAAAAAGAGATTGAGATAAAAAAACAAGGCTCTCTTGTCCAATCGCGACTCCATTGAAAATAATCAATGAAATGGCAAGGCTAATTGTATTTTTGATGGACCTCATAAAGTTTTTTCGCATCTTTTGCGTCTATGCCAAGGCTGTCCGCAATCTCTTTTGCTCTTAATACTTCTCCAACTGTTAACCCCGTGCTATCCGATTCCGATTTGAAAGCATTTTCAATGAAAATTTGACTTTCTTTCATCCCCGGGAGGGTGTTTTTTCCAATGGCCTTGACGGGTTCATAAAACAAAGATTCGGTTTTCGTTTCGGTTTTCATCCATTTTCCTTTTTCGTCATAAGATTCAACGAGCATGAGAATTACACTGAGTATGTAGACCATTTTTATTAGTCCAAACAACAGCCCGGCAACCTTGTTAAAAGGACTAAGTGCAACAGCCTTTACGACACCCTCAATTGCTTTACCCGCAAAAAAGACAAGGGCTCCCACAATCAAAAAAGTCAAGGTAAAGGCCAATGGAGGTAAATAACTCGACTCGATGTCAAATCGATTGCTCAATTCTATCGATGCATAATCCGAAAAATTAACGGCTGCATAAATCCCAACGAAGAAAGCCAAAAGAGTAAATATTTCAATTATAAAGCCTTTTTTAAAGCCTCGATATCCAGCATAAATCAGCGGGATGAAAATCAGAATATCTATAAAGTTCACTTTCTAGCTTGAGGTTGTTTCTTATTTACAGTCTGTTTGTAATACTGTAGAGAAATTTAAATCTACTTCTGACCATAATTTAGAAACACCGTCATCTCCTGTGTGCAAGTCTTTACAGATTGTGTTTAGAGCTGCGATGCCTTCTCCGGCATTCCAATTCATAACATCCATAGTTGCTTTGAAAGAAAAACGATTTTGTTCGAATGTGTAAGTACCTGTAACGTTTTGTGCCATGTTGTTCATCATAACTTCAATAACCGCAACACCATCATCGGAAAGACTAACCATTTTACCAGTCAAGTCATCTGTCGAAAGGGTGCCGAAAAAATTTTCAACTATTTTACCATTTCTATCTTCGTTTTGTGTTTCGACCGAAGAAACTGGGATAGTGAAAGACAAAGTAGAAAGCAATTCAATTGGGTCAGCTGCTTCTAAAGTTCCGTCGAATTCGATAACCGTAAATGTTCCTTTTACAGGAGTCTTATTTGTAAATTTAAATGCGACCCACTCCAAAGAAGACGAAACATCGTCGTATGCATATGTACATGGTGCTTCTGCCTCAGAAACAGATTCTTCTTGATTACCACCACAACTAAAAAGTAGTATAGTCGATAAAGCCGCAAAGCCTAAATGCTGTATTTTTTTCATGATTCTGTTTTTTTACTAAAAGTAACAGGATTATAAGACAATCTAATAGAAGTTTAGCAATAATTAAGAAGTTATGAATTAAAAAAACGTTAACAACATGAAGATATCACTACCTTTACGTTGTGGATTACGATATAGAAATACGGTTTAGGAAACTTAAAACTCATCTTGAAAAAGATTTCGGGGAAGACATGGACGTACAGGCCATTCTCTTCTTGATTGGAGTGGATGAAGTTGGACTAGGCTACCAAAATTATTCTAAGCAGCAAAAGACTGACCTCATTCATGTTGCCATTTGTACAATTCTTGAACCTTCAGGTTATTATGAGTTTGAAGGGCGAGATGAAGAAAATTGGCCGCATTTCAAATTGGTAAAAGAATTACCTGTTTTGGATCACCGCCAGCAGCAACATTTGATGAAAGAAGCATTAATCGAATATTTTGTTTCGAATGAATTGTACCACGAAGAAGTTTCAATTAAAAATTAAGGACCCAAACATATTATTACAACAACATGGATTTTTTAATAAAAGCAGCACAACTATTACTTTCTTTATCCTTATTAGTTGCCCTCCACGAATTGGGACACTTTTTACCAGCGAGATTCTTTAAAATTAGAGTTGAAAAATTCTATTTATTTTTCAATCCTTGGTTCTCAATCGCTAAAAAACAAATTGGCGAAACAGAATGGGGAATTGGATGGTTGCCTCTTGGTGGTTATGTTAAAATTGCCGGGATGGTCGACGAATCAATGGATAAAGAGCAAATGGCTCTTCCTCCTCAACCTTGGGAATTTAGATCAAAACCTGCTTGGCAAAGACTTATAGTAATGATTGGTGGGGTTACCGTCAATCTTATTCTTGGTGTGTTAATATATATTGGTGTTCTTTTCACTTACGGTGTAGAAAAAATGGCTCCACAAGATTTATCGGCAGGACTTTCTGTACACCCTATTTTAAATCAATACGGATTTACTTCTGGAGATGTTATTTTGAGTTCAGAAGGCACCCCAATCACCAACGCAAAGGATGTCAACAAAGAAATAATGTTGCGTGGAGCAAGAGTTTTCGAAGTTCAGCACCTTAACGGAGCCAAAGAGACACTTACTTTGCCTGAGGATATCGATTATACTTTATTCAAGGCTGGTGCTATGAGTCCTTTTGATTGGAGAATGAAATCCAACGCTATTGATTCCGTTTTTGAAACGGCAACAGGCACAGCCAAGGGTGTTCTGTTTAAGAATGATAAGTTCATTACAATCGCAAACCAACCTATTGAATATTTTGATGAAACTGTTTCCGTTTTGTACAAAAACAGAGGTAAGAAAATCGCATTTAGCGTCCTTCGTGGAAGCGACACTTTGACCAAAAACTTACTTGTATCTGCAGAAGGAACTATAGGTTTTAAACCTTTGGTTGGTAAAATAATGGTCGATCCAAATAAATTACAGGACATTCAATATGGTTTTGGTGAAAGTATTGTCAAAGGAACAGCATTTGGCATGAGCACTTTAGGAGATTATGTTGGCCAGTTGAAATACCTCTTCACCAAAAAAGGCGCGACTTCCTTGGGTGGGTTTGGTGCTATCGGAAGCCTTTTTCCTGCAACGTGGGATTGGGAAATATTTTGGCTAAATACAGCTTTGATTTCTATTATTCTTGCCTTTATGAATATCCTACCAATTCCAGCCTTGGATGGTGGACATGTCGTTTTCTTGCTGTACGAAATGATTACAGGTAAGGAAGCGCCTCAAAAGGTATTAGAGTACGCTCAGTACGTAGGGTTTATCTTGTTGTTGACCTTGATGCTCTACGCAAATGGGAACGATGTTTACAAAGCATTCTTCAGTTAAAACGAAGGAAGAAATTTAGAAGTCAGAAATAAGAAGTGATAACACCCCTATTTCTGACTTCTAATTTCTAATTTCTTACTTTTTAACCAAGCTAACTTGACCGTTTCCGCTTGATTTTAATACTTGAACAACATACTGACCCCTAGCCAAATTACTCAAGTCTAGTGGGATATTGTGTTCACCTTCATTTACCGTTGTTTCTAGTAAAGTTTGAACTTTCTTACCCAACAAATCAATAGCGCTTATCGTGATGTTTTCATTCTGCGTTTTGATTCTTAAAGTCGTATTGTTAATCGCTGGATGATCCAAGAGGCGATCGAACTACTTCTAGCGTTCTCCGTTGGTTGAGAATCCCCTGTTGGATAAACCGAGTTGACCCATGTGTCCCCAAACGCAGCTATTGCCTCGTCAGGGTGGTAGGTCAAAGGCGGCTCTAACGTAGGTGTTGTCATCAATGAAGTTACACTTGCCGCCATTCCATTGGCCATAGTGTCCGTTAATTGTTGGTAAGTAAAACCAAATAATGACCTTCTTAATAAATGCCCAGCCTCTTCTTTGGTCCATGGCCCAGAGTAGGGAATCAAACTCATTGAGACCGGTTGGGGAATATCCTTTTTAAAAATCATCCGACTATAGTTTGATAGGAATTTACAGTTTTTCTCTTAGAAATTCAATATTTCTAGTTAATCCTGTGAATTTTGTCCGCTTTACCGCGCTTTTTTGAAAAAGGGAAGAAAATACTTCTTGCGTTAATTCTGTCCATTCCTTTTTGCCCATGTTTAAAAGTTCAGCTTTCGGTGTAAAACGCTCTTCTTTAGTGGGTTTTGAGAAACGATTCCAAGGACAAACATCTTGACAAATGTCGCAACCGAACATCCAATCCTCCATTTTTGATTTGAATTCAGTCGGAATAATCTGATCTTTTAGTTCAATTGTTAGGTAAGAAATGCACTTTGACCCATCTACTTTGTAGGGTTCTACAATTGCATCGGTCGGACAAGCATCAATGCACTTGGTGCAGGTACCGCAGTAATCTTTAATTGGTCCGTCTGGTTCGAGTTCTAAATCTAGAATCAACTCTGCAATAAAGAAGAAAGAACCGTTTTTAGGATGAATCAAATTAGAATGCTTTCCAACCCAACCCACTCCGCTTTTTGCCGCCCACGCCTTATCCATAACGGGTGCAGAATCGACAAAAACTCGGCCTCCAACTTCCCCGATTTCTTGCTGGATATAATCAAAAAGTTCCTTGAGTTTGTCTTTTATCACAAAGTGATAATCTTCGCCAAAAGCATATTTCGAGATTTTTGGAGCTTCGGGGTTTTGTTCTACTTCGGGCTTATAATCTAAGAGTAAAGAAATGACAGATTTTGCGCCGTGCACGAGTTTTGTTGGATCGAGCCTTTTGTCAAAGTTGTTGGACATATAGTCCATTTTACCCTGATAGTTCTTACTCAACCATTGATCCAGCCGAGGTGCTTCGTCTTCTAAAAACCCCGCTTTTGAAACTCCAAAGTAAGAAAAACCTAATTCCTGTGATTTCGACTTTATTAAGTGTTTATTCCTTTCTTTGGGTGTCATTAATGCTATCTCAAATAATCAATATCCAGAGTCGCGATGTACTTGTCTAAGCTTATTTTTTCACCCTCTTTTGGATAAGGTTTTAATTCTTTTAGGGTTATTTTCATCTGCCCTATGACAGTGTCAGCAGCAAACTTCATGTTGGTATTTAAAGAAATTGTATCCAACTGTTTTTTGTTTTTAATTGCAAAAGTAACTTCCCCATTGCCTTCCCAAACACAATTAACACCTTCGGGACATCTCGATTCTTTAACATCAACAAGACTGACGTTTAGCTTCCATTTTTTGTAATCTTTCTCGGTGGAAATTTCTACTTGTTCGTCTTTTTTGCATGCTAATCCAACAAAGGCAATTAACAATATAATTACGGAGTACTTCATCATAATAACTGGTTTTAAGGCATGAAAATAAAGAAATTTTGATGAAATAGACCTTGAATAATACATTATTCTTCAAAAATAGAATTTTGTCAAACGCATATTCTCGTGGATACCTTCGCTTGTTTGCTACTCTGTTTTGTTTTCCAGGTATAAGGATGCGCTAATTTATTCTAACAAAGTATTTCTTTCTCTAAATCAAAAACAACCAATATCAAACTCATACTATTTTCTTAACTAACTTGTACATTTCGTTTTTTGGAGCTTTACTTTTAAATGTTTATTTGTTACTTGAATTCAAGTTTATATAATGTCTAGTCATAAAAAAAGACAATAAATTAATGATCAATCCGGGGCCGTTAAAAAAGTTTTGACAATTTTAGAATGTTTTCATACCTTTGCCTCCAAATCAAACTGTTACTAAACAATTATTCGCTGAAATCTAAATTATGAAAAAATTCAAGTCTTCGATTTTAAGTCTATTAACGATATCCCTTTTTATTGGGAATTCTTATTCACAGACATTAAACCAACCTGCTAATTGGCCAAATGCTAGTTGGTCTGTAGGAGGTGACAATTACTCTCCGGCAAACGTTTTGAATGACCCAAGGACAGACGCTAATTTTACCTTTGACGATGACGGGGAGGGCGATGGCTCATTCAATGATAAGGTATGGGCCCAATCACCAGTGATTGACCTCACCCCTGCTTTTAATGCAGGAGAAATGGGGGTTGAAATATCGGGTGCATACATTTTTGAATCTTCAAGCGGAGGTGATGTTTTGAGAATACAATACTACGATGCCGATGCAACAATATGGGTAAATCTACTCACGGCAGCATCAATTCCTGGTGCTATTTTTCCAGCCTACCCTAATTGCGTTACTACCACTGATTATACCACACCTATTTTAGATATTAGTGGTTTTACTCCGAATCAATTATTAGGATTTAGATATCGAATGTTTTACGATGACAAAGGTGGATGGGAATACGGTTTTTGTTTAGATTCACCGACATTAGTTTCTGTTCCTCCAGCCTGCCCAAAGCCAACGGCCTTAACTTCAGCCAATGAAACGAATACAACAGCTAATTTAGGATGGACAGAAGCCGGCGGTGCAACAGCATGGGACATCGAAGTGGTGGCGTCCGGGACAACGCCTTCAGGAACTCCGACAGACCCAGGCGTTACTACAAACCCTTTTGCTAAAACAGGATTGACTGCTTCAACTTCCTATGACTTTTACGTTAGGTCGGATTGCGGAGGAGGTGATTTGTCAAGTTGGGTTGGCCCTTTTACATTTTCAACAACAGGCTCGACTCCCACTTGTAATGACCCTTCAGCGGGAACTTCTTCGAATGAAACAAATACAACAGCTCAATTAGCTTGGACGGAAAATGGTACGGCTAATTCTTATAATATAGAGATCGTTCTTAAAGACGCTACAGCTACCGGAACGGCTACTGACTTTGGAGTTGAAAATCCCTTCACGGCTACTGATCTTACAGCTGCAACGACATACGATTATTACGTGCAAGCCGATTGCAGTAGTAGTCTTACCTCAGAATGGGTTGGGCCCTTTACATTTACTACGACTTCGACTACTCCGACTCCGACCTGCGATGCTCCGTCTAATATTGGAACGAACTCGATTAGTGATAATCAAGTCGACATAAAATGGACAGAAAACGGTACTGCCACAACTTGGGAAAT
>JBLIKY010000035.1:0-15074 GCA_047637535.1 Lentimonas sp.
GCAGTACTCGAACAAGAAGCCGGAAGTAATTTTATTTCAATTCTCAGAGTTATTGAATACGAATACTACGTCAACGGAATTTGACTTTTTAATAATGTTTCTCCGTCCATCTCAATAGGCGCTGCTAGGCTCATACAGTTGAGGATGGTTGGTGCAACGTCAGCTAATTTCCCCGCTTTTAATTCCATACCCCCTTTTGAGGTAACCCATATTGCAGGTACAGGGTTAAGGCTATGCGCTGTATTCGGACTTCCGTCTTTGTTTATAGCTAAATCTGCATTGCCATGATCGGCGATTACTAAAAATTCATATCCTTTTAATTGCCCTTCTGCTATGATTTCCCCCAAGCAAGCGTCAACCGTTTCGACTGCTTTGACTATGGCGTTAAAATCGCCCGTATGTCCAACCATATCTGGATTGGCAAAGTTTAGGCAGATAAAATCAGGCGTATCTTTTTGAATAGAAGTTATAATTTCATCTCTGACCTCGGGGGCACTCATTTCAGGTTGCAAATCGTAAGTTGCCACTTTTGGAGAATTGACTAGTAGTCTAGTCTCTCCTTTAAAGGGTGTTTCTCTGCCTCCATTAAAGAAAAAAGTAACGTGTGGATATTTTTCTGTTTCGGCAATTCTGACTTGGGTTTTTCCCATTTTAGACAACACTTCGCCTAGCGTATTACTCAAATTATCCTTTTGAAAAATGACTTCCACGTTGGTAAAACTTTCATCGTATTGCGTCATGCAATAGTAATTTAAATCCAACTTTTTCATTCCAAATTCAGGAAGGTCTTCTTGCGTCAATGCTTTTGTAATTTGCCTAGGTCTATCGGTGCGGAAGTTGAAGTTGATAACGGTGTCTTTGTCCTCAATAAACTGATTGCGTTTGGACTTAGTCGTAATTACGGTTGCAGGTAAAAACTCATCGGTTAAGTCGTTTTCATAACTAGTAATAACGGCTTCTTTGGCAGTAGAGCAGCTTCGCCCTTTGCTGTTAACTATGGCTTGATAAGCTTCGTTGATTCTTTCCCAACGATTGTCTCTGTCCATGCCGTAATATCTACCTGTAAGGGTCGATATGTGTGCGTTTGTATTGTCGATTAAGGACTCAAGTTCTTGTATAAACTGCAATCCGCTTTTTGGGTCGCAATCTCTTCCGTCGGTAAAGGCATGTATAAAAACTTCTACTTTGTAGTTTTTTGCCATTTTGCACAGGGCAAAAAGATGGTCTAGTGAACTATGAACGCCGCCTCTAGAGGCCAAGCCAATAAAATGAATTTTTCCGGAGGTATTTTGAGCTTTTTCGAAAGCTTCGATTAACATCGGATGTGTAAAGAAATCTCCGTCTTTTATTGATTTATTGATTCGAGTTAATTCTTGATAGACTACTCGCCCAGCGCCGATGTTTAAATGGCCCACTTCTGAGTTTCCCATCTGTCCCTCCGGTAAGCCCACAACTTCACCAAAAGTAGTCAAAGTGGTCATTGGATAGCTAGCCATAAGATTATCCATCACAGGAGTTTTAGCTTGAAAAACTGCATCTGTTTTGTCTTTGGCTCCAAGTCCCCATCCGTCCAAAATGATTAAACCAAACTTTTCTGTCATGATTCGAAAATTAATTTAAACTCACTTCCCTTCGGAATGGCTTTAGAATAAGTAAGTTTTGCCTTGTTGAGAATCGCAAATTCTCTAGAAATGTACAAGCCTAAACCTGTGCCTTTTGTCTCCCTGGTTTCTTCATTTCCAGACCTAACAAACTTACTAAATAAATCTTTTTCAAGGCTTGGGTCAACACCCTTCCCATCGTCAATAACGGCTATAATGGTGCAGTTGTTTTCTCGACTCAACTTAACGAATATTTTGCATTGGTCTCCTCCGTATTTAATTGCATTTTCGATGAGGTTGGTAAGAATTGTCTCTATCATTAAACGGTCGGCAGTGACTGTGAGTTCGTCTTCGATTTGTGTCGAAATGTTTTCAAACTCTAAGTTTTTTTCAAAACGTTCGGTGACCTGATAAATCAATTCGTTTAAGGAAAACTCTTGTTTCTGAAGGTAAATCTTGCTGTGTTCGATTCTCGCAGCGTTGAGAATATTATCTATCATCAACTCGAGTCTTGAGTTTTCTATAATCGCCTTGTCAAGAATGTCACTTTGTTGAGTTTCGTTTAGTTTTCTCTTTCTTAAGGTCTGTAAAAACAGTTTGTTTGCTGCGAGAGGGGACTTCAACTCATGGGTCACAGAAAGCAAGAAATTATTTTGTCTTTGTGAAAGGGTCAATTCTTTTTTAATTGATTTTCTGATTTGCCACAAACCGATTATGATAATCAAGAAGAATACAAGTCCTTCACTCAAAATCATAAGTACCTTGCGTGAGACATCTTTGTCTGCAATTTGGTTGATTTGAGTTAATTCGATGAGGTGATATGCCCACCACGCAAATTGAAGCAAAACATATCCTCCTAGTATATAAAAAAATATGCCTGTTCTTCCTTTCAAAATAATCTTTTAATAAGCTCTTACATTACGCCCTTCTTTCCAGTTGATGAAGGCTTTGTTGACTACCTTGTTACCTCCTGGGGTTGGGTAATCACCGGTAAAGTACCAGTCCCCAAGATTGTCAGGACATGCTTCGTGAAGGTTCTCTATCGACTGATAAATAATTTCGACCTTCGCCTTGATTGTTCTTGGAGTCAATAATTCAGAGATTTTTGCAGAAATCTCCTCCGGTCTAAATGGCTTGTAAATTTCTTTCACGAAATTTTTTATTTCTTCTTTTGGACGATCGACCTGTGCCAGACATTTTTGATAAACGTCTTCGATTACCGATTCCATGTTTCTTTCCTTAAGTAAGGCAATCGTAGCTTCAAAAGCAATAAAATCACCCATTTTTGCCATGTCAATCCCATAACAATCTGGGAATCTTATCTGAGGTGCTGAAGAAACAACTACAATTTTTTTAGGATCAAGACGATCGAGTATTCGTAAAATACTTTGCTTTAATGTTGTTCCTCTAACGATACTGTCATCGATTATAACCAAGTTGTCTTGGCCTCTAACGATCGAACCATAAGTAATATCGTAAACGTGAGCGACTAAATCATCTCTTGAGTCATCTTGAGTGATAAATGTTCTCAATTTGGCATCCTTGATGGCAATTTTCTCAATTCTTGCTCTTCGGAAAAGAATTTCTTTTAATTTCTCTTCGCTAGGGTTTGGGCCTAGAGCTAAAATAGATTTGAGTTTATCGTCGTTGAGATAATCTTCAAGTCCTTTAATCATTCCGTAAAAAGAAGTTTCAGCCGTGTTTGGGATAAAAGAAAAGACCGAATTATCTAAATCGTGATCTATTGACTTCAATATTTCCGGCACGATTAGTTTTCCGAGTTTCTTTCTTTCTTTATAGATGTCTAAATCACTTCCTCTTGAGAAATAAATGCGTTCAAACGAACAGCTTTTTCTTTCCAACGGAGTATTGATCATTGTTTCTGAAACGTGACCGTCCTTCTTAATGATTAAGGCATGACCGGGTTTTAATTCTGTGATTTGTTCTTCTCGAAGGTTGAAAGCAGTTTGCAAAACAGGTCGTTCTGAGGCTACGACACAAATCTCATCATCCTCGTACCAAAAAGCGGGTCTAATTCCTGATGGATCTCTTAAAACGAATGCATCACCGTGACCAAGAAGCCCTGCCATGGCGTATCCACCATCCCAATCTTCAGAGGCTTTTTTTAGAATTTTTTCAATGTCTAATTGCTTGGCAATTTCAGCGTAAATCTCTTCGTTTGTAATTCCTTCTTTCTTTAATGAGGCGAACAATTCTTCATTCTCAACATCCAAAAAGTGACCGATTTTCTCGAGTACAGTAACCGTATCTGAAACTTCCTTTGGGTGCTGACCGAGCTCAGTTAATACAGAGAAAAGTTCGTCTACATTTGTCAAGTTAAAGTTACCTGCAACAACAAGGTTACGAGTAATCCAGTTGTTTTGTCTTAAGAAAGGGTGACAGCTTTCGATTGAATTTCTTCCAAAAGTACCGTAGCGCAAATGGCCTAAAAATAATTCTCCAGAGAATCCTACATTTTTCTTTAAATAGTCAACATCATTTAAAAGTTCTGGGTTTTCATCCTCTACAGCAGCAAATCTATCGCCGATGTAATTGAAAAGATCTTGAATTGGTTGTTTGGCTGTGCTTCTGTGACGAGATATGTATCTTTCGCCAGGTTTCATATCAAATTTAATGTTCGCTAAACCGGCACCATCTTGTCCACGGTTGTGCTGTTTTTCCATTAAAAGATGCATCTTGTTTAGTCCGTAAAAAGCCGTGCCGTATTTCTCGTAATAATACTGCAAAGGTTTCTTAAGTCTTAAAAGTGCTATACCGCACTCGTGTTTGATTGCATCGCTCATTAGAATCTGCCTTTAAATGTTTTGCAAAATTACGGAATTATAGTTAGTTTAAGTAAGAATTTGAGTCCATTTTAAAAACGAGACAACCCTAAGCGCTAATTTCCTGTCTTGTAATATACAAACCCTTATAGCGTTGTTGACGTACAATATTTGAGACTGAGGTTTTTTAGGTTAAATTTGATAGAGTGAATAAGTTAATTGTATACATAATATTTTCATTTTTGGTTGGTACTTCAATGTGCCAGACGGAAGGAATATGGATGCAACCGAATCAAGGCCAATGGGATCAAAAAATTGTGTCAAAAGTTATATTGACTAACGGTGATTTGTTGGTGCTAAAAGACGGTTTTGGTTTTGCATTTCATGACATGAACAATAGGATGCATCACCAAAAGCACGAAACTTCACCTAGACCTATTTTAATTGTAGAGCCCGATTTTATGGGTCATTTTATTACTCAGAAACTCATTGTTTCAAATCAGAATCCGCTGGTAGATTATTCTAATTTGTCACCCAGTTATTCCAATTATTATCTTGGAAATTCTAACGAAAATTGGAAATCAAAAATTCATTCTTCGCAAAAATCTACCATTCAAGAAGTATACCCGGGAATAGACTTTAAACTTAATTCGTCCGATAACAAGTTTGAATACACTTTTAAAATCTCTCCTTTTAGTAACCCAAATAAATTGCGATTCAACATTGAGGGTGCAGATTCTTTAAGAATTTTAGACAATGGAGATTTAAGAATATATCATCGCTTTGGGTTTATTAATCAATCGGCCCCCAAGGCCTTTCAAAAAACTGAAAAAGGACAAAACCAGGTTGATGTTGAGTTCAAACTGAATAAGAATATCTTGTTTTTTGAAGTGGGTGAATACAACCCCAAACTTGAATTAATTATAGACCCAGACTTAACGTTTTCAACTTATACGGGTTCGACCGCTGACAACTGGGGGTCAACCGCAACTCCCGACTCAGACGGTAAGGTATACGCTGGTGGAGTTGCTTTTGGGCAAGGTTATCCGGTTACAACAGGAGCTTATGACGGTACATTTAATAACTCAGCCGGAGGAAATCCAAATTTTGATGTAACAGTCTCTAAATTTTCGGAAGATGGTTCGGCTTTACTTTACTCAACCTACATTGGTGGAAGTGGCAATGAGTTCCCGTCGAGTATGTTTTGCGATCAGAATGGGGTTTTGAATATTCTTGGAATTACAGGTTCCACAAATTTCCCAGTTCCAAATGGAGTTTATTCAAGTTTTTCAGGAGGAGTTTACGTTTCTTCTTACGGGTTAACTTTTGATAATGGAACTGACATTTTTGTCAATCAATTAAGTGCTGATGGTACCGCTATGTTATCAGGAAGTTATATAGGTGGAAGCAACAACGACGGTATCAATCTAGGACTCCTCAATTACAATTTGGGCGACACTTACAGAGGTGAAATCATTGTTGACACCCTCGGTTTTGTATATGTTGCCTCTTCCACTAGATCAAATGATTTCCCAACAGTTGGAGCTATTTCAACCAACTTAACTGGAAGTCAAAACGCTGCTGTTTTTAAATTTTCACCTGGATTAGCCACGTTGGAATGGTCAAGATATTTTGGTGGAGAGTCGTTGGATGCAGGAATGGCGCTTCAAGTAGATTCGACAGGTGATTTGTATTTGACCGGTGGTACTTGTTCTCAAAACCTACCTTTCCCATCCGGAGCACAAAGTAGTTATGGGGGCGGACAATCAGATGGATACATAGTGAAATTAGAAAAAAACAACGGAGCGATACTCGCAGGTACTTATGTCGGAATGTCAACATACGACCAGTCCTATTTTGTTCAGATTGACTTGCAAGAAAATGTCTATGTTCTCGGACAAACAAACGGAAATTACCCAATAACTCCAGGTAAGTTTGGCGTACCTAATTCGGGTCAATTTATAAGGAAATTTAGCAACGATTTAAGTTCAGTTTTATGGACCACAATGATTGGTGGAGGTGGAGGTGGAGCTGAAATTTCGCCAACAGCATTTTTGGTTTCTGATTGCTTTGATGTCTATGTTTCGGGCTGGGGAGGAGCGTTGAATAATGCAAACGGACAAATGACGACTTCTTCAACGAATAATTTCCCAGTCACATCTGACGCTTATCAGCCAACAACGAATGGTCACAATTTTTATTTAGCAGTTTTGACAAATGACGCAGCCAATCTTAAGTACGCAACCTTTATGGGCGGCTTAGTTGGGAACAATCGACATGTCGATGGCGGTACGAGTAGATTTGACAAGAAAGGAAGAGTTTACCATGCCGTTTGTGCTGGATGTGGAGGCAATTCTGATGGATTTAATGTTACACCAGGTGTATGGTCGGAAACAAACAACAGTTCAAATTGCAACTTAGGAGTTTTCAAATTTGACTTAGGTGTGGTAAGAGGATTGGCTTCGGGACCTTCTTCTTTGATTTGTTTCCCAGACCCAGTTATGTTTGACAATCAAACGCAAAACGCGAATCAATTTTATTGGGATTTTGGAGATGGAGAAACTTCCGATCAACTAAATCCTGCTCATGATTACCCAGGGCCTGGGACTTATGAAGTGACCTTTGTCGTTTCGGATTCCAATAATTGTTATACACCAGACACAACTATTTTCACAATTGAAATTGGTGATTTTAATGGAGGAATTACTGATCCAACCGATACGATTTGTCCGAATGACCCAACTCAACTTTTTTCTTCGGGAGGACGAGAGTACAAATGGATTCCCGCTCAATTTTTAGACGATGCAAATATTGAAAATCCTATTGCGATAATCGACACAACGACTGAATTCACCGTTGTCGTTACTGATTCGTGCGGGGTGGGCACCTTTTCCCTGATTTTGCACGTATACTACGATGATATATCAGTCTCGGAGAATACTTCCATTTGCAGGACCTTTTCAACGCCTTTAAGTGCTAGTGGCGGAGACTTCTATAGTTGGACACCGGTTGAAGGTTTGGACGATCCGACTTCGCCAAATCCAACAGCTACACCAGATTCTAGCACACTATATACTGTGGAGATAAGAACTAATGAGGGCTGTGTTTATTACGACTCCACAAATGTTGTTGTTTTTAATGGTATCCCTGTCCCTGTGATAGATGACACGGTTTTTGTTTGTAAAAACTCCTCCATTACCATCGAAGTTTCAGGTGCTGAGGATTATTTTTGGTTAACAAACCCAACTTTAAACACGACCGAAGGTCCAACTGTTATAGCTAGCCCAACTCAGAATACTTGGTATTACTGTGACTTTATAAATGCTTGTGGGTCAGTACGCGATAGCATTTTTGTAAGAATAAATGTTCCTCTTGTTACCACCGGTCCAGACACCTCTATTTGCTTAAATGACACCGTTTCTCTTTACGCTCAAGGGGGAGTGAGCTATACTTGGCAACCAAATTATTTATTGATTGACGCCAATTCTGATTCCCCGAAATATCCAGTTGTAAAAAGTCAAGTTTTTACGGTAATCGGAACCGATAGCCTAGGATGTTTGGATACAGCTTATCAAAGAGTTCGTCTTTTGAGTCTTCCGAAAATTGAAACTCAGCCTATTCATTACGCCGTTAGGGGAGATATGATAACATTAACTGCGAATGGCTTTCCAGAGGGTGGCGATTATGTTTGGAGTCCGACAGAATACCTTTCTTGTCCAACTTGCATGACTACATTGGCGAATCCTAATGTCAACTCAACCTATCAAGTAGAATACACAGATTTTGCAGGGTGTAAGAATGTAAGACAAGTTCAATTAATTTACGAACCGATAGTATACATACCGAACGTTTTTACACCTGACTTTAACACGCACAACCCGGTGTTTAGTATTAGTACCAAGAATGTGGCTTCTTTCGAACTTGTAATCTATACTCGTTGGGGAGAATTAATAAAAACGATGGACTTGGATAACAATTCTTGGGATGGAACATATAAAGACAAAGAAGCTCCAGAGGGACTTTACATTTGGAAAATAAACTTCAAAGACTTTAAAGGTCAAGTTTACCTTCAGAGTGGACATGTAAATGTATTGAGGTAGTTGATTGGCTTCTTCTTTGGAAACTTGAAAATGAACCTTCTAGTTCATAACACTACACAAACCTTTGATCCAACTCCATAATGTGACCACAGTTATCACAAGTTCTCGATTCTTCCGAAGCGTAAAACTCTCTGAACCTTGGAATGAAGTCTTTTTCAATGTTATCTAATTCAAACTCATATCTCTTCAATTCGTGATTACACTCGTCGCAGTACCATTGTAAACCGTCTCTATAGTCACTGTTTCTTCTGATTTTTTCAATCACCAAACCAACCGTATTTTCACCGCGAATAGGGGAGTGAGGTATTTTTGCCGGAAGCAAGAATATTTCACCTTCTTTGATGTGTATATCAACCACTTTTCCGTCTTGTTGCGTTTTAACAAGGATATCCCCCTCAAGCTGGTAGAAGAGTTCTTCCGTCTCGTTGTAGTGATAATCCTTTCTTGCATTTGGTCCGCCGACAACCATCACGATAAAATCACCTGCCTCGTAATAAAGATTTTTATTACCCACTGGTGGTTTAAGCAAATCGCGGTTATCGTCTATCCATTTTTTAAGATTAAAGGGAGCAAGCATAAAGTTGTTTTTGAGAGTATAAAGATACAAAAAAAGAAATCTTCATTTAACCTCTTTATCCATCCTTTTTGAATCATATATTATAATAATAAGTAGAGGGTGGTGAGAAATGTTCGTCAAAATACTCCATCCTTTATTGACTTTAATAAGGGTAATTTTGTTTATTTTGCATAAAATATTTACAAGCCATGGAAAGAAAAACAGCAGTAGTTTGCGGAAGTACACAGGGTATAGGCAAGGCAACAGCTTTGAAACTAGCCGAACAAGGGTGTAATCTTGTTTTGATCGCAAGAAATGAAGAGAAACTGAAAGAGGTTTGTGCTCAATTGCCAAATTTAAATCAGAATCATCAATACATTGTGGCTGATTTTTCAAATCCTACAGAATTGCAAAAGAAGATATCATCTTGGGTCAATGATGGCGGAAAAGTTGACATTTTGGTCAATAATACTGGCGGACCAAAAGGCGGAGCAATAGCATCAGCAAAAGTAGATGAGTTTATTTCTGCTTTTAACCAACATTTAATTTGTAATCATATTTTAGTTCAGGCTTTCTTGCCGAACATGAAAGAAAACAAATTCGGAAAAATTGTAAATGTTATTTCAACGTCTGTTAAACAACCTTTGCCAATGCTGGGTGTATCAAATACCATCAGAGGGGCAGTAGCAAATTGGAGTAAAACTTTGGCAGGTGAATTGGGGCAATTTAATATTACTGTAAACAATGTTCTTCCCGGGGCAACCAACACCGAAAGGCTAAAAGGAATTGCTCAATCAAAATCGGATGGATCCGAAAATTCGGTGTCGAATATTTTAGAATCTATGGCGAATGAATCACCGATGAAAAGAATTGCAGAACCTGAAGAAGTTGCAAATGCAATCGCATTTTTAGTTTCAGATGAGGCTTCTTACATAAATGGAATTAACATACCAGTTGACGGAGGAAGAACAAAATCTCTTTAACGTACCAAGGTAACTGTTCCCGATTTTTCGAGATTCTTTTCGTACCAAGTCGTGTACTTTAGTTTGTAAACATATACACCTTGTTGACAATCTTTGTCCCTGTATGTGCCGTCCCAGCTGAACCTTAATTTGTCAGTACTAAATACCAACTCACCCCAACGGTTATAAACTTCCATTTCAATGGCAATAACACCTATGGATTCGATGTTGAATAAACCGTTAAAATTGTTTCCATCAGGACTAAAGGCGTTGGGTATATACAAGTAAACCTCTTTAAGAATTTGAATGATTTTCACTAAAGAATCTTTACAACCCAATGAGTTTGTTGTCACCAACAAAACATTGTAAAACCCTGCTTCGTTGTAAGCAGTTGATGGGTGTTGTTTTGTTGAAGATTCTCCGTTCCCAAATTCCCAATAATAACTAACGCCTCCAACCGATAGATTTTGAAATGAAATGGGAAGATTTTCAGTAACAAGTTGACTCAGTATTTTAAAATCTGCCTCGGGCTTTATTATAGTTACCTTAACCGTATCGGTGACAAAAAAGGTCTGACAGTCATCGCTAACTTGTACATAATAAGTCGTGGTTTCTGCAGGGGTAATGACAATAGAGTCATTGGTTTCGTTAGAATGTGTCCATAAATAATAATAGTCACCCCAACCGCCCGTCGCTGAGGCAATTAAATCCACAGGAGAATAAGGACAAACCAAAGTGTCATTGGATATGGAGGTAATTAAAGGTGTACTTGTAATCGTATAGAGTACACCTGCGGAGTCTCTTGACCCACATTCATCTTCAACAATAACATAGTAATAGGTTGTACTCGATGGTGTGACTGTAACACTCGGACTTCCGCTCAATAAAGTGTTGTTTTCATCGTACCACTGGTAGGTATATATGCCAGTTCCGCCAATTGCCTCTGCCAAAAATGTTTCGGGTACATAAGGGCAAATTCTTGACACATCGTCAGAAACAGTCAATTCAATATCGTCGTATACAGGAACTTCAACGGTAACATCCGTGGTGGATGTTTCACCCAAACAAAAGTCGGCAACCTCAACGGTGTAAGTGGTTGTTACCATCGGACCAACCATAATGTTTTGAGTAGTTTCTCCTGTCGACCATTGATAAGTATACGGACCAGTTCCCCCCGTCGGGAAACTCTCTAAAAGTATCGAGTCACCGGGGCAGTTTATCAAAGTGTCGATTGCAGTAATACCAACAGGCTGCAGTTCATCTATGTTTAGATTGATAATATACGGAGTGACATTCCCACAAGGATCGGTCAACTGAAACTCAAGATTAAGCGTTTCTAAACCTTCTACCAAGGCATCTCCGAATGCATCAATAACGAACTGTTTTTGTGTTTCTCCGGGTAAGAATGTTACATCATTAGGCACGTTTGTATAATCGACTCCTTCTGTTGCTGTGCCGCTTACTGCAATCGGAATTATTTTTGTTGAATTGACGGCCCTATCTCTGGACAAAGTAATGGTTGCCGAAACACATTCTTCAGCCATCGTTCTTGGATCGGCGAAGTTTTGATAAGAAAGTTCATAATCAATTTCAATGGGTGTTTTAGAGGTCAAACTATTTGCTTCTAAGAATATTCCAGAATCATATATCGCATCTCCAACATCGGCTATGACTATTTCTAAAGTATAACGCTCTCCACATTCTACTCGCGAAACAGCCTCCAAAACTGTAGTAAAACCGTCGTATTGTATGTAGGCAGACGAACCGTTGTAAGGTGCATTAAGTCCTGTGCCGTTATAGACATAGCTTGCGCAATTTACACAAGGTCCAGTGTTCGTTTTCCCATTGTTTACGGTGTTTATCGAAACGACACCACCATTGTTAGGCAGTTGAGCAATGTTCCTTTTTCCGGCAATACCGGGGCCTGAAATGTAAAAACCGAAGGCGTCATTGAAGGTTGTACCCACGTATTCAGGGTATTCTTCAGAACCAAATACATATTTAAACTTGACCGAGTCAGAATAGGGAATAAAATCGAATTTTAAAGTGGCTGCATTATAGGTTGGTGCGCCTCCAACTTGATTTGAAATCAATGTACTTCCGTCAGCACCATTGTCTATGCCTGCTTTGTCTTTGTTGTTAGGACCGTGTGGACCAGAACCATTATTAAATACAGTACCCGTAGTAATCACAATACCACTTGCGATACCAATATTCGTATTTGGGGCCGTAAATGAGCCAATTGCAGCTCCATTTCCTGAATAAGAAATGTTTGAAACTTGCACTCCGGGGCCAAGTAAAACATTTTGAACCAGCGCCGCAGGACCTTGATTTGTATTCGTCGTAAGCTGTGCTCCACTATAAAGTGAAGTCAAAAGACACAATATGAATACATTAATTTTCAAGGACTTTATAATTAAGACGCTAAGGTATATACGCTAAAATCGGCATTTGGTTAACTAACTGCTACATAAAGTATACCAAAAAATGCAAATTTCCTTAAGTTTTAACACAAAACCTTTAGATTTACCTTATTTAAACGAATAAAAAGGAAAAAATTGTAATGGGAAAATGGTCTAAATTTGTATCGTATTGGAGAGAAGGGGTAAGATATTCCACTTCCAACCCAGCCAATTTTGACGACAATTGGAGTTTTATCAGTACTCGAATCAGATTAGTGTCATTCATTATCGTCTTTTTATTGTTGTACGGGATTGGTTTTACGTGGTTTGTAATGTTCGGCCCCCTCCAATCTGTTTTCTCTGCTGAGAATCAAAACATAGAAAGGGAAGAGCTGACCGCTCAGATGATAATGATAAACGAACTAAAGGCCAAAATCACTCAACAAGAGTCCTTCATTGTCAATTTACAGAATGTAATGTTGGGAAAATTGAGCCCTGATTTAGCAGTTAAAGTAAACGACAGCTTGCAAGCAGTTGACGTCAAGAAGTTCAACACTACTTCTTCGGCTGATGAAGAATCATTGGCAGAAAAAGTAAAATCGGATTACAAAAATCCAAATGCTTCACCGAGTGAGAATTCTTCCTTAAAAATCCATACTCCGATTAAGGGAACTTTGTCCGAGGAATTTCACCCAAATAGGCATCCTGGAGTTGATATTGTTGCCAAAAAAGATGCATCTGTTCTGGCTTGCATGACTGGAGTTGTTGTTTATTCGGGGTACTCCAAAGAGGATGGAAATTTTATTATTCTGCTACACAGCAATGGGTACATGTCGGTTTACAAGCACAACAAGGTGAATTTAAAAAAAACAGGTCAAAAGGTAAGAACAGGTGATCCGATTGCCATCGTAGGTAGTTCTGGAGAGAACACCAGTGGTCCGCATTTACATTTTGAGCTGTGGCACGAACAAAAACCCATCAATCCAACTAGTTTTTTATCTTTTAACTAGCTGTTCATTCCTTGCATTGCGCACAATTTGTGGTACAATCCTTTGGCTTCAATTAATTCGTCATGAGTTCCACTTTCTGCAATAACACCTTTTGATAAAACGATGATTTTATCGGCATTTCGAATGGTGCTCAAGCGATGAGCAATAACTAGGGAGGTACGGTTGGTCATTAAATTTTCCAAGGCATCTTGCACCAAAGCTTCAGACTCTGTGTCCAGCGCCGAAGTGGCCTCATCGAGTATAAGTATCGTTGGATTTTTAAGCACGGCTCTAGCTATGCTTAGTCTTTGTTTTTGTCCGCCAGAAAGTTTGTTTCCGCCATCCCCAATATTGGTGTCGTAGCCGTTTTCCATGGAAGAGATAAACTCATGAGCATTCGCAATTTTAGCGGCTTCAATTATCTTTTCTCTGGAAGAATCCAGCATACCAAAAGCGATATTATTGGCTACGGAATCGTTAAATAAAATTGATTCTTGCGAAACAATACCAATATGGTCTCTCAATTCGAGTGTTTTAGCCTTCTTAATGTCGACATCATCAAACATGATTCGTCCTCCATTAACATCGTAAAAACGAGGCAATAAATCGGCTAAAGTTGATTTTCCACTGCCTGATTCTCCAACCAAGGCAATCTTTTTGCCTTTTGGCACTTCAAAACTTACATCCTTAATCACCCAGTCGTCTTTGTATTTGAAGAATACGCTTTCAAACTTTATTCCGTGTTTAAGTTCTGTCAACGCGATAGGATCGGCGATGTCATTTATCTTCTCATCGGTATCCAAAATCTCATTGATTCTGTCTTGAGAAGCAGACGCTTTGTTGAGTACAGAAACCTGATTTGCTATACCCTGAATGGGTCTTAACAATTGAGAGAAAACAATGATAAAGGCAATGAATTCTTCCCCAGATAAACTTCCGCTAGCACCAGTGAGAATCATTTTTCCGCCAAACCAAGCAATGCATAGCATGACCCCTGCGCCTAAGGTTTCGTTAAGCGGAGATGCCAAATCTCGTTTTCTAAAGGACTTTGTAGTTAGTTTTTGATGAAGAAGGTTGATTTTTTCGAAAGAAGCCTGTACTTGTTTTATCCCGTTAAAGGCTTTAATTATTCTTACGCCCCCTAAAGTTTCATCCAGCGATGAATTTAAGTTGCCCAATTCCTTCTTTTCTTGCTGAGCTGTTCGCTTTAAACTTTTCCCGATTTTGGATATAAAAAATGCAGAAATGGGAAGTAGGATAAATGAAAACAAGGTCAATTGAGGACTCCAGTAAATTAAAATACTAATGTGCATGATTACCGAAATCGGTTCTCTAAAGACCAATTCCAAAATCGAAATCACACCTACCTCAATTTCATTTACATCGCTATTCATTCGCGAAATCAAATCCCCTTTTTTCTCGTCAGAGTAAAAAGAAAGTGGAAGTCGAAGAATTTTCTCGTAAAGTTTGCTTCTTACGTCCCTTACCACAGCCATTCTTAACTCGCTTTGACACCAAACAGCAGCGTATCTAAAAAGGTTCTTCAATAAAAAGGCTGAAAAGACAGAAATACAGACAAAAAGCAAGGCTTCCTTTGGGTTGCTCTGAACCATGGTCTGCATAAAGTGCTGGTAACTTGCTTCGACGTATTTGAAAAAGCCGATTACGCCTTCAGTTCGCA
>JBLIKY010000036.1:0-15042 GCA_047637535.1 Lentimonas sp.
TTAAATCACCGATTTTCTCTTTCTCCATTTCATCAATTATAGATTGATAAGTCCCACCACTGCCAAATGCAGAATCTGGGGAAAGAAAACGGGTTTCGCCCGAACCAAACAAACGATAACTCTTACCGTTTTTTTCAAGAACAACAGTAGTTTGCTTCTTTGCATTGTAACCCCAAACGTCAAAATGAAGGTTGGTCAATCTGTTATTGCCGACTGTCTCAAAGTCGTATAGGGCGATTCGAGCTGGCTCAATTCGCTTCGTAATTCTTTTGTTTTTATTCTCTGTCTCGACTATAGAAAGTTGGTAAGGAAACAAACCCACAGCTTTTGGCAATCCTCTGTTCCAACGGCCTTTTTCGTCTTTTTCCCTTTCTTCGAGTAGACCTGAAGTATTGCTTCCGTCACCAGCTGCAATCAAAATGTTTGTAAAAATGTCGACCTCGCCTCCTAATTCTAAGAAGATTTGTCTAGCTCTTTTCTCCACAAAATGATTGGTCGAGTAAGAAATGGCATCCAACACATCTTTTCTTTCGCTGAAATTTAAAAAACGAAAACCTTCAAGCATGGCGATTTTTTCATTTAAGGCTAGACTCGGGTTCAGTACATTGTAGATTTTTGGATGAACAAAAACCGAATCATCTTTTTTCTTTGTAGCCGATAATGGTAAATGTCCGAGGAGTGTATTTTGGAACTCATTAAAAAGTTCGACTTGGGTATTACTGCCGTCCTCTGCTCGATAGGCTAGCAAGGCTTTGTTTAGTTGCCAAATTGCCATTTTGTTTGCTGCCTCGGCAAGAAGTCCTTTGGGAGATTTTGCGATTTCTGATTTGCGAATGGTCAATAAATCCGGTTGGTTAATCATGAGTTCTTCAATCGAATCGTAATGGATTTGACCATTTTTTAATCGAATGTCTGGACCGGTATAAGTGAAAAACCTCCCCATGTTATTGTCTAAAATCGGCGATTTTTTAACGACATGGTAGAGGTAAGCCCTTTCTTCTGGGTTTAAATCAGTGAACTCTTGTGAAAATGAAATGAAACTAAAAAGCGAAAAGAGGAATAAAAGGTATTTCATGAAAGGACTTAAAATTTGATACGTGCAAAGATAAGTCCCACGACAAAGAGGTGCTAACTATGCTCAAAGTAGTTATAAACAGTTGACTTATAGTTTTGAAAATTTTGTTCGACTTACACCTGCTTTAGTTTGCACGTGAATCAAATAATTACATGGCTTCAAAGAGGAGATCTCAACTTTATTGAAATTGACTTGCGCGGTTAAAGACCTTCCAGATTAATAAATGTTAATTTATAGACTAATAGAAAAAGTAAAGGTTACATCATTGATGTGTTTTTTAACTTTACACCTATTAAAAAAGAGAAAATGTTTAAAAACGTTGACGAAAGTCGATTCAAATCAATTTCAATAGGAGTAACGGTTTTTATTGTTGCAGTCACGACATTTTTAGTGTTTCAATTTTCTAATTTGCACTTTGATTATGACTTTGAGAAATTCTTTCCGAGTAATGACCCAGAGACTGATTTTTTCTTCGAACACCGTGCTCGTTTTCAGTCTGACAATGACTTCTTACTGATTGCTCTCGAGAGAGAAAAGGGGGTTTTTAATGAAGAATTCTTGCAAGAAGTTTCTCGATTCTCAAAGAAAATTGAGAAAATTAAACGGGTGACTTTTGTCAGAAGTTTGGTCCATGAAAATGAGATTTTTCTTTATTCAAACGGAGGTTCGAGTCAACGCCCCTACTTTAACATGGATTCTCTTGATTTAAAAGAATCCAAAAAGAATATTTTCGAAAACGAGGAGCTACTAAACACCCTTATTTCTAAGAATGGAAGATCACTTTGCATCTATGTCAAGCACGAGGACTTTTTAAGTAAAAACAAAAGTGAGGAACTTGTCTCTGAAATTTATAAAATCACAGAAGATTTTGATTTCGAGCGATTAAGAATGGCTGGCCGCACAGTTGGGCAAAAGTATTACTTAGAAAAAATGGGATTTGAAATGCTCCTATTTGTAACATTGAGCTTCCTGATGATTGCCATCTTCTTGTATATTGCTTTCCGTTCTTTATGGGGTTTATTACTTCCTCAAGTCATCATAGTCGGCACATTAATTTGGGTGATGGGCTTTATTGGTTGGTATGACGAACCGATAAATGTAATTATGTCCACCATGCCATCTATAATCTTCGTGGTTGCAATGTCAGATGTGATCCATTTTTTATCCAGGTATTTGGATGCATTCCGATCAGGGAAAGGGAAGTTAAGTGCTATTAAAACAACGATTAAAGAAGTTGGTTTGGCTACTTTCTTGACTTCAGTTACCACTTCCATAGGGTTTTTTAGTCTTTACTTTGTCGATGTTCAGCCTTTGCAGGCATTCGGTTTCATTACGGGAGTAGGGGTGTTGATTGCCTTCGTTTTGACTTTTTTATTGCTGCCGGTTCTTATATTTTTTCTTCCTAATCCAGCATACATTCGCCCCAACACAGATGACCCGTTTTGGAAGGCCAAACTCTCCAAGTGGTTTGTTTGGGTGATAAAGCACCCTAAACGAGTATTGCTTTATGGCGGAATAGTCGTTGTCGTCAGCCTCATCGGTATGTCAAAAATGGAAACCAACAACTATTTGATGGACGATCTTTTTGAGGACGAACCATTAAAGCAAGATTTTTTGTTTCTCGACAAAAATTACGGAGGGGTAAGGCCTCTGGAGATTGCCGTAACTTTAAAGGATACAACAAAAGCCTTTTTTGATCTTGATGTCTTAAGAGAGATGGAAAAGGTGGAGGATTATTTAAGAATTACATACAAAGCCAGGATCGTTGTTTCGCTCGTACAAACCATAAAAATTATCAACCGAAGCAAACACGCAGGCCAGGTAGAATATTTTTGCCTTCCAAAGAACAATCGAGAGATGAGGTCAATACGAAGAGCGATAAAGTTTGCCGCTAAGGGGCAATTGTACTCAGCGCTTATTGATAGTAATGCCACAACTTCTCGTTTAAGTGCAACCACGGGTGACCTAGGGAATATTGAAATCACCAAGCGAAACAAAGCTTTTGAAGATTTCTTGGTAAAAGAAAAAATAGAAAAAGATGTTGATTTTACCGTAACAGGAACAGCGCATTTAATCGATAAGAACTTGAATTACTTATCCCAAAGCCTAATCAAGGGATTATCTATTTCTGTGTTAATTGTTGCATTAATAATGGGATTATTGTATAGGTCTTTATCCATTGTTTTGATCAGTGTAGTAACCAATTTAATCCCGCTGGTTTTTGTTGCAGGGGTAATGGGTTACTTCAATATTCATCTTAAAATAAGCACGGCTATAATTTTCACGATTGCTTTTGGAATAGCTGTGGATGATACGATTCATTATTTAGGGAAGTTTAAAAATGAACTTTTAAAGGGCAAATCTGTCATCTATTCTTTAAAAAGAAGTTATTTGGTAACAGGAAAAGCCATGGTTCTAACCACATTCATCTTGTGTGCTGGTTTCGTATTGCTTATTTTCTCAAGTTTCGTAGGTACTATGTTGATGGGTATAATGCTTTGCATGACCTTGATGGTGGCCCTAATTGCGGACATAACTATTTTGCCCGTTTTACTAATGCTGTTTTACAAAGGCAAAAAGGGATAAGAAGGCTTATTGCCCTAAGATTTTTATATTTGGGTAAAATATTTGCTAAAATGTCTAAAAATTCTCCTAAAAGGGTATCATTAATTGTAGCCTTTTCACCTCTTCTCTTTTTAATCGGGCTATTGGCATTCAATATCTACTTTTTTAAAGACGATGCAACCGGAGGGGCCAATCAAATTGCTTTGTTGCTAGCTGCGGGAGTTGCGGCTTTCATCGGAAAACGATTAGGGTATTCTTGGAGTAAAATGCAAAAAGGCGTTGTCAAGAGTCTAAAATCAGCCATGTCTGCCATTTTGATTTTATTAATGATCGGTGCATTGTCCGGTACCTGGATGATCTCGGGAATTGTGCCAACGATGATTTACTACGGACTTGAGATTCTAAACCCAACCATATTTTTACTCGCTGCCTGCATTGTTAGTGCGATTGTGTCATTGGCAACAGGAAGTAGCTGGAGTACTGTTGCAACAGTGGGTGTCGCTCTATTGGGTGTCGGGGTAGCACTTGGTTTATCAGAAGGAATGGTCGCAGGTGCAATAATTTCTGGTGCTTACTTTGGTGATAAAATGTCACCGATGTCCGACACGACAAACTTGGCTCCAGCCATGGCGGGAACGGATCTTTTCACTCATATCAAATATATGGCGTATACCACCTTCCCGAGTATAGGGATAACCTTAATTATTTTCTTGATTTTGGGATTGAATACGGATGCTCAAGGCAGTCAAGAACAGGTCGAGACTATGATGACTGCGTTACAGGAGTCATTCTATATATCCCCAGTGCTATTTCTAGTGCCTGTTGCAGTTATTCTTTTGATAGTTAAGAAGATGTCTGCATTGCCTGCTCTGTTTATCGGTTCGCTGCTTGGTGGAGTTTTTGCCATTATCTTTCAACCTGAATTGGTTCAAACCATTGCAGGTGAAACTCAAAATTATGCAGAAGCAGCCTACATCACCTTGTTTCAGTCTATGTCGAATGCGGTTTCTATAGATTCTTCTAATCAAGCCGTGTCAGATCTTTTGTCTACTAGTGGAATGTTTGGGATGATGAACACCATTTGGCTTGTGATCTGCGCAATGACTTTCGGCGGTGTGCTCGAGGTTACAGGAATTCTTCATAGAATAACTCAATCCATTGTTAAAGGGGTTCATTCGACGGGTTCGCTCATCGCGGCAACCGTAGGTACTTGTCTCTTCTTCAATACAACTGCCTCTGATCAATATTTGGCGATTGTAGTTCCTGGAAAAATGTTTGCCGAAACCTATGAAGAAAGAGGTTTGGCACCCGAGAATTTATCCCGAACCTTAGAAGATTCTGGAACCGTAACTTCAGTGCTTATTCCTTGGAATACTTGCGGGGCAACTCAATCCACTGTGCTGGGTGTAGCGACGGGTGAGTACTGGATGTACTGCTTTTTTAACCTCATTTCTCCTGTTATGACGCTGACTTTTGGTTACCTTAATATCAAAATCAGAAAATTAAAGAAAGAAGACTAATCTTCGAACTATAATAAGAAAGCCTAAAAATTAGGCTGAAAGGCAAGAAAAGTCAGTTGTTTTTTCTAATTTTGTACCCTCAAAATTGCCCAAAGTATGTTCGAAAATCTTACCGATAAATTTGAAAAAGCGTTTAAAGTCTTAAAAGGCCAAGGACAAATCACGGAAATCAACGTAGCCGAAACTTTGAAAGAAGTACGACGCGCCTTGTTGGATGCCGATGTCAACTTTAAAACTGCGAAAGAATTTACCAATACAGTAAAAGAAGCAGCACTTGGGCGAGACGTTCTTAAAGCCGTTTCTCCTGGACAATTGATGACAAAAATTTGTCACGAAGAATTGGCAGCCTTAATGGGTAGTAATGAAGTCGAAATAAATGTCAAAGGCAGCCCAGGGGTTGTTTTGATGTCCGGTTTGCAAGGTTCTGGTAAAACCACCTTCTCTGGGAAATTGGCTTCTTACTTAAAGAACAAAAAGGGAAAGAATCCTTTGCTTGTTGCTTGTGATGTTTACCGTCCGGCAGCGATAGATCAATTGCACGTTTTGGGTGAACAATTGGGCATTGAGGTATTCTCAAACAAAGAAGAAAAAAATCCGGTTGAAATAGCAAAGGCCGCTGTACAGCACGCGAAAGCTAAAGGGTTTGACGTAGTTATTGTCGATACAGCAGGTCGATTGGCCATTGATGAGAAAATGATGGACGAGATTGCAGCAGTAAAGGCAGCAATTAATCCAACTGAGACATTGTTCGTTGTCGATGCTATGACAGGACAAGATGCCGTAAACACAGCGAAAGCCTTTAACGAAAAAATCAACTTTGATGGAGTCGTTCTTACCAAATTAGACGGGGATACTCGTGGTGGAGCTGCTTTGTCTATCAAATCCGTGGTCAACAAGCCGATTAAGTTCGTTGGAACGGGTGAAAAAATGGACGCTTTAGATGTCTTTTACCCAAGCCGAATGGCAGATCGTATTTTGGGTATGGGAGATGTTGTTTCCTTGGTTGAACGAGCACAAGAGCAGTTTGACGAAGTAGAAGCGAAGAAACTACAAAGAAAAATACAAAAAGATCAATTCGATTTTAATGACTTTTTAAGCCAGATTCAACAGGTTAAAAAAATGGGGAACATGAAAGACCTCATGGGCATGATTCCCGGTGTTGGAAAAGCAATGAAAGGCGCTGATATCGATGACGATGCTTTCAAATACATTGAAGCGATTATTCACTCAATGACCCCGGCTGAAAAAGCCAATCCTACCCTCATCAATGGAATGCGAAAGAACAGAATCGCAAAAGGTAGCGGAACGAATATTCAAGAAGTAAATAAACTTCTGAAACAATTCAACGATACGCGTAAAATGATGAAAATGATGAGCAACCCTAAAAACATGATGGGTATGATGAAGAAAATGCAAGGGATGGGAGGCTAACGAAGTGTCAGGTGAAAAGTAAGAAATTAGAAGTTAGAAATCAGAAATTGATGATTTTAAGATGTAACAGACTTAGAATATTAATCAACCTTTACTTTTACTTTTTCTTTATTTTATTTATCAATTCGCTTGTTTCATTATAATTTAAACCTTTGTCTTTGGCTATTAAAATTGCTTTCTCTGCTTGTGTCAATGCCTCTTCAAACAACTCTAATTTATATAGAATAGAAGCATAAGTGTCCGTGTTGGCGTAGTTTGGATTCAAATCAATTGACCTCTCTACCCAACTTTTTGCTGACGTTAGACTTTCGGCATCATCAAAATTAAGGTAATTGTCCCAAGCCATAGAATTCAATGCCTCTGAGTCATCCCAAATGCTGGCAATATGCTCATTTAACGTTAGTCGATGTTTTTCGTCATCGCCTAATTTCTTGTAATAGGCCATGTTTGCGTGAAAGACTAAATTCTTTTTGTCCAAAACCGCCATGAGTACTCCTTCCATGTTTTTATATAAATAGGCTTTTCCATTGTCAAAATCTTTGAGAATATTAATTGCCTTGTTAAACAATTCATGATTTTCCTCATTTATTGCCTGATCAACTGTCCCATCTGTTATCATCACAATTCTTGTGTCAAGCTGATCGGATTCAAAGTAGTTGGTAAATAGGTCTTTTTCCTCAAGAAGAAATTGAAAGGCTATACTTTCAAAAGGAATTGCGATGGAATATTGAAGAATAGCAAACTCATAAATGAATTTGATATTTTTCTCTTTTTTTAAGTCATCTCTAGACTGTGTTTTTAGATATTCATTGATAATTAAAGGATCAAGTAGGTCAACATCTCTTAGCTTGTAACAATATTCAAATAGGAAATCAGCATCTCGATTGCCGTTTTTATACTGTTCTGAAAAGCGAGACAAGTTTTTTGTCGGGTCAAACGCATCCTTTGCTTGCTGAATAAAATTTTCTGGACTAAAACCTCCCATTGCACTGTGTAAAGCATTCGCATTTTTATCTAAATAAATGAAAGTTGGGTGCAAATGCACATTATATATTTTATTCGTTTCGATTCCCTCTCCCTCGCGAGTATTCACCTCGAAGCAAACAAAATTTTCATTGAAGTATTCAGCAACATTTTTGTCTAAAAAGGCTGTGTTTTCCATTTTTTTACAAACCGAACAACCATCAAAGTGAAAATAGAGAAATACATTTTTTTGTTCTTTTTTAGCTAAATCAAACACTTCAGAATATTTGACTTTTCTAAAATTAATTGTGGTATCCTCTGCAAAGCTGTGGCCTGCAATTAAACACATAGTAATGATGAGCGTTAAAGTTTTCATAAAGAATTTAATATAATTACTCACTTGATGAGCAATGGTTTGTAGTCAAGGAATCAAGATTAATAAGCATCCTGATCAATTCAAATATAACTAAAATTATTCTAAAAAATGTTTCGTATTCTAACTCCCTACCAAATAAGAAGTTAGAAAGGAGAAATTATTACTTCTAAACTCTTATTTCTAACTTCTTATTTGTTCGCATGATAAGCAGGCAAAGTACTATCCGTTTTACTGGCTCTGTCGTGAAGAACGATACTCCCAGTTACCCCAACGTTTAAGCTAGAATTTCCGCGTAGACGAACGATAAAATGACATTTTTCCAGCACATAAGGCGGTAAGCCATTGTCTTCGGCACCAAGAATGTAAATAGCTCTTTTTGGGTGAACAAAAGAATGCAAATCTTCGGCTCGATCGTCAATTTCAACCCCAATAATTCTGCAATCGTAAGGGATGTTGCTTAACAAATCATCGAATTCTTTGTAGTGAAACAATGGTATGCGGGACCAGGCTCTGACAACGTCCGAACTCTGTTTTTTGTACTTTTTCTTAACCGTAAAAATATAAGAAGCGCCAAGAATGAAGGCCGATCTCCAAAGGGTACCCATGTTGTGTTCGGTTTTCCCACCATAAACGCCCATGGCGCAATAACCTTCGATGCTATTTGTCTTCATGCTGCAAAGTTATAAATTGAGAAGTGAAAACAAAGGTCAAAATCATGGCACTTGGCACTTTCTTTTTTAACTTTAAGAAAAGTTTAATAAATGGAATTTCTTGACAAAAGACTAGATGAATATTCACATCAACATACAAGCGATGAAAACGAGCTTCTTACGAAAGTAAATCGTGAGACTTATTTAGAAGTTCTCCAACCAAGAATGCTTTCAGGCCATTTACAAGGGAGGTTTTTGAGCATGATTTCAAAAATGCTTTGTCCAAGTCAAATATTGGAAATAGGAACCTATACCGGCTATTCAGCATTGTGCTTGGCAGAAGGCTTAACAAACGATGGAAAACTAACGACAATTGATGTCAATGAAGAACTCCAAACTAGGGTAGAAGGCTACTTCAAAGAAAGCGCTTACGGCAATCAACTTGAAATGAAAATAGGGGATGCAAATCAAATAATTCCCGAATTAAACCAGACTTTTGATCTCGTTTTTATAGATGCTGATAAAGAAAATTATTGCAATTACTTTGATTTAGTGATTGACAAAGTTCGCCCGGGTGGTTACATCATTGCTGATAACGTTTTGTGGTCAGGAAAGGTAGTTGAAGAAATCAACGAAAAAGATACTTCAACTGCTGCACTTATTGAATACAATGATAAAATTCACAATGATCCAAGGGTGGAAAATGTGCTTCTTCCGATCCGTGATGGATTGATGATTGCGAGAGTTAATTAAATAAGAAATTAGAAATAAGAAGTTTTGATTTCTAATTTCTAATTTCTATTTTTTTTACTGCTTCTGAATTCTATGAAAAACCTTACTGTTTTCATTTGAGATTTCTAAGAGGTAAATCCCATTTGATAAGTTACTCAAGTCAATCTGAATTTCATTAGAACGCACATCGATAAGATGCATCAATTGCCTTCCATGTAAATCATGGACAATTAGGTTTAGCGCTTTCATTTTCTCATTATTTAGGGTCAAAAGTCCGCTTGTTGGATTTGGGTAGGCTAAGATGTTGACAAGGTCTTCATTTTCAGAAATTCCGATCTTTTGAATAATATAGCAGTCTGAGGTATCCGAACAAGTATTGCCTTCAATGATCACGGCGTACAAGCCGTTTGCAGAAGGTGTAAAGCTTTGGCTTATAGCACCAGGAATTTCGGCATAATTATCATTACAATCCACCCATTGATAATCTCCGGTATTTGAATTAGCCGTTAGAATAGGGTCTTGGGCATCAACGGTAATATCGACGCTGTTTATAGTAAGATTAAGTGTCACCGTAGAATCACAACCATCTTGATTTTGTAAAACATGGGTAGCTGTGTTGTTTGATTCGGTGTACGTGATTCCATCAATCCATGTATGTTCGACACAAGCTATAACTTCATCTAATCCGGAGCTAGGCGAACAAGCATACGTGTTTTTGTAAAGAAAACTCATTCTTACTGCGCCACTCCCTACCATCAATAAATCGGTTTTACCGTCATTATTAAAGTCTTCAGCACAAATTTTTCCATATGCTATGTCATGAAGAGCCGTGTTTTGTAGTAATGTATATATTCCAAGTCCATCGTTTTGATAAATTTCAGTAAATATATTATTGCTTGCGTAACCGCATAAAATCAGATCAAGATCTCCATCGCTATCAAAATCCTTTGCTATCATATCTCCTAAATAATAGGCAGACAAGAAATTGTTTGGACTCAAAGTAAAAGTCCCATTTCCTGCATTTAGGTAAATGTTGGTAGTTTCAATATTTGACTGATTTACTCCCGATATTACCACGTCTAAATCATTATCTTCATCGATGTCTACTAATAAAATTGAAGAATAATAAACAGCAACGAAAGGAGTCCCTGGAGCTATTGTGAAATTACCGAGACCATCGTTTAAATACATTTTAGAAATATTTTGATTGGAAGAATTTCTACCTGTTAGGATTAAATCAAGGTCGTTGTCTCCATCTAAATCACCAAACTTAGCGGCACTGTTTTTAACTCCAGAAATGCTGCTGCCAAAGGCAACATAATTTCCAATTCCATCATTTAAATACAATTTGGCATTTGTTGAACCAGTAACAAATAAATCTATAAATCCGTCATTGTTTACGTCTACAGTATTTATGTCTCCATTGTTGCCTGAGACAAAAGTATTTGGTTTTAAAGTAAAGGATCCAGACCCATCATTGGTATATAGTTCAGTCACGTATTGACTAGAGGCATTTCTTCCTGATAAAAAAACATCTGGAGATGAGTTGCCATCAACATCTGCAAACTCAAAATAAAGATATTCGTAACCTGGAAAATTAAAAGAAGGGAAGGGCTGAAATTCATTGTTTTGATAACTAAGCGCTTGGTGTTGATGGGTAAGGAATTCATCGATTCCTGAAATAATCAATTCTTTGTTTCCATCACCGTTTAGGTCAACAATTGAAGAATTTCCGCTTTGAAGTCCGAGGAATGGACTTTCTTTTAACACCGTAAATAGCCCAGCACCATCGTTTAGGGCATATACAGTAGAATTAGTACCCTGAAGGTTTAAACCACTGTAAATAAGATCAAGATCGGCGTCTCCATCAACATCAAATAACGAATTGTGCGAAAAGTGAACGCCATCTAATTCTGGGTGATTGGCAAGCGTGAAAACTCCAAAACCATCGTTAGTGAAAACCTGAGCCAATTCAGCCCCGTTTTCGGCAAATCCTGTGTAGAAAATATCTGGTTTTGTATCACCGTTTATGTCTCCGATTGAGATATCACCGACCTGCATTCCTATAAAAGGATTAGGCGATTGCTGGCTAAAAACGCCACTACCGTTATTGATATAGAGATGAGCAACTGAAGTAGAATTTTCATCATTTCCTGCAATGAATACATCAAGATCTTGGTCTCCATCAGCATCAAAAGTTTGGACAGAACCGTACCATAATGTCGGGAAAGTTGTTCCAGTGACTAAAGAAAATGACGCACTTCCGTTGTTTAAATACAATTCAGATATTTTTCCTGATTGACTGAGTCCTGTTATTAATAGGTCTAAATCATTGTCTCCGTCACAATCAAAAAGGTTTGTCGTGCTATATGTAACCCCAGTAAATGTCGCGCCAACTACTAAACTAAAGTTGCCGGAACCGTTATTTAAATAAAGTTTAGTGATATCAGTAGAGTTGCTTTTTGTGTATCCATTAATGATTAAATCCAAATCACCATCACCATCTAAGTCCCCAAAAGCGCTTTGACCAGATTCTATGCTTGGCAAACCAGCACCTGGGTTTAGAGCAAAAATGCCATTTCCATCATTAAAATAGAGCATTGAGTTGTTGCTTGAGGCGTTATACCCGAGTACTAATAAGTCCTCGTCCCCATCACCATCGATATCAGCGAAGTCGACATCACCAGATGCAACAGCAACAAAATTATTGTCAAGTGATTTAGAGAAATTTCCATCACCATCATTTAAAAACAAAATAGTCTCATCAAAACCAATGAGATTTTTTCCTATAACAAAAAGATCTAGGTCCCCATCACCGTCGACGTCCGAGTATTCGGAAGACGAATAAGATAAAGCATCAATTACAGCATCTTTGTTTGGGGCAGGAGCTAGAACTCGTTCGAATGAAATCCCCTGGCTAAAAAGAGAGGTGCTTATTAATGTAAAAAAAAGTAGAGTAATTTTTGCGTGTGTGTAGTAATACATAATCTTTTAGTGTTAGTGAATATTATAGTTAGTCAGTTAGATAGCAAAACTGCGATCTGAATATTTAACGAACCTTAAGTTTAATTGGTTGGAAGAAAAGCTGAAGTATTAATGGTTATTTTCTAACTAGTGCGTAACAACTATCTTTACTCTTTATTTCTCACAAAAATCAATTTGTTTTTTCCCCCAGCATTTTGTCTTGGTTCGAGTTCGAATTTGCCAATTGACCTTATTAGTGGAGTCAGTTTTTCGAAGCCATAATTTCTAGAATCAAAATTTGGTTGTTTCTTTTGCAGTAAACTTCCAACGTCACCTAAGAATGCCCATCCGTCATCGTCGGAAAGATCTGAAATAGTGGTTGCTATTAGGTTGATTTCTTTTTTTGTCAGCTTATCGATGTTTGATTTACTGGAGTCTTTGTTTGCGTCGTTTTTCTTTTCGGTTTGACTTTTAAGAATTTCAATGTAGATAAATTTGTCACAGGCCACGATGAAAGGGTTTGGTGTTTTCTTTTCACCTATTCCGATGACTTGCATTCCTGCCTCTCGGAGTCGTGTAGCCAATCGAGTAAAATCACTGTCACTGGAAACAAGACAAAAACCGTTTACTTTTCCGGTGTAGAGTATGTCCATCGCGTCGATTATCATCGCTGAATCTGTTGCGTTTTTTCCGGTTGTGTATCCGTATTGTTGAATGGGAGTAATGGCGTTTTCAAGTAACATATTCTTCCATTTTGTCAAATGAGGATTGGTCCAGTCACCATAAATACGTTTGATCGTTGGATTTCCGTATTTGGCAATTTCTTCCATCATTTCTTTGACGTGAGCAGAAGGTATGTTGTCACCATCGATTAAGACAGCTAAGTTGAGATTTGTATTCATGTTTTTGAATTTTATAATAGGACTTTATATTAACATTTTAAGTCCTTTTAAAGAGGCTTGATCGTTATTCGCCTTTTTATTAGATACTCAATAGTAGTAATACATAGTATTGGTTTTATATAAAGTATCTTTGGCAAGGTATAATTTATCTGTTGATTTTAACTGATTTTTATTGAAGAAATTCTTAAGAAATCAAAATTAGGTCTTGATTCTGATGATTTTATACGATTAGTTTAGAAGGGTTTGTGTGTTTCAATTGAACAAAAGAAGAAGAATATGATTACAGATTTAAAGATAAATAAACCCCAATCCATTGTTCCAGGAAAGGAAACTGCATTGTTTGTCCGTGAATCGGATATTAAGAGCACTATTGAATTGTTGGAAGCAGGAAAACCTGTCGTAATCACTTCTATATACAGCAATGGCTTGTATTTGCTAAGAGAGTTGCACAGCCATTTAAAAAGAAAATTACCCAACACTACTTTTAAAGAACAAAGAGCTTACCGTTCGGAATACAAAAAGTTGTCTAATTTGATTTTAATCGAAATTGTAAATCATAAATTGGCTGTAAAAAAGTCACCTACCATAGGTTGGTTAAAGAAATTGTATCCAGACACTTCAGATTTCTTTCTGACTTTTCCGCAGGTACAAGGTTTGAATAGTTCTTGGCAGTGGTATCAAAATGGGATTTCTATTCCGGTTTTAAGAAATAAAGTTCAACCGTATTACGGCACGTATTTCCCGACTCGATTTGATCATTTGATATTGTTTGACAATTGGCTAACCCGATACGAAGGACCCAAGAAAACGGCAATAGACGTTGGAGTAGGTAGTGGAGTTCTTTCTTTGCAGCTGGTAAAACACGGTTTTCAAAAAGTTTTTGGGACAGATATCAACCCAAATGCAATTGTTGGACTTACAGAATTCATGGGAGAAACAAAGCTTTCTCGCAAGATAGAGTTGGACTTTGACTCCCTTTTTGGAAAATGGGAAAAACCGACTGAATTGATCGTTTTCAACCCTCCTTGGTTGCCTGAAACTCGTGATTTAGACAGAATAGACGAGGCCATTTATTACAACGATAAATTGTTCCCTGATTTTTTTACTGAGGCATCAAAAAGACTTCTTCCTGAAGGGAAATTGGTCATATTGTTTTCCAACCTAGCTCAAATTACGGAGGTAGCTAAAGAAAATCCAATTGAAAAAGAACTCGCCGATGGCGGAAGATTTATCTTGGAAAAATGTCTAAAAAGAAAGGTGAAATCAGCTTCAGATAAAACAAAACGAGATCAGAATTGGAGAGATGCTGAGGAGGTTGAACTTTGGGTGTTAACAAAAAAGTAAATCGACCGCCATTAAAATCAGCTCCTTGATTGTTTTATTTGCTTATTTCTTGGTGAAAGGCAAAACTGATTTGAAACTTGCTTTTCTTAGCCAAATACTAAACCAAACCAAAATACCAAAAATCACAGGGAAAATTATGTTAGTCATCGGGTCTTGATGAATAACATGTGTAGCCACAGCTCCACCTAACCAACCTGTAAGCAAAATTGCGCCTAAAAATGTTGTTTTTGGCAAAGTGTACAAAACGGTAGCAACGAGTAAAAAGATTCCTAAATAAAACACTGAAGCTTCAGGGTAGCCCAAATCGACAGTATCATTTACAGCCATTTTAGTCTGCAATAGATTATTTATGGCTCCCATTAAAAACATGGCAATCACCAAGGCTTGAAGAATCGTAGAAGTCCAAATTACTCCTTTAGATATATTGTTCGTTGTGCTCATCTGGTTTTGTTTTTAGTGAAGGTATGAAACTCTCAACGACTTCTTCACTCAAGCCGGTATATTTCCATTACGTCTTGCA
>JBLIKY010000037.1:0-14467 GCA_047637535.1 Lentimonas sp.
AATGAAGGTGCCGTAAGGTTTGGACTTGGAGCCATAAAAGGCCTTGGACAAGGTCCCGTTGAAAATATAATGTTGGAAAGGAAAGAGAATGGTTCGTTTTCTAATGTTTTTGAGTTTACCAAAAGAGTCAATCTTAGAGTTTGTAACAAAAAAGCCATGGAAAGTCTAGCCTATTCTGGAGGTTTTGATTCCTTTAAAGGCGTACATAGAGCTCAATATTTTTATGATGATGGTTCGGGAAGATCCTTCCTTGAAAACGCAGTAAAATACGGAGCTAATTATCAGGATAGTTTAAATTCTTCTCAAGCTTCTTTGTTTGGGGAGGCCTCTGGTACGACAATGCCCGAACCAGTAATTCCAGCAACTGAAGAGTGGCATAGCTCCTATAAGCTCAATCGAGAAAAAGAGATGGTAGGGATTTTTATTTCCGGTCACCCTCTTGACGATTACAAGGTTGAAATAGATGCTTTTTGCAAAGGAAGTATTGCTGATATTAAAGATTTAAAGAAAAACCTAGGTCGTGAGCTGACTTTTGCTGCAATTGTTAATCTGGCTGAGCACAGGGTTTCAAAACACGGAGATCCCTTTGGTAAGGTCTTTATTGAGGACTATACCGACTCACACGACTTGTTTTTCTGGAAAGAAACCTACCTCAAATACAAACATTTCCTTCAAGAAAATCTATTCATCGCCGTTTCGGGTAGAATTGAGGTTCCGTTTAGAAGAAAAGATCCGGAGTTTGTGGTTCATAGCATTGAATTGCTAAACGAATTGAGAGATAAAAAAGTCAAAAATCTCGAAATGAGGATAAATGCCCGTTCTTTAGATCAAGGAATGATATCGAGTTTATTGAAGATTTGTGAAGGAAATCCAGGCGAATGTCCAATAAGTTTTGTTGTATACGACGAACTAACCGGAATGAAAGTCAAAATGCCTTCAAGAAATATGAAAATTAGTCCTTCAAACAAGTTTATAAAGGAAATCAAGGAGAAAAAGATTGATTTTGAGTTGAATTAATCTAGAATTTGTTTTAAAATCTGAAGCTCTTCTAATTTCTGAGCATTGCCAACCTCTTTGAATGAATTGATGAGGTTGTTTATCATCCTTTTGATGATTTGAGTATGCGAGCATGGTTCAAAAAACCCTCTCAAATGAGCGGTATTTATTGAAGTCAAAAACTGTTTTATTTCTGAATCATCAAAAAGACTCCCTTTGGAAAAAGCGTTAATGTAGAAAAGCACACCGTGAGAATTTTGTTCGCCTATGGCCTTTAAACTGTGATTTTCATCCATATATGCCAGTACAAAATGGTTTGGCAAATTCACTCCGTAAATAGGTAGTTTCAACTCTTGTGCGATAACGCTATACAAGATAGAAAGGGACAAGGGATTGCCACGCTTCATTTCCAAAACAGTGTTGATATAACTATTAAGCGGGGAGTGGTAGTGCTTTGAATCTCCTTTGAAGCCGTATTTGCCGTAAAATACTTTGTTGAATATCCGCACTTTTTCCATTGCGGTATTTTTTAGGCTTAATTCTAACCAAATGGCTTGTTTTATTTCTTGAATTTCTTCAAAAATTAAATCTCTTTCCAATCCTGGATATTGAAATTGAGAAAGAATCAATGCCCCTTCTAACAATTCTTTATTATCTGATGCGTGCCATTTGGAAAGCAATCCACAAACTTCTTCAAATTGAATGTCGTGAATAATGTCTTCGATTCGACTTTGAAATAGTATACCAAAATCTTCTTCTTCCCATGACATTTCCAAAAAAGGGATGGCCTCCTTTCCGCAATCAATGAGTTTTGATCGGATGTGCGAAAACACAATCTCGTCTGGATCTTCGACCAATCTTATTAAAGCTTTTAAATGACTATGTTTTGACATACAATACAAAGCTACTTACAAAACTCATTGTTAAAATCACTGTTCAGATTTACTTATAAAAGTTCGTTTGTTAATTGTTGATAATGATGTCATTAATGTCTTGGACAACAATTAAGATAAATAAAAGAAGGTGTTTTTGAAACAAACCTTGTTTTTTTACGTTAATATTACAAAAGCTATTGATTTCAATCTACAGGTTATTAATGCTTTATTAAGGGTTTTCAGTTCGCTGTGAACCCTTTTTATTTGCACTACAATCCACGATAACAAAGAAAAAACCTTATTTTGGTATGATTCTAGTTACCAATAAAGAAATAAACGTCATGAAAATCGCAATTATCACTTTGAGTTTAGTTTTAGTATCCTGCGCAAGCCATCGAGAAAGAAAAGCGGCTCAAGTTGTTGAAGAACCAGAAACAGAAGTAGTCTCTCAGGGACGTCCTCAAAAAGGAGAACCTGTGGACAATACTATATATGGAACTGTTGAATTATCAAAGGACGCTTGTGATGTTTTGATTAATACTCGAGAAGGAGATATCGTTTTTAGCATCTATCCAATCGGACTTTCAGATAAGTATAAAATTGAAGGTTTAAAAATGACTTTTAATTATAATCTAAGTCGTGCTCAGTCTCCTGATGGCTGCAATGCAACGAAAATCGCCGTATTGACAGATATTAAGGTTCAATAACAGGTTGGTTTAAAGCCCTTCTTAACTGTGATACAGCGTGTTGATTGTCCCTACTGTTGAAGGCTTCCTTGATCTTTTTCTTTTCTTGACTCGTTAAATGCCAGGAAAGAGATATTAAATCCTTTTTGTTTTCTCTCAGATTAAAGCTTATTAAATCAACAGGAAAATCAAATTCATTTGCCCCGATTTTCATTAATTGCTCTTGATCAAAATCTTGAGTTTTTGGAAAGTTGCTGTACATGTTCCCAAATGGCAAGGTGAATTTTTTAAACAACGAGACTGGAGCGTATTCATCATTTTCCAATACTTTCTTAGTGTCGCGTATTTGAATCAAAATCACACCAGATGTATTGTTTGTAATCCATTCTTTTAAAACGTGCATGTATTCAAAGGAAATCTTGGCTCCGTAATTATCCCTCAAACCAGCATCCATCAATTGCACTTCAGGTTTTGTGGGAAGTGTTACCATAGGCAAAACAAATGGGAAGGTGGCACTTGCTCTCATGACCGAACTAAATCTAATACTAGAAGGATTTGAATTTTTGAAGTAGCTTAAATAATCTATGTTTTCAAAACTATTGTTGGCTCTAGAAGGACCGCCTTCGCTTTGAGTTAAAAAGTTCAACGGTTGTGACGCAATCAATAATCTTCTACCGTCATTTACAATTGTAGGGCTAAAAATCATCATTGGAACATTGGCCAGGCGTTCATGTTTTTGATAGTACTTAAGATTTACATTCAATAAATCATTTGTGTTATCGTGTAATTGCTTTTCAAAGGCATAGGCCCTATCGATTGTATATTCTGCACCGTCAATAGTTGTTTTTTGATACCTAAAGAAAAGGTCATTGACACACAACGCAAAAGCCAAACTATTTAATACGTCCTTGCCGATATTATCAGCATATACAGGGTCAAAAGGATTATCGAGTTTACCCATCTGATTTTGGAGGTGAATCTCACGATAATACGCCGCTCCAATCATACCTCCAGAGGCACCGGAAATTAAATGGGTATGTCTAGAGACTTGATGGTCAAATTCTTTATCGAGGTTTTGCAACACATTAACCACCCACATTGCACTTCTTGAACCACCACCAGAAACATTCAGAAGAATCATTTTAGGTTTTTTGAGTCCGGTCTTCTTTTTCCAGTTTTCAAGAATTTTAAGAATGTTGCTTTTTGTTGTTTGCTTGTAATAATCAGCGTTCGATGACTTTTCTATGGATTTTATCGAGTATTCTGGACGAGTATCGGGTTTATATGAAATTCCGTAGGCGTAATTCTTGTAATTAAAAAAAGGGGTGTGAATCGATAAAACGTTCATCGTGACAAAAATTAATATCATTACAGGATAAGCCCATTTTTGTAGCCACGAAACGAGTGCTGAAAAAAGCATGAGTACAATCGTAAGCAAGAGGATAATGCTAACAGCCGCTGGAATTTCAAAATAAGTATAACCACGAAATAGTCCCAAGCCAACAAAGCTTAACAAGGCTACCGTCTCGAAAAGAGTGGCGTTTACTTTGTTTTTTTGATAAATTTTATTGAGAACTTCTTTTTTGTAATGTTGACCACTACGACTAGAATAAAACTTAAAGCCCTTGCCTAAATAAAGATAGGTTCGTTCATTATGAATATAATGCTTCTTTTTCTCCCGAGTTGGAATTATGGTCTTAACGACTTTTTCTTCATCGATTTCTTGGCTTAAATCAAGGATACTCCTTGCCGATCTTGCGTTCATTCTAAAGAAATAGACAAAGGAGAAAAGCAGAAACAATGAATATCCCACTAAATAGGCTAGCACATATTGGAAAATGGTTCCAGCAGTTGCAAATTCTTCGTTGTACTGAAAACGGCTAAATTGAACTATGAAAATAACATTAAAAGCAAAGGGAATAAGCGCATTGTTTATACAGAATTTATAGAAAGGCCTACTTAATGTTGCGAGAAATGAAAATGATGGGGCTAATCGGATATAGGAATAGGTATTAAAGCCCATTGTAAATCCACCAATCGAGAATCCGAGGAGTAAAAAAGACCAATTGCTAATTTCGCCCAAATATTCTGGAGAGAAAAAGAGTAGGGGGATGCCGAAATTAGATGCGATTACGTCGAGTACAATTCCAAAAAGAAGAACCCAATATAGTAAGGAAAGCAAATTGTATTTAAGATGGGCAATCAACAATTGAAATGGGAATAGACTTGTGATTGTCTTAAATGCTTCACCGATTTTATTCTTGATTCCCATGCACATAAATATAACTATAAAACCAGTGTTGATGGTAGTGTTTACAGAGATTTAGTTAAATAATTTGTTGCTTTATAAAATCGAGTACCAAATAACTAAGGGTTTTTCCGTACCACTTGTTTTCTTCTTCAGTTAATGGCGCTCCTTCAGGAAGGTGCAAGGAGCTGATAGATCTGGTTTTACCCGTTAATCTTATTATTCTTCTAATTTCTTCAATATTGAAACCAGAAGGAGTAAAGGCCGAACAGGGCATATTCGCGATCGAATCCAAATCAATGTCCAATAATAGATTGTCCCCATTTGGAATAGCACTGCACTGATTTTCTATATCGTCCAAAAAGGATTGTGAATTATCTAGGTAATCCTCAAAAAAGGAGTGCTTGCAATTGTTGCTCTTTAAGAAGTCAAGTAAGAATTGGTTGTTGTAATTTTCATGTAAGCCGAAAACGGAATAGCTTTTGAGTGATTTTTCCTCAAGTGCAAATGAAAACGGATTGCCACTGTGTCTTTGATCGGTTTTTCGACAATCGGCATGTGGGTCAATATTAATTGAATGAGTACTTCCTTTTTTAGAAAAGTGCTTGATGATTGGGTATGCATTGTTATGTCCTCCACCAATTACTATTAACTTTTGATGGGGCAGAAGGTGTTCGTTAAGTGTTTTGTATACCAATTCATCCAATTCCGGAACACAATTTTGATTATTGAAATCATTCAACTGAATAATTTCTCCTATGACAGCTATTTTGGCTCTTTCTATAAATGAATTGTGTTGGGTGTTGCAAAATGTGCTAAGAAAGGAATTGAAACCAAACTTTGCTCCGGGGTTTCCAAGATTAAATTGCGGACCTATATCTTCGGAAATACCTAGTATTAAAAAGTCCGCCTTACTGGCTTCCTTATAGGTGTAAATCTTTTCTCCTAATCGCGTTTCTCCTGATCGTAAATTGATGGGTAGAGTCTCGTTGGGAACAAACTTGAAATTGGCCATGTTATAAGAGGTGTTTTAACATTAATTCAGTGAAATTCAACGGAGGTTTGCAGGGACGCATGTTCTCCTTTTTAACAAATACTAAAAGGGTCTGAGCTTCAGCAATTTTGACTCCATTCGCATTGTTTAAATAATAATCAAAAGTAATTTTCGGACCTTCGACTTTAACTATAGAAGTCACAACGGTTAATTCGTCATCGTAATACGCGGGGCGAATGTATTTTACAGTAAACTCACTAACAGGAAGCATAACGCCTTGTTTTTCAAGTTCTTTGTAAGAGAAACCCAGAGACCTTAACGCTTCAACTCTGCCCACTTCGAAGTATTGTGCGTAATTTCCGTAGTAGCAATATCCCATTTGGTCGGTTTCTCCGTAGCGAACTCTAACCTTTGTTTGGTGTGTAAAAGAAAATTCCATTTTTGTAATTGTGGGATTGTTACCAAAGGTAAAAAAAACTAAATTAGTGTCTCGTTCTCCGTAGTTGATTACGTACTTCAACTTAAATTGATTACTGTTTCACATCTTAATTATATTTTGTTAGAAAAAAGTGATTTTCGTGTGAAGATTTTCATTTTCAACCAATTAAAAACAAGTTATTTTAAGCATGTAAAAATTTCCGTAAAGTCAATAGCAAAACAGTTTTTTTTTTCACTTTTTTATGTAAATATTTGTTCACTGAATGAAATCGAAAATCGGCCGATTGTTAAATATTTGGATACTAAAAAAGTCCTAAGGTTATAAATCGGCGATAATTAAAGAAATTAAATGAACAAAGATCACGTACAATCCTGGACTTCTTGTCTAAAAGTAATCAAAGACAACATCTCTTTGCAAGCGTTTAAGACGTGGTTCGAACCTATTATCCCAGTGCGCCTTGAAAACGATGCATTAACCATCCAAGTGCCATCTCATTTCTTTTATGAATGGTTAGAGGAAAATTATATTGATTTACTTAGAAAGGTTATCAAGAAAGAAATGGGTACTGAAGGCCGTTTGGAATACAGTATTGTTATGGAGAATAACAATACGAAATCAACTCCTTATACAGTAAAGTTGCCTGCATTGAACAAGAAATCGTTGAAAAACAACCCGGTCAATATGCCGTTGAATTTGAACGAGAATCAAATTAGAAATCCATTTATCATTCCTGGATTGAAGAAAGTCAATGTTGAGTCCAACTTAAATCCATCGTATTCTTTCGAGAACTTTATTGAAGGAGATTGTAATCGTCTTGCTAGAGCTTCAGGTTATGCTGTTGCAAACAAGCCTGGAGGTACAGCCTTTAATCCATTGTTAATTTATGGTGGAGTAGGACTTGGTAAAACTCATTTAGCACACGCTATTGGAATTTCGATTAAAAATCAATTCCCTAATAAAACTGTTCTTTATGTTGGTTCAGAAAAATTTGCTCATCAATTCATTGATGCGATCAAGAATCAAACAACGGCAGACTTCATTCACTTTTATCAAATGATAGATGTGTTGATCATTGACGATGTTCAATTCTTCTCAGGAAAAGAAAAAACACAAGATGTATTCTTCCACGTGTTCAATCATTTACACCAAAACGGAAAACAGATAATTCTTACATCAGACAAACCACCTGTTGAAATGCAAGGAATGGAGCAAAGACTTCTTTCTCGTTTCAAATGGGGATTGTCCGCCGACCTTAGTACACCAGATCTAGAAACACGTATAGCAATTCTAGAAAAGAAAATGTACGGAAGCGGTATAGATTTGCCTAAAGAAGTTGTTGAGTATTTGGCGTATAGCATCAATACTAACGTTAGAGAAATGGAAGGGGCTTTAACTAGTCTTCTTGCTCAAGCTTCTCTTAATAAAAAGGCGATTTCTCTTGATTTAGCTAGACAGATGGTAGATAAGTTTGTGAAGAACACGGCTCGCGAAGTTTCTATCGAGTACATACAAAAAGTTGTTTCAGACTATTTTGATCTTCCGGTAGAAATGCTTAAATCAAAAACTCGTAAAAGAGAAGTAGTGCAAGCTCGTCAAATTTCAATGTATTTCTCTAAGAAAATGACGAAATCATCATTGGCGAATATAGGTGCTCATTGTGGAGGTAAAGATCACGCTACAGTACTTCACGCTTGTCGTACGGTAACTAACTTGTCAGAAACAGACAAACAATTTAGAGTTTACCTTGAAGATTTAGAAAAGAAATTGACGCTTCAATAAAAAGTAAGTCAAAGAAAATATACTCCCCGTTGATTAATTTCAATGGGGATTTTTTTTATTAGAAAAATGCTACTCTTGGATGAAATCCCGGGTTAAAGAGAGTGATTTTTTCATCTAATAGGGTAAATCTTCGTATTGTCCTCCAGTAATTCTTAGTGTATCGGTTGTACCTGATACAAATAAGTTTACTGAAAAGAAACCAGACATTCTTCTGTCAGTTTCGGAATGCTCATTAATTGCATGTTCACCGTTTGCAGAACTACTATAAGTCGTACCGTTATAAGATCCAGAAGTTCCAATTGGTGAGATAGGGTAACTTCCGATTTCGCCATTGCTCCCTAAGTTTAGCTGAATCACTATGCTGTCGTTAGAGAAACTCAAGGACCAGATCGAGTTTTCATAAGTCAATGTTTTCGTTGGAAAAGAAATTTCAGCCCCCTTGATGTTTGCAATTAAGAATGCAAAATAGGATTCTTCACATTCAGTACAAGTTCCACCACAATCTATTCCTTCCTCACCTGTATCTAAAAATCCATTTTGACATTTATCAACAGTTTCTTCTTCTTCTTTCTTACAAGACAACGAAAAAATTAAAATAAAAGCTAAAAATACAGTGCTAAAAATTTTCATAGTGCTATTTTCGTATATACGTAAATATAAGGATTAAAAATATTGGATTTTAAGCAATCGTACTTAACTATTGGTAAAGGTTTACCTGTCGAGATCAAAGAGAAAGGCTCTAAGTTCATAGGTATGGCTGCTCGATGTGAGACCGAAGACCAAGTAAAGGAAACGCTTGAGGCTTGGTGGGGTGAAAATCCTCAGGCTACTCATATTTGTTACGCGTACCGTATTGGAGTTGACGGTGAACTTTATAGGGCAAATGACGATGGTGAACCAAATAACTCAGCTGGTGCTCCGATTTTAGGACAAATAACCTCTTTTGAATTGACCAACGTGCTCGTCGGTGTTGTTCGTTATTATGGGGGTACAAAATTGGGGGTTGGTGGATTGATATCAGCCTATAAGGCTGCTGCAAAAGCGGTATTAGAGGGTGCGGAGAAAATCACAGTTGAATTACGTGAAAATTTAAAAATAGAATTCAATTATCAAGATATGCCACACATTATGGCCGTTTTGAAGAGAAATAGGATGGAAATAGGTGATTTGAACTTGGAAGAGAATTGTTCGCTTGATATCCGACTTTCCACAGAAGACAATAAAGAAGATATAAAGGCGCTGCTGGCAATGTACGGTAGTGTTAAAATTAAATATTTAGGAATATACTAATGGAATTATTAGAAAAATTAATCGAGGTCAAAGGGGCTTCTGGAGACGAATCAAGAATTAAAGAATTCGTTAAAAACTATGTTCTTCAAAATCAAGATAATTGGAAGGTAAAGCCTGTTATTGTTGATGGTGAAGAATGGCAAGACGTTATGATATTGGTGTTTGGCAAGCCTAAAACAGCTATTTATGCCCATTTAGATTCGATTGGATACACAGTGGGGTATAGTCGTGAATTAATCAAAATTGGCGGCCCAGCGGCGATTGACGGTATGTTATTAGTCGGAACGGATGAATTCGGTAAAGAAATTGAGGTAGAATTAAACGTATTCGAAGATGAAAATGGCGGCGCTCATTATGAGTATTTGGGTGAGTCAGATCTTCAACGAGGTACTCAATTGACATTTAAACCTAATTTTAGAGAGACAGATGATTTTGTTCAAACTCCTTATTTAGACAATCGTTTAGGTGTTTGGGCCTCTCTACAAGTGGCAAAAACCTTGGAAAACGGAGCTATTGTTTTCTCAACTTATGAAGAACACGGAGGCAACACAGTTGGCTATGCTGCACAGTATTTGTGGGAGAATTACAAAGTAAGGCAAGCTCTTATTTCTGATATAACTTGGGTAACAGACGGGGTTCAGCATAAAAACGGTGTTGCTATTTCTTTGAGAGATAGTTCTGTACCCAGAAAAACATACATAGACAGAATTGTAAAATTGGCCAAAGAAAGTGGTGCCAAGTTCCAGTTAGAGGTTGAGAAATCGGGTGGGAGTGACGGTTCCATGCTTCAAAAATCGTCTGTAATGGTTGATTGGTGTTTTATTGGTGCACCCGAGGATAATGTTCACACGCCAGATGAAAAAGTAGCCAAAGAAGACATTATGAACATGGTCGAGTTGTACAAATACCTTATGTCTCATTTGTAATTCGTAATTTTTGTAAATTAATACTCAAAATCTAATTATGTCTGATTCCGCTGATATCTGTCAATTGTATAAATATGACAAAGAATCTTATTTGTCTTCACACGACACGCCCCAGCATTTTGCGAGTTCGTTTGTTGCCGAAGAAATCTTCGACGATAAGGTCAGTTGGCTAAACTACCATTCAATTGAGTGTAAGACAGAGATTTCAGCATTGATGAGAAACCTCAAAGTCGATAAATTGGTGGTTGAGGATATTTACGAGGACAAATTGAGACCAAAAATTGAAGAATACAACGGTTACGTATTTTTCTCAGTGAGATCGGCATTGCCAAGTAAGCATAGTGGTATGCTTCATCAAGAGCAAATCTCATTTGTTCTCGCTAAAAACTACTTGATTTCTCTTCAAGAAAGAAAATCTGATCATTTTACTGAGGTAAGAAGCAGAATAGTTACCAATAAAGGAAAAATTAGATCGAAAGGAACTGATTTTTTACTTTGGAGAATGCTCGAGGCAATTGTTGAGAATTACTACGAAGTATTGGAGGATATAACCAAACGAACTGAATACCTTGAAAAAATGGTACTAAAAAGTACCCATGCGGATGTATTAAAGCAAATCGAATCAGAGAAAAAACGATTAATGGAATTGCGTAAAATTGTGCTTCCGATGAAAGACATAACGACTCAAATCGACCAATCTCAGCACGAAATATTTATCAAGGAAAATTATTACTATTTCAGTGATTTAAGGGCTTACACCCAGGGAGTATTGGAAGAAATTGATTCTACAAAACAGCTTCTTGATGGCTTGACAAACCTTTACTATGCTGTACAAGGGCAGAAGATGAATGAAATAATGAAAGTACTTACGGTTGTAAGTGCAGTCTTCATTCCTTTAACCTTTATAGCCGGACTTTACGGGATGAATTTCGACAACATTCCAGAACTGCACCACAAAAACGGATATTTTTACACCCTTGGAGCAATGGTGTTGATTGGTTTGGTCTTGTTGACTATCTTCTACAAAAGGGGGTGGTTGAGTAAGAAGTGAAATGAGTTTTGAGTTGTGTGCAGGGAGTGATCAGGAAAACCCTCAAGACTCAAACAGTTACTCACACTTTTTATAACCCACTGTCCTCCGTACTGTTCCTCGCTCTGAAATAAACCCCCCCGCTCCGCTGGATTTGCAATCCTGCGGCAACAATTGTTTAAAGCACTTTTTCTTCCTAAGATTATTAATAATATAAGGCCGCAGGATTGCAAATTCAGCGGAGCGGCGAAAGTAGATTAAAAGAATAAAATTAAAGCACAAAAAAAGCGACTATCACCGATAGTCGCTTTTTACATTAGTATTATTTCTATTATGCCATTACATTCGGAGCGGCTGCTTTAATAGCTTCACTCGTCTCGTTCGCATATTTTTCAAAATTCTTCACGAATTGACCTGCTAAATTTTGAGCTTTCTCATCGTAAGCCGATTTGTCTGCCCAAGTATCTCTTGGGTTTAATAATTCGCTAGGTACACCCTCACATGTAGTCGGGATTGCAACATCGAAAATTGGTAGTTTAATGTATTCAACATTATCCAATTTTCCAGTTAAGGCAGCAGTAATCATTGCTCTTGTGTATGATAATTTCATTCTTGAACCAACGCCAAACGAACCACCGGTCCAGCCTGTATTGATCAACCAAACTTTAATGTCTGTACCTTCCAGTTTGTTACCCAATAACTCAGCGTATTTAGCTGGGTGTAGAGGTAAGAAAGCAGCACCAAAACAAGCAGAGAAAGTTGTTGTTGGTTCAGTGATTCCCATTTCAGTTCCAGCAACTTTCGCTGTGTAGCCTGACATGAAGTGATACATTGCCTGTTCAATAGTCAACTTTGAAATCGGAGGTAAAACACCAAAAGCATCCGCTGTTAAGAAGAATATGTTTTTTGGGCCTGTTCCAACTGATGGTTGAGCGATGTTGTCAATGTGATTTATTGGATAGGAAACACGTGTGTTTTCTGTAATCGTTTTGTCTTTGTAATCTGGAATTGAAGTTCCTTCTTGAAAGCCAATGTTCTCTAAAATGGCACCAAACTTAATGGCATCAAATATTTGTGGTTCTGTCTCTCTAGCTAAATCAATTGTCTTGGCGTAACACCCACCTTCAAAGTTGAAGACCGAATCTCCGTCCCAACCGTGTTCGTCATCACCTATCAATCTTCTGTTTTCATCTGAAGAAAGAGTTGTTTTTCCAGTTCCTGATAAACCGAAAAACACTGCTGTATCATGATCTTCATTACCAATGTTTGCTGAACAGTGCATTGATAAAGTGTTTTTCTCTTGTGGAAGGATGTAGTTCAATACAGAGAAAACTCCTTTTTTGATCTCACCAGTGTAACCGGTTCCACCAATAATAATCATCTTTTTAGTGAAGTTGATTATTGCGAAATTTTCTTGTCTTGTTCCATCTACTGCAGGATCTGCTTTAAACTCAGGAGCACATACTATATGCCATTCTGGAGTAAAGTTTTCGATTTGTTCGTCTGTAGGTCTAAGAAACATGTTGCTAGCGAACATATTCGCCCAAGGTGTTTCTGTTACAACTCTAAGGTTCAACTGAAATTTAGGGTTAGCACAAGCATAAGCATCTCTTACGTAGATGTCCTTGTTCTCAAGAAAAGCTTGCATTTTAGCATATAAAGCGTCAAATTTCTCAGTAGAGAATTTGATGTTTATATCACCCCACCATACGGTGTTTTCTGTTTTTTCGTCACAAACTACAAATCTGTCTTTAGGTGACCTACCAGTGAAATCACCAGTTTCGATCGCCAAAGCGCCTGTGTCCGTTAACATCCCTTGTCCTAAAATAATTGTGTCTTCGACTAATTCTGCGGGACTCAAGTTCCAAAACTGGGTTCCTGAATTTTTCAATCCAATAGAAGTGGTTAAATCGGCATTTTTGCCTTGCTTACCATATACGTCCATACGTTTTCTTTTAATTTAAAGATGTTTCGTGAGCCAAAATTACGAAGTATAGATGTTAAAACACATTATAAACGTCTTTTTTTTGATTGTTTTATCCACAATGTAAATGACGATAACTATCTAATTCGTTGAATTTAGGCACTTTCTTTTATCATTTTTACCATTGAAAAGACAGCTTGATCAATGTTAATTTGAATATCAAGTAGTTTAGCGTCCATCATGTAACAAGGGGCAGTGATGATTTTGTTTTTTTCGTCAATCAATATTTCGCTAATTGTCTTTTTTTCAGTTTGCATACCTGTTTTCTCCAATCCATCGCAAAAGCTTTGGATATCGTAGCTAGAAGGAGCCTTATCACTGCCAATCGTCAGGTTTAACTTTGCTGTTCCTTCAAAGGCTTTGGCCAAAACAACAGGTGAAACGCAAAGAGCTACTATTGGTTTCCCTATGTTGTATAAGTTGACCAATAACAATTTAACTTCTGGTAATATTTCACCGTCCGGACCTGCAAAAGCCCATTTGGTTAAGTTTTTTGCACTCCCAAAACCTCCAGGAATTAGTAATCCATCTATGTCGTCAAGTTTTACATCTGAAATTTCAGTCACTACACCTCGAGAAATTCTTGCGGCTTCTGTCATCATGTTTCGCTGCTCTTTCATTTCTTCGCCATTCAAATGATTGATGACGTGATGTTGATTTTTGTCGATAGATATACAGACATATTCTGCATTTTCTTTCTCAACGGCTAACATGCTCAATACGGACTCTTGAATTTCTGCTCCGTCGTAAACACCGCATCCAGATAGTAAAATTCCTATTTTCATAAATGTTGATTTTTTGGATTATTCTTCGCTAATACTGTTCAAAAACGAAATTAATGCTTCTTTTTCTGCTTTTTTCAACGAAAATGGAGAAATTCTCTTATCTAAGTTGATTCCGTGTTTTCCTCCTTTTTGATACTGGTAAAGAACTTCTTCAATAGTTTGGTATGAACCGTCGTGCATATATGGACCTGTTCGAGTGATGTTTCTTAAAGAAGGCACCTTGAATTTTCCAATGTCAGAATTTTTATTGGTTAAATTGTACAATCCTTTGTCCGTCTTGTTAAGATAATCACCTATAGCCCCATTGTAGACAACCTCAGAATTGGAGAAATTGGGTAAGCTATGACATTGAGTGCACTTCAGGTCTTCTGAAAAAAGTTTCCAACCCTGTTTTTCTTGCTGGCTAATTGCATTTTCTTCTTTGTAATAATAGAA
>JBLIKY010000038.1:0-14293 GCA_047637535.1 Lentimonas sp.
TACTCAGATAGAGAAGACACTGAAAACTATAGATTATTGGCATTGGATGCGAATCACACACACAGATTCTTCTCTAACTTGGATGAAACAGAAATGGCAGCTCATGCAGATGCGACTTTCAAAGTGTTTGAGAAATTAGAAAACGAAAAAGTTGTTTCAGCTTTAACGATCGTTGGTGGTTCAGATGTAAAAGTGAAATCTAGAGATTTTAGCTTTAGACAATTCAATTACTTAGCTAAAAAATTGGCTGATTCAATTGGAAACAATTTCAACATCAACACTCCAGATGCATACTTTACAGACGATAATGTGCACAACGGATTGATTCGTATTGAAGAATCTGCTAACCCAGGAAATGGTTACCAAGCTTACCAAGATGTATTTGGTGGAAACATTGGAATGAAGTACTTGATGAACTCTAAATTGGAATTCATACCAAGTGTAAGAATTGAGAATGGTTTTCAATCAGTGACTAACCGTAACCAGGTACAAGCGAATGTTATCGAAAGAAACATCATTCAAGGTGTTGACTTCATGCCAAGTTTGGCAACGAAATACTCACTTAACGACAACAGTTTAATTCGATTTGGTGCAAGCCGTACGATTACAAGACCAAAGTTCTTCGAGGTAGCACCGTTTGAATACCTTGCACAAGTTGCAGGTATGGCTCAAATTGGTAATCCAGAATTACAAAATGGAATCAATCACAACGTCGATCTTCGTTACGAATATTACACACCAAAAAGTGCGGATATGGTTTCAATCGGAGTTTTTGGTAAGCAATTGATTAACCCAATCGAGCAAATCATGTTGCCTTCTGCAAGTGGTCAATTGTTATCATTTGACAATACAGATGGTGGTGTTGTTGCTGGTGTTGAGTTTGAATACGCTAAAAATCTTTCTTTCTTACTTTCTAAAGAAAAAAGAGAGAATTCAATTCTTAAAGATTTCTCATTAGGAGGTAACGTAGCCTACATTTATTCTCAAATTGTTATTGATGATAATTCAGGGTTTACAACTAATGTAAGAAGACCATTGCAAGGTGCGTCACCGTTTATGACTAACGTGAGTTTGAAATATGACAAAAGAATCTCTCGTACTCGTGGTGATGTTGAGTTAGACGCTATGCGTTTGATGACTTCGGTTTCTTTCACACACGCTGGTAAATCGTTATTCGCTGTAGGTACTCAAGGTACGGGTGACCAATACCAGTTTGAAAACAACTTGTTAAACGCAGTTGTCACCTTAGACATCAACCGTCAATGGTCAATGAATTTGAAAGCTAAAAACATTTTGAACAACACATTCAGAGTAATGCAAGAAGACGTGGTTAATGTTGGTGAATACCAAAAAGTGAATAGCTACAAACTTGGAACTGATTTCTCTTTCGGAGTATCCTACAAAGTTTTGAGCGGTAGAGGAAATCAAGTTAAGAAATAAGAAAATTAGTTAACACTCTGTTAACATAAAGTTCTTCAAACAGTAAAATTACTCATCATGTAAGGTTACACAGACTCCTGATATTTGTACCAACAAAATAAAAGGAATTTTAAAAACAAAAAAAATGAAAAAAATTAATTCAAGATTAGTTTTAGTAATCGGAATGGCAGTCTCAACCTTAGCAATAACTTCTTGTAAAAAAAAGGGATGTACTGACGAGAATGCGACAAACTACAATGAAAAGGCTAAAAAAGACGATAACAGTTGTGAGTATAGCAGTTCACCTGATACCGGTCAGACATCATATACGTTGGAAAATGTTAATGTAAACGGTATTGATTACGTTAAAGTTACAGGAACAATAAATGAGTCTATTACTTTTTCTGCAGCAGACAAGTACTTGTTATCTGGAGGTGTTTTTGTAGACAATGATGCGGTATTGACGATTCAGGCAGGAACCATTATTTATGCAGCAGATGACAATACGACTCCATTCTTAGCTATACAAAGAGGGGCTAAAATATCGGCTGTTGGTACGGAAAACAGTCCAATTGTATTTACTTCTATCAAATCAAACCCACAATCAGGTGACTGGGGTGGAATCATTATCAACGGTAGAGCTCCTGTTAATAATGGTGTTGATCCAATCGGTGAAGGTCAAACAGGTGTTTACGGTGGTACTGCCGTTAGTGATAACTCAGGTATTATGAGTTATGTGAGATTGGAGTATGCAGGTAAACAATTGACTGCTGATAACGAATTAAACGGATTCTCTTTCAACGGTGTTGGAAACGGAACGACTTTAAACAACCTTCAAGCTTTTAAATGCGCTGATGATGGATTCGAATTCTTTGGTGGTACTGTAAACTTAACCAACGCATTGTCTTACGGTGCTGGTGATGATAGTTTTGACTGGACTTACGGTTGGTCAGGTGCAGGGACAAACTGGGAAGCTATTCAAGATGTTGGTACGGGAGATAGAGGAATCGAAGGAGACAACAACGGGTCAAACAACGAAGCTTCACCTTATTCAAACCCTACTTTGGATAATATCAGATTGGTAGGTAACACTGCTGCTGCTGGTAAAACTGGAATAAAATTGAGAGAAGGTATGAAAGCAACGATTACTAATGTTTCAATTGAAGAATTTGAAAAAGGTATTGAAGTTGAACACGATGTTACCTTGGATCATGTTGTTAGCGGTGCCTTAACTGCTAGTGGGATTTCAGTTGTTAATGTTACTACAGTTGTGAACTTTAAAAGTTCAAACTCAGCAAACCCAACACTAGAGTCTAGCGCTGCGAGTTCAGGTAACGTAGTGGTAGATAGCACGGCTAATGTGTCATCAGCTTGGAAGTCTGGAACTTGGATCAGAAGTCTATAAGAAGTTAAAAACAAGAAATTAAAATTTTTATCAAAACTCCTTATCGATTTATCGGTAGGGAGTTTTTGCTTGTTCTAATATTCAATCGGTTTGCTAGACTTGCTTCTTAAAGCTACAAAACAAAAAGTTTTGGGTTGTATCAAATGGGGTAGTATGGTCTTCAGTAATACACTTTACTTTATCGAAACTATCCTTAAAGACATTGACCAATCCGTTTTCGTTGTATTGTGAAATTTCTAGACCGCTGCATTTGAGAGGGCCGTTTTTTGAAAAAGTGCCAATCGTTAAATACCCGCTTACCGATTTTCGAGCGATGTCCGTGTATTTTTTGATTTGGTCAGCTGTAGTCAGAAAGTGAAAAGCAGCTCTGTCGTGCCAAAGGTCAAATGTAGTATCCGGTTTGTATTCTGTAATGTCACTTACCACCCATTTTACTTTATTGGCTTCTTCGCCCAAACGTTTTTGTACTTTCTCCAATGCTTTAACGGAAATATCAAGTACTGTAATGTTTTCGAAACCTTCTGCTAGCAAATGATCTACAAGATTGGAATCGCCTCCACCCACATCAATGATTTTGGCGTTTTTGTCCAAATTAAACGAACGTATAAATTCAAGAGATGTTTTGGGTACTGCCTGTGTCCAGCTTACTTGGTCAGGGTTTTTAGTTTCATAAACAGTTTCCCAATGTGACTTTCTTTCCGTATCCATTTGTTTTAAGATTAATTGAATGCATTAAACAGGTAAAAACTTATATCCAACGCCTTTTATCGTCTTAATATAATGATCCCCTATCTTTTCACGAAGCTTTCTAATGTGCACGTCAATGGTACGGTCGCCAACAATAATTTCGGTTCCCCATACCATTTCCATGATATAATCTCTTTCAAAAACAGTATCGGGCTTTGACATGAGAAGGGATAAAAGTTCAAACTCTTTCTTTGGCAAATGAATGTTTTCACCTGCTTTGATCAGAATGTACTTTTCTCTATTGATAATTAAATCAGATTCTATTTCCTGTGCCTCTTCAACGCGATTCCTTCTAAACATCGCATTGATTCTAGATATCAAGACACGTGTTTTAATTGGTTTAGTTATGTAGTCGTCTGCTCCTGCGTCTAGACCAGCCACTTGAGAGTAGTCTTCACTTCTGGCGGTAAGGAAGCAGATATAGGTCTGTTCAAATCCTGGGGTGTTTCTTAAAGCTTCACACATTTCCATTCCGTCCATCTCAGGCATCATGACATCGAGAAGTATCAAATCGGGTTTGAATGATTTTGAAATATCGAGACCTTTTACTCCGTTTTCTGCGGTACGTACTTCAAACCCTTCTTTTTTGAGATTGTATTCCAGTATGTCGCGAATGTCTTTTTCGTCATCTACGATTAATATGCGTTTACTCATTGGGTCTTGAATTTGAATGCAAGATAAATATAATTGTCCAATGGTTTTGGCTCTTTTTTATTAGGCATTAAATCGGTGTTAATTTTTTTAAGAAAAAAATAACAAAAAACTTTTCTACCGTGCAAATTCCATCCAATTGTTTACATATCTTTGGTGTAGTAGTAGTAGGTTAGGTTGATTAGTGTAACAAGAGCTTTGAACTCCCGTTTAAAGCTCTTGTTCTTTTTAACACCTTTTGTAATTTCTTATCAACCTCTACTTTTCCAATGTGAACTTTACATTAAATCCTTCATTCATTTGCCAAAACTTTCCGATTAGCTCTAATTAAATATTACATTTGCCAAAACATTTATTCATAGAATTGTGCAAGTATTAAATAGGTTTAAGCATTCAAAGCTGGTTGGTATTTTTGCCGTGATTTTTCTTATATCGGTAAACACTTGGGCAAATGAGGTTCAAATCAGTCAATCTAGAGATGTTAAGGAATATATCGAAAACCTTCACAGTGATGTAGATGGTACTGCTGCTGAAGTTTCTTGGAATATTAAATACGACAAGGTTCCTCTTAATGGAAAACTGATCGTTAGATATATAAAGAAAAACTTGACGAAGATAAACGATAATCCAAATTGGAATTATACGGATTATATTTCTGCTGATAAAACAACTGCAAAACTTGCGAATCTTCCCACTAACGAGTCTATGAGTTTCTGTGTAGGGGTCCAATTTGAAGGAGAAACTAAAAAACAAATTCATTGGTCAAAAGCAAAATCATTTAAAACGGATAGAGGCTGGGAACTTCGTTCAGGATTAATCATGCGTATCTTAATGTTGCTTGGGTCTCTTGCGATGTTCATTTACGGTATGAAAATCATGAGTGAGGGAATTCAAAAAGCAGCCGGACATAAGCTTCGTCAGATTTTGGGTTCTATGACCAGCAATAGAATCAAAGGCATTTTTACTGGTTTCTTAACAACATCTATCATTCAATCTTCTAGTGCCACAACGGTAATGGTGGTCAGCTTTGTAAATGCAGGGCTCCTTAACCTAAAAGAAAGTATTGGTGTAATCATGGGGGCCAATATTGGTACAACTGTCACCGCTTGGTTAGTTGCTTATCTTGGGTTTTCTGTATCCATGTCGGATTACGCATTGCCAATTTTCTTAGTGGCTTTACTGTTGCTTTTTTCTTCAAATCATAAATTAAAGTCTTGGGGTGAAATGCTGGCAGGATTTGCCTTGCTATTCATAGGTTTGGAAATGTTGAAATCAGGAGTTCCTGATGTTAAAGGTTCTGTTGACACACTTTCTTTCTTAAGTTCAGTTACTGATTATGGTACTTTATCAGTAATTATTGCTGTGATCATAGGTACTTTGGTTACTGTTCTTGTGCAATCTTCATCAGCTGCCATGGCCGTTACAATTTTGCTTTGTGAGCGAGGTATTATACCTTTTGAGATGGCTGCCGGTATGGTATTGGGTGAAAATATTGGTACAACCATTACGGCAAATATAGCTGCGATTGTGGGTAATGTTCACGCCAAAAGAGCAGCAAGAGCCCATTTTATTTTCAACGTCTTTGGAGTTGTTTGGATGGTAATCGTTTTCCCTTTCTACATCGATATGATTGACGATGTATCGGTTTATTTAGGTTATAATAGTCCAATTGACGATCAAAGCGCACGACCTATTGCCTTGGCTTTATTTCACACAATATTTAATCTTCTAAATGTTTTATTCCTTATTGGGTTCACCAATCTAATTGCCAGTACAGTGGTCAAAATGGTGCCTTCTCGTAATGAAGGGGATGAGGACTTTAAATTAGAATATATTGCAAGTGGTGTGATGAGTACACCTGAACTTTCTTTACTCGAGGCTAAGAAAGAAATTGGCAAATTCGGTCACATTACGGCTAAGATGTCAAATATGTTTAAGGACTTATTGTTTGAGAAAGAAAAGAAGAAGAAAAAGAAGATTATTGACCGAATAGAAAAGTACGAGATTATTACAGATACTTTACGTGAAGAGATAATGGCTTATTTGAGTCGTTGTGCTGAAGATGAGTTATCAAAGGAGTCTCAAATGAAAGTTAGAGCATACATTGCAATAAACAATGATTTGGAGCGCATCGGGGATATCTACTATCAAATGTCTCTGGTGTATAAAAAGAAAGAAGAAGAGAAAATTTGGTTCTCTCCTGAGCAAAGAAATAATATCAATAAAATGCTCTTGATTGTTGATGAAGCATTTGCTACAATGAAGTTTAACTTGGATGCTCCAGAGGCGAAAGTTGATTTGGAAAAAGCGTATGGTAATGAAAAAGGAATCAATGATTTACGTGATTTATTGCGCGATGAGAACGATGAATTACTCGATTCGGAAGACTTTAACGTCAAGAGCAATGTGATTTACTCAGATATGATCTTTTCTTGTGAAAGAATTGGTGACTTAATTATCAATGTATCGAAAGAGTTAAAATATAAGCTATAGTCAATCCAATAACTTTCTTAAAACTAATCAATACTTAAGTTGAGAATGAGTGCAAAAATATTGTTGGCCGAAGACGATACAAGTTTGGGTTTTGTTATTTCTGATCACCTAAAATCTCTTGGATACAAGGTTACCTTGTGCTGTGATGGGGTTGAAGCCATGATAAAGTTCAGTCAGGAGGCCTATCATTTGGGGATATTCGATGTCATGATGCCCAAAAAAGATGGTTTTACCTTGGCAAAGGAAATACGAAAAGTCAACAAAGAATTCCCTATTCTGTTTTTAACAGCTAAAAGTATGACCGAAGACAAAGTCGAAGGTTTTAAAGCTGGGGGAGACGACTATTTGACAAAACCATTCAATTTTGATGAATTTGAAATGAGAATTTTAGCTCTATTGAAAAGAGTGAACATTATTCCATTTGAAGAAAACAAATTATCCTTTCAATTGGGAAATTTTGCTTTCGATTCTGAACAACACACCATCGTCCGCGGCGGCGTTACAAAAAGCTTAACAAAGAAAGAAAATCAAATTCTTAAAATGTTAGCCAAATACCAAAACCAAGTAGTAGCAAGAGATGTAGTTTTAAATGCTGTTTGGGGACAAGATGATTATTTCGTGGGTAGAAGTTTAGACGTCTTTATTACTAAGCTTAGAAAATATTTGGTAGATGACCAATCCGTTCAGATTCTAAACATTCACGGGATTGGCTTTAAATTAGAATGTAACCAAGAAAATGAAGAATAAAATTTATCTTTTACATCTAGAAACAAGTACCAAAGTTTGTTCGGTATCACTTTCCCTTAACGGATTAGAAGTGCAATTGAAAGAATCAGCTGAGGATCAATTTGTACACGGAGAAAAACTGACTTTGTTTATTGAAGAAGTTCTTAAAAGTGAGCAAATCGCGCCCAAAGATTTATCAGGGGTTTCCATTGCTTCAGGCCCTGGGTCATATACTGGATTGAGAATTGGTACCTCTACAGCTAAAGGACTGTGTTACGCACTAAAAATTCCTTTGATTGCCATTGACACGCTTTTATCCCTAGCTGCTCAAGCTCAAAGTAAGTATTCAGATAAAAATCTATGTCCTGTAATTGATGCGCGAAGAATGGAGGTGTATAATGCCATTTATTCATGCGAACTTGAAACCCTAAAGCCCATTAGTGCAGATGTTATTGAAGCAGATAGCTATGCTGCCTTTAAAAACCTTGTTGTCTTTGGTGACGGAGCAGAGAAACTAAAAGAAATTTGGTCAGAAAGACAGATTTTATTTAACGATGAGATATTCTGTTCCGCATCTGGTCAAGTAAAATTGGCTTTTAAAAAGTTTAAAAACGAAGAATTTGAGGACACAGCTTATTTCGAACCGTTTTACCTTAAAGACTTTGTCGCTTTAAAGCCTAAAGCAAAAACAAATCTTTAAGGTACTGTTCGTCTGTTTTTAAAGAAATGGATTTAAGATAAGCCGAACCGATAATCGCACCATCAACAACTTTTTGTACCATCTCAACATCCTTTCGGGTACTAATCCCAAATCCCATAAACAAGGGTATGTCTCCGATTATTTTTCGGATTCGGTTTACGTTTTCTGAGTTGTCTATCGAAAAATCTTGTGTCGAACCTGTTATACTCACTGAAGAAACCAAATAAACGAAACTATTAGCACTGACCTTAGCCACTCTTTTTATAATATCATCTGGCGTATTTTGAGTTATCAAGAAGCAGACAGAAACGCCGTATTCTTCGAACATTGCTTGATGAAAACGTTCGTAAATCTCGATGCTCATGTCTGGCAATATGACTGTCTTAATCGAAGTTTGATTGCATTTTCGCAAGAATTTCTCAAGTCCAAAAGTCAACACGGGGTTTAGGTATCCCATTAAAACAAGCGGACAATTAACCTTTGCTTTGACCTCTTCCAATTGATCAAACAAAATGGACATGTTCATTCCGTTTTTCAAAGCAACCTCACTGCTGTGTTGTATCGTTGGTCCGTCGGCCATTGGGTCAGAAAAGGGGATTCCAACCTCGATGAAATCGGCCCCTTTCAAACTCAATTCTGGAATGATCTTAATCGCACTGTTTAGTTCAGGAAACCCTGCTGTTGCAAATAAACCAATTTGCTTTTTATCTTTCTTAAATGGATTCATTAAAAATGTTTTGAATAAGTAAACATATCCTTGTCGCCTCTTCCCGATAGGTTGACTACAACAACGTCACTTTCTTTAAATTTGATCTTATCTAGGGCAGCCAAGGCATGTGCCGACTCTAATGCAGGAATAATTCCTTCAGTTCTTGTTAATTGTTTAGCAGCAATCAATGCCTCTTCGTCCGTTACATCAACAGCTAAAGTACGACCGGTTGCAATGCTGTGCGCATGCATGGGGCCAATGCCTGGGTAGTCTAATCCCGCAGAAATAGAATACGGTTCGGTAACTTGACCAAACTCATCTTGCATAAGTAGGGTCATGCTTCCGTGTAGAACCCCTTTTGTACCGATTTGAGACGTTGCAGCGCTCTGACCTGAATCAATACCCAAACCTGATGCTTCAACGGCTACAAGCTGCACGTTTAGCTGTTCGTAGAATTGATAAAAGGCACCAGCGGCATTTGATCCACCACCGACGCAAGCAATTACGTGAGTGGGTTGTGAGTGGCCCGTTTGTTCATCAAGTTGAATCTCAATTTCCTCCGAGATTACTTTTTGAAACTCAGCAACCATTTCGGGGTAGGGATGGGGTCCGACAACCGAACCAATCAAATAATAAGATCCTGGATTATTGATCCAATGTCGTATGGCTTCGTTGGTTGCATCCTTCAATGTTTTACTTCCACTAATTGCCGGAACAACCTTTGCGCCGAGGTATTGCATCCTTTGTACATTTGGAGCTTGACGTTCGATGTCTTTTTCTCCCATGTAAACGATACAATTCATATCCAATAAGGCACAAACTGTGGCAGTTGCAACACCATGCTGGCCTGCTCCCGTTTCAGCAACGATATCCTTTTTGCCCATTTTTTTGGCTAGAAGAATCTGACCTATTGCATTGTTTATTTTATGGGCACCGGTATGGTTCAAGTCCTCTCGTTTTAAGAAGACCCTTGCGCCGTGTTTTTCACTGAGTTTTTTTGACAAATACAACGGAGTTGGACGCCCAACGTAATCCTTTAATAGTGCTTTGAATTCAGAAATAAATCCTTTGTCTTTGCGCATTTCGTAATACGCTTGTTTTAATTCATCGACGTTGGGTCTTAATAATTCGGGGATGAATGCTCCTCCAAAATCTCCGTAAAACCCCAAATCGTCAGGATGAGTAGTGTTATTTGCTGACATTACTTATAAAGTTTTTAATTTTTTCTATGTTTTTAATTCCCGGTTCGATTTCGAAACGGCTATTTAAGTCAATTCCTACAAATTGAGGATGGGAGAAATTTATAATGGCGTCCAAATCATCTTCCCCAATACCGCCACTTAAAATAAAGGGGAGATTTGAGGTGTATTTGTTTAGGATGGACCAATCGAATTTTTTACCCGAACCGCCTCCCATTTTTGATTTAGTATCAAATAAAAAATAATCGGCCGCCTCGAGGTATTTATCGGTACTTGAAAAATCAAATTCTTCATCGACATTAAATACCTTAATGACGGTTACAAAACCGTTTAATTTAAGGCAATAGTCGACCGTTTCTTGTCCGTGAAGTTGAATGATTTCAAGCTGATGCTTTTTTATTTTTTCAAGGACAAAGGGAAGGTCTTTATTCAGAAAAACGCCTACCTTTTTAGCTTTTTTAAGCTGTGGGCAAAGATCTGCAGTAAAGTTACGCGGACTTTTTTCATGAAAAATCATACCCACGAAATCAACTTTCTGAGTTTCATCCAATTCAAGGAATTGTTCTTCTTTTGAGAGTCCACAAACTTTTATTAGCATACTATTTGGGCATTAAACTTTTAATAAAATTTCTCGGGTTTTGATGCTTGAGAATGCTCTCACCAATTAAAGCGCCTCTAAAGCCTTTTTCGTAAAGTACGGCAATTTCTTCTGCGGTTTTAATTCCGGATTCTGTAATTTTCAACTTATCCTTCGGCAAACGATCAAATAGGCGGATTGAATTTTGAATATCAGTAATCTGTAATTTCAAATTTCTGTTGTTTACTCCGATGATATCCGCATCGCAAAATGTTTTAGATAGATTTTCTTCGTCGTGTAATTCCAAAAGCACTTCCAGGCCTAAGTCGTGAGCCAAGTTAGTAAAACTGTCAATTTCTTGTTTGGTCAAAGCTTCTGAAATTAAAAGAATTGCATCGGCACCTGAGGCCTTGGCTTCAATTATTTGAAAAGGGTCAATAATAAATTCTTTACGCAAAAGAGGTAGAGAAGAATGGGATCTTAATTCGATCAAATCCTCTATCGAGCCTCCAAAAAAGTTGAAGTCAGTCAAACAAGAAATTCCTTGAATACCAGCTTCAAAATAAGCCGATGCTTTGTCTTTTACAGTAAGTTTATTGTCGATTTCTCCGGCTGAAGGCGATTTTCGTTTAATCTCTCCTATGATACCAAAGTCCACACTTTGCAGACTGCCTCTAAGAGAAAGGCATTCACGTGAAAATAAAGGCGATTTCTCTAAATCAGCAATTGGAGTTGACTTTTTGACAAGTTCAACTTCGTGCCTTTTGTTTTCAATTATTTTATCTAAAATATCACCCATTATTTCAACTTAAAATGCTTCGCAGTCTGACCACTCAAAATAAAACCTTTGCTTTCTTGAAATGCTTCTCCCAAATTAATCGAATCATCAAAACAAAGTAAGGATTCCGCAACATTTGCTGCAACCACTGTTGTTTGTTCGGCTGTGCCTGCTCCATTGCTTATATTTCTTACGAGTTCAGCAGCTTCATGGATGTTTGAACCGCCAAATAAACTATCTTGACTTAGAGATTCTACTTCAAAAGAATTGGAATTGCGGATATAATCACTTTTTTGACTTAAAACTCGTGTTTGATCCGTCAGTGTTAATTCGTCGTATCCATCTAAACCGTATACTACTTTGTATCCTTTTCTTTTATCTTTTAATACATGTTGGTACATTTTGGCTAATTCCAAGCTGAAAGTTCCCGTCATTTGATAGGCAGGTTGTACGGGGTTGACCAATGGACCCATTGCATTAAATAAAGTTCGAATTCCTAACTTCTTGCGAATAGGCGCTACTTTCTTCATTGTTGGGTGAAACAAAGGTGCATGTAAGAATGCGATATTTTGTTCTTTGTAGCTCTTGTTCAGTTCAGAAGAATTTGCGCTAAACGTAAAGCCTAATTCTTCAAGAACGTTTGACGAACCGCAAAGCGAACTAACTCCATAATTACCGTGCTTAATCACTTTTTTACCCATTGCAGCCAAAACCAAAGAGGTAGTAGTTGAAATGTTGAAAGTATTTTTCCCATCACCACCTGTTCCGCAAAGATCCATGGCTTCATCATTTGGTAAATCGACTTCAACGCTCAAGGCTAACAGAGCTTTTTTGAATCCTTTAATTTCCTCGAGTTGTAAACCTCTCATTTGAATGCCGACCAAAACTCCTGCAATTTGTTGTTCATTAAGAAGGTCTTTTTCTATGGCCTCAATGAAAAGAATTGCTTCTTCTTCCGTGAAGAATTCTTGATCCAGTATTTTTTCTAATAAATTTTTCATTTCTAATTTTTTATCCAATTGTTGATTAGAGTTCTTCCTAACGGAGTAAGTATCGATTCTGGATGAAACTGCACACCGTACAATGGCAGTGTTTTGTGTCTGATCGCCATTATCTCATTCTTATCCGTTTTACCGATTACTTTTAGAACATTCGGCATGTTTTGATCGGAAAGTTGCCAACTATGATAACGCCCAACATCTATCTTACCCGGAGTTTTATCGAAGAAACTGTCCTCGGATGAAACGGTGATTGAACTTGACTTCCCGTGCATAGCGGCTTGACATAATTCGAGTTTAGCTCCAAAAAACTCTCCAATAGCCTGATGACCTAAACAGACGCCGAGTATTTTTTTAGATTGATGGTATTCTTCAATAACCTTCATCAATTCTCCTGCCTCACTCGGTATTCCTGGACCAGGGGATAGCAATATAGCGTCCGCTTCATCTAAGACTTGTCGGTCGATATTGTTGTTTCGCATTACTGTTATTTCGGCACCTTCGAACTCTCTTAAGTAGCGAACAAGGTTGTAAACAAATGAATCGAAATTATCTATTACAGCAATTTTCATAGTAAGGCTAGTTTGGGTTTTTGTATTCCTTTTTGAGCTTCTTCTATCGCTACTCTAACGGCTCTTAACTTGTTGTGTACCTCTTGGCACTCTTTATCGGGTTGACTATCTAGAACTACACCTGCACCAGCTCGGTAAACCAGCTTTCCGTCTTTGCTCAAAATTGAACGAATGACAATTGCCATGTTTACATCTCCATTTGCGGCCAACATTCCGACACTTCCTCCATAAAAGTCACGAGTTGTTTTTTCATATTTACTTATGAGTTCGAGAGCTTTTGGTTTTGGCGTTCCAGATAAAGTTCCAGCTGGAAAAGTCTGACTAAAGGTTGTGAATGATTTGAATCGATCAATCAACTGTGCTTTTACAATGCTAACGATGTGATATACGTGACTAAAAGCTTGAATTTCTTTGTAAGAATCAACCTTGACATCACTACAACTTCTACTTAGATCATTTCTTGCCAAATCAACCAGCATGGTGTGTTCTGCATTCTCCTTTTCGTCATTGATTAAGAATTGAATATTCGCTTCATCAACAGCAGGATCTCCTGTCTTTACCATGGTACCTGCAATTGGGTGAATTTCGGCTTCTCCATTTTCAATTTTGAGCTGAGCTTCAGGAGAGGATCCAAACAAATGGTAATCTTCAAAATCAAAGTAAAACAAGTATGGCGACGGGTTTAACCTTCTTAAAGAACGATAAACTTCAAAATCATCACCAAAAAACGAAGTCTGATATCGGTTTGACAACACCAGCTGAAATACGTCTCCTCTTTCAAGGTGTCTTTTAGACTGGCTGACTAGTTCTGTAAATTCTTCATCGGTAAAATCTGACTTTTCTTTTCCCGTTGTTTCAAAGGGAAAAGAGGCAAACGGTCTTTTTATCAAAATCGCATTAATCTCTTTGTCATTTATAGGCTGATCGATAAAATCATTCTTCAACATTAATCCTGTATCATTGAAATGATCGATGATAAGAATGTATTTGTAAACAAACAAATGCAAATCGGGAATACCCAATTGAGAAGGTTTTTTATCGATGTGACTTTCATTCATTAAAGAAAATTCAAAGCCTATTCTGCCGAAAAATCCACTCTGAGCGCCAAATTCATCCGAAAACTGAAAACTGTTTAATCTCGCTTGTACTTGTTCTGAAATTGGTTCTTCCTTTGAAAACTCAATTATCGACTTTTTACCATTGATAATTTCTGTGAGTTTGTAGCCTTCTAGTTTCAATTCGACTATTGGTTCAAATCCAATAAACGATTTGCTATCCTGCCTACTATGATAGTCATTACTCTCCATAAGGCAGGCCTT
>JBLIKY010000039.1:0-14128 GCA_047637535.1 Lentimonas sp.
CGAATCCTTGTTTTCCACCGATTTCTATTTTAGCGACTCCATCGGCAAAAGAATAAGCCTCTTCAAACTTTCTTGCAATTCTTTCGTCTCCAAATTTATCGTAATATCCATATCGACCCTCTTTTTGAGCATAGACTAGGCCTTCCGAGAAAAGGCCTATGTCATCGAACTGAGGAGCTAAAATCTCACGTCCTGAGCGATCAATAATCCCTAATTTTCCGTCAAGTTCTACAATAGCTCGGCCTGTTTCAAAATCCGAACAATAATCGTATTTAAATGGAACAACCAGTTCATTTCCTTTGTTGATAAACCCGCATTTATTGTTCTTAACTGCAACCGCTAGGCCTTCGTAAAACATACCTAACAAATCGTAATCTGGAGCAATTTGTAAAACTCCATTCATGTCCATAGCTCCAAATCGATCTTTGTATTTCGCAGGAACCAACTTAAGGTTTGCTCTTTTTATTTCTTGTTCGATTTGCGCAGCGTAAGGATAATCTGGAAAATCTCTGCTAAACTGCTTTATACGGTCATCCGAATAATCATACATGTACACTTGATACAATCTTCTCCACGCATCTTCAGTATTTCTATTGCCCTGATAGGTGTCTATAAATTTCTTTAAATCCTCAGTCGTATTTCCAGAGGTAGCCATTTCGTAGACCATGTCTTCGGCAGTTTGCGCAAACGGACTCCCTTTGAAGTTCTTAGAGAATGTGTCATAAGATACAATTTCCCCATCCTTTGTTTGCTCTCTATATTCCGTTATGAAAAAATTTGATCTGGCATCACTGTAGTAATCACTTCTTGGGTAGGTTTTTATATACTCTGAATACCCCTCAGAGGTGTTCTTAGAAAGTGTTATTTGGTAGGCCAAAGAATCTCTCAATTCGGTAGCTCTTTGCGATTCCCTTGCGTCTGGATTTTTCATTAGATAAGTTGCCCAGACATCGTAATCCGTATTGCCTTTTAAACCCTCAAATATCGAAGTGCTTATTTTTTCTTTTAGTTCTTGAATGGCACTTTTAGTGTAACCGTATGCTTGCCATTTGTCTTTCTTTTTAGAACTTACATCGCTAAATGTTTTTTCCGCCACTCTTACCAAGCGATAGGCAGAATCAATATTATGAAAAGGGTTATCTGTTCGGAAATAAATTACTGCTAAACCAAAGCTAGAGCCAGAAGGATATTTATCGAATGCTTTCTCGAAACTTTTCTTGGCTCCATAATAATCTTTTTCAATAAGTTGTTTGAATCCTTTTTCAACCTTACTAGCTGATAAAGTAAAGGTTAGACCTAAAAAACTCATTACTAAAAACAGTTGAATGTATTTCATATTTTCTTACCTAATTTATACTTATGTAAAGATAAAACAACCTTGGGATTCTCATACCTAAACGCAAAAAAAAGCCCCCGACAAGTCTGTTGACCTTAATCGGGGGACAATATTATATAGTGTTTTTACCTTATTTCTTAACTCTCTTACCGAAACGGTTATTGAATTTATCAATACGACCTGCAGTATCAACGAATTGTATGATACCAGTAAAGAATGGATGCGATTTATGCGAAATATCCAATTTAATTAAAGGATACTCATTACCATCTTCCCATTTGATGGTTTCGCTTGAATGTGCACAAGAAGGGCACAAAAATGCGTATTCGTTTGACATATCTTTGAATACAACTGGTCTGTAATCTTCTGGATGTATATCTTTTCTCATTTTCTGAATGTTTTGTTCTACTCTACCCCATAAGGGAGTGCAAATTTATGTAAAGATTTTGAATTTTCTGCAAAATTATTGAAATAAAATAAAGTTGTATTCAAATACGTTACTTTTGAGTATCAAAGATAGAAAAAAGTGATGAGATATTTAGTACCAGTTTGCGTTTTTGCCTTTCTATTAGCCTCGGGTCTTGGAGCTTGTAAGAAGAAAATCAATTTTTCTATGGATCACCTTAATTTTTCTACCGATACCCTAGTTTTTGACACCGTTTTTACGACTATTGGTTCGACAACAAAAAACTTTAAATTTTATAACCCTTCAAAAGCAATTTTAAACATTGAAGAAATAGAATTGATGGGTGGAGAAAGTTCGCCTTTTAGAATAAATATTGACGGAATTAAGGGTCATTTTATTCGAAACATAGAAATGGAAGGCAAAGACAGTTTGTTTGCTTTTATCGAAGTCACCCTCTCGGTTAACAGCGGAAACCTCCCAATGATTGTTGAAGATAGGATACGATTTAGATCAAACGGAAAAGACCAATTCGTTCAACTAGCAGTTTGGGGGCAAGACGCTTACTTTCATTACAACGACGTAAACGAAGGCACATGGCCTAGTGACAAACCGCATGTCATTTATGGTTTTGCAGGGGTTGATTCTGCAACAGTTTTGGAAATTCAAGCCGGAACTCAAATTCATTTGCATAAAAACTCATTGTTGTTCAACTACAAAGGCACGATAAATATTAATGGTACGAAGGATAACAAAGTTGTAATTCAAGGAGATCGATTGGAGTTGTCTTATTCTAATATTCCGGGTCAGTATTATGGAGTTTACTTTCAAGAGGCTCGACCGTCAGTATTCGAACACGTAGAAGTAAAAAATGGAATTGCAGGAATACATTTATTCTCTCGTGACGAGGATTTTAATGACTACACATTGACTTTGCGCAATTCAGAACTCCATCACCATTCACGTTACGGGTTATTTATTTTTCAAGGAGCCAGGGTAAAGGTTGAAAACACCATCATTCATAAAAACACGATACATGCAATGCTTGTGCTTGGTGGTGGTGACTTTAATTTAAATTACTGCAATCTACTTGGTTATGCTTCTCAAGGAACACCGGCCGTCGGTATCTCTAATTTTTATTCTGACCCAAGTACAAATACAACGACTGTTTCCAGTATAAATGAGGGGACGATGACCAATTGTATAATAACAGGCAATCAGCCGAGCGAATTGGCTTTTGACACCTTAAATGTTCAAGGCGTCGACCTTTCCTTTCAGTTTAAGAATTGTTTAATCGCATTGGAGAACATTCCCACTTCAGCACATTATCAAAACACGATTTGGAATGCAGACCCCGCATTTGTTGATATTGTAGAAAGCGATTACAGTTATTTTTCTAATTCTCCCTTACATGGTGCCGCAGATGACAATTTTTATTTGCCTTTTGACTTCTTTGTTAACGGAAGAGTATCTGGTAATTCCGATATTGGAGCAATCGAAATCCCATAAAAAAACGCCAATTGAAATTTTCAACTGGCGTTCTTAATTACTTATGTAGATAATTAATTTACAACGATTTTCATTGTTCGCTGGAAGTTGTTTCCTCCAACCGCTACGATATAAACTCCTTGAGGTAAACTCGATACATCAAAACTCTCATCAAGTTTGTTGGTTTTGACTTTTGCCATAATCGTGCGAATCGTTTTACCCGAAACTTCCGTTAAGTCAATTCTTAAATCATTTGTAAACTCGATGCCATCCATTTGTACTTTAAGAAGATTCTGAACTTGGTAAACTTTCAATTCAACCTCATCTAATTTGTACTGAGGTGTCTCTAAAATATCTTGGGTACTGAAGGAAAAGATTCTAGTCCTTCTTGAATTATTAAAACTCATATACTGTCCAGTATACCAATAGGTCGTTCCATCATTTGGATCTAAAGATAAGTGAGCATAATCACCGAATCTATTGCTACCTGTTTTCGATCCAGTTCCGCTTATAGCAACTGTTTCTTGAATTGTCATTTCACCCGGGCTGTCCCACCAATATCTTCCTGTATAACCAAGACTTGGAAATGTGTTAGGACCTGAGATAGAATACCCCATTCCAATGTGTCCTTCCATATCCATTGCAATACTCCCTAAGAAACGACTATCGCCATCATTAGGAGCATATGTACCTTCTTGGTGAATAACAAACTGATCTGTTGCATCGTCTTGACGCAATTCGTACCAACGAATACCTCCCTTGTCTTGATTATTGACGTCAACAACATTACAAAGCATTACTGTGTTGTAATTACCCCATCGTAAGTATTGAGCTCTATAATTAAAAAACGAAGCCAAAGCGTCAATTCTGTCATCGGTTCCCGGTTGTTCGATATCGTCCCAACTCGTTTGAAAAGTAGAATTAAATGGAGACGGTGATAAGGATTGATGATGTGAAATTGTACTATTGCTTGGAGTGTCCCAATCAACAGACATTTTTAATATTTTAATCTCGTCTTGGCTTGCTCCACCCCATGCATCATCTTGAAAATAGAACATATAATTAGGCGTTCCATAAGGAGGTAAAGTTCCATCAGCATCGGCAGGTAAAACCGATCTAAATCCATAATGCGTTGCAGCTGGAGGTAAATTCATGACAATCATGTCAGCATTTGCTGCTCCTGCTAGCATAGAATCGCGATTAAACACCGCAACGTTTTTACCGTTATTACCACCTGTGTTTGACGTCATATAATAACCATCTGTCCAGATAGAGAACTTTAAATAATCTGGAAAATGTTGAAAAGTGTAGCTATACGTGTTATATGTTCCGGTTGGATCTGGAGTAGTTGATACCGCAAACAAAACTCCATTATTATTTATTTGAAATTGGGTAATCACCCATCTATCAGCAAATCTGTCATACAGTACAATTGGGTCACCATCATTGCTAAACCCTGGCCACAAAGTATTTAAACCTTTTGGACTTGTTGCTCCCGTACCATTGCGGTTATAAACTCTAAACGAACTATTAACCGCTTGAACATAATGATTGGGTCCAATTGCTCCGGAAGGATCAGGTGGATTTCCGCCATTTAAACCATTAAAATTTACTCCAGTAGCCTTAGCGGGAATGGTTCCAAATGACTTTTGTAAAATGGGATCTTCTCCTATTGGTAATGCATTTTTATTTACTACCGCTGGTCTTGGCCTTTTTAAATGAGCTTGACTTTTACTATCCTTTGATTCGTCTTTAGAATGGTCTGGAGCAGGGCTCTTATCATCCCTTATTGCCGCAGTAACCCCTAAAAACGTACCATATGCATGGTACGGCGCGTTTTGATCCTTGTCCTGTGCATCTACATTCATGCTCAGTCCTAAAACTGAAGCGAAAATTAAAAGGTAATTGTATTTCATCTTTATTATTAAATTTCGATTGCAAGTTCGGTAAAAAATAAGAAAAATAAAAATTCCTTTCCAAGAACTATAGTTATCCTAAAACAAAAATGAGATCCATCTCTGAATCTCATTTTACTTATTATTTTATATGCTTAGTCTAATTAAACATTTCTTTTACTCTTTGAAAGAAACCTTTCTCTCCTCCATCTGGACTAGGGATAAAGTTTTCACTAACCTTTAATTTTTCGAGTATTTCTTTTTCTTCTTTGGTCACTATCTTAGGTGTCCAGACGTTGATATGCACAAACAAATCACCTTTTGTTCCTCTTTGAAGTACAGGAAGTCCTTTACCTCTCAATCGAAGCATTTTACCGGATTGTGTTCCCGGTTCGATTTTAATCTTAGCCTTTCCGTTAACGGTAGGAATCTCGATAGATTCACCAAGTACAGCATCTACAAAATTGATGAAAGCGTCGTAATGAATATGTTCACCATCTCTTCTCAGCTGTTCGTGAGCAATCTCTTCAATAACCACGATTAAATCCCCAGGAAAACCGTCAAAAGGACCTGCGTTACCTTTTCCGTTAACGCTAAGTTGCATACCTTCTTCAACTCCGGGTGGGATATCGATTTCGATAATTTCTTCTTGTTTTCTTAAGCCTTGAGCATCTGCATCCGCAGGTTTTTTATCAATGGATTTACCAGCACCTTGACAAGTATGACAAGTAGCTTGAGTTTGCATTGCACCTAAGAAGGTTTGCGTCATTTTAAGAATTCTTCCTTGACCGTTACAGGTGGAACAAGTTTTAAAAGTAACCCCTTTGGCGTTAACCAATTTATTGACTTTTATTTTCTTAGTGACTCCTAAAGCAATTTCTTCAAGACTCAATTTCATTTTCACTCTAAGGTTTGTTCCTCGGGATTGACGAGTACCGCCTCCGCCTCCACCACGAGAACCTCCGAAGGAACCGCCAAAACCACTCCCAAAGACGTCACCAAACTGAGAAAAGATGTCATTCATATCCATTCCGCCACCTCCAAAACCACCTGCACCACTCATGCCGGCGTGACCAAAACGATCGTATTTTGCTTTTTTCTCTGGGTTTGAAAGAACTTCGTATGCTTCTGCAGCCTCTTTAAACTTTGCCTCAGCCGCAGCATCATCCGGGTTTTTATCGGGATGAAACTTAATGGCCATTTTACGATACGCCTTTTTTAACTCAGCGTCGTTTGCACTTTTGGAGACTCCAAGTACTTCGTAATAATCTCTTTTTTCACTCATTATAAAATGTGTTATTGTCCTACGACTACCTTGGCAAAACGGATTACCTTACTGTTTAAATAATATCCTTTTTCCACATCATCAATGACTTTTCCTTTTTCCTTTTTAGAAGATGCAGGTATATTGGCTATTGCTTCGTGTAACTCACTATCAAATGCAGTACCTTTAGATTCCATTGCCTTTAGCCCCTTGTTTTCAAGAGTCGCTTTGAACTTATTGTAAATCAAAGAAAAACCTTGTTTCAAAGCTTCTGCGTCTTCAACGTTTTCGTTGTTTAAAATTGCTCTTTCAAAATCATCCATAACCGGAATCATTTCTTTCAGCAAGCCTTCGCTTGCATTGCTTAACAAGTCTACTTTTTCTTTATTTGTCCGCTTTCGGTAATTTTCAAACTCAGCATACAAACGGATGAATTTTTGGTTTGATTCGGCTAATAATTCCTCTATGGTAGGTTCCTTAATCTCTTCAACAACCTCTACCTCTTCTTTTTGAGCCTCTGTTGACTCAAGGTTTTCATTATTAAGAATCTCTTCTTCTTGCATTTTATTCTGATCTTCTGACATTACTAACAAATTTGATTTAGCGACTGCAAAGATACTGCCAAGTGTATGAACTTGCCAAGCTGTCAGCAAATTAATTTAAAAACAGAAAAGTTGTCATAAAAAAAGCCATTCGTCAGCTGACGAATGGCTTTTTAAAAGTATTAATTAGTTGTTAATTCTTTGATCGAAGAACGCTATCCCCTTTTTCTTCAAGTAAAGTTGCTGCTTCGGAAATCGTAATTCTATTTCCTTGATAATAAGCTGTTGCAAATGCATCGGAAAAACCTTTTTCTTTTGCTTCCTCCAATACATTAAGCGCTTCCTCAATACTAAGGAGAATTCCAACGTTGTATTTTATTGATCCATCTTTACCTTTTATCACAATCAACGGTTTTAAACCTTTCCAATTACTTGGTGGTATTGATTCCTTGAAAAACCCCAGTTGAACGGTATAATACAATCCCTCTTCAGAAATTTGTTTAAGTCCTTTTTTCAATTCGTCTAATTCCTTTTTGATTTCGACGATTTCAGAATTATTAGTTTCAAGCTTTGTTCTCATTTCACCTAAATTCTTCTCTAAAGAATCAATTTGAGCACCCTCAGAGTTACTTGGCTGGTTTTCTACCCTCCAGTCAATATTGTCTTTCCCTTTTTTACCTAAAGAAACCATAAAACCAAGAGACATAGTTCCAAAATAGCCATCAAAACCACGTGTTGTAACTTTTGATTTAAAATCAAAAGTACGATCCTGTCTCATCATACCGTAACCTGAAACATCTGCTGTCAAGGAAATATTGTCATTCAAGCGAATAACAGGAGTGAAACCTAGCGTAATAAGTCCTGTTCTATCTTTTAATTCAACGTTTTCCAGTGTGGTTCCTTTGAGCATTCCCAAACCAGGTCCACCGTGCACTAAAAGTGAAATACCGGGCTTCCATTGATCAAAATTACAAATTCGACCAAGATTCAATACAGCTTGAAGTGAAATTTGGTTGTAAGTACTTTCAAATTGTCGGGAATTATCCGCATTATGAAATTTATCGCTTCCAATACCCAATTTAAAACCAAAGCTACTTGTTAGCATATAACGCAAACCAGCATCAAGATGTAAAACACTACCATATTCAGGGACGGAATAACCCGGTGTCATTTTCTCGAACGCCCTGTTACCCCCTGCAGAAACATCAAGCGACAACTTGCTATTGTTTTCTAATTGAGCGTTTAAGTTCGTTGCTAGACAAATGCAAGAAACGATGAGACTGAGTTTTGTGAATGTATATCGCATAATATAAGTTTGATTCCTTAATTAGACGTAAACTCTTTTGTAAGGTTACAAAAATTGTTTCTTATTTAAGGAACAACTTTAAAGTAGATTCAAGGTTGTGGCCTCTCAATTCATTTCCTTGAGCGACAACGATACCGTCTCCATCGACTAAAAATGCTGACGGGATGGATCTTACCCTATAATCCGTTGAAGCTTCTCCTTTACTGTCCCAAACATGATTGGCCCAAACTAACTTGTCTGCTTTAATAGCTTGTATCCATGGAGTTTCCGCTCTATCAAGACTTACACTAAATATTTCGAAGCCCTTACCCTCTTTAAAGTTAGAAGAATTGTATTTCTTATATAGAGAAACAACGTTTGGGTTTTCTCTGCGACAAGGTCCGCACCATGATGCCCAAAAATCAATTAACACCATTTTACCTCTCAAGTCAGAAAGTTTAACCGTTTTACCTTCCGGGTTTTTTAGTTCAATTTCAGGAGCTAGATTTGTCGAGTCGTTCTTACTAGAAGAAACACACATCAATCCAACCAACAGTGCTATAATTACTAATTTCATGCTTAAAATTTTATACTCTTCGAATACTCGCCCCTAAGTTACTTAAACGTATATCGATGTCTTGGTAACCTCGGTCTATCTGTTCGATATTATGTATAACGCTCTTACCTTCTGCTGATAATGCCGCAATTAAAAGGGAAACCCCTGCACGGATATCTGGTGACGTCATTTGAATACCTTTTAATGAATGAGCAAAATCCATACCAATAACTGTAGCGCGGTGCGGATCACATAAAATAATCTGTGCGCCCATGTCAATCAGTTTATCTACGAAGAACAGTCTCGATTCAAACATTTTTTGATGAATCAAAACACTACCCTTTGCTTGCGTTGCCACGACCAATATTATAGATAATAAATCTGGGGTAAATCCTGGCCAAGGCGCATCGGAAATAGTTAAAATCGAACCGTCGATAAAGGTGTCAATCTCATAAGAATCTTGAGCTGGAACATAAATATCATCGCCTCTTCTTTCTAATTTTATTCCCAACTTGCGGAAGACAGAAGGGATAACCCCTAAATTGTCCCAGCTTACATCTTTTATAGTGATTTCTGATTTGGTCATCGCAGCTAAACCGATAAATGAACCAATCTCAATCATATCAGGAAGAATTCTATGGAAACAACCTCCTAATTCTTTAACTCCGGTAATGTTTAACATATTGGAACCAAGTCCTTCAATTTTGGCTCCCATGCTATTTAACATGCGACACAATTGTTGTAGATAAGGTTCGCATGCCGCATTGTATATTGTCGTCTTTCCTTCTGCTAAAACGGCTGCCATTACAATATTTGCTGTTCCGGTCACCGATGCTTCGTCCAAATGGATATAGGCTCCTTTTAGTTTTTTCGCTTCAACAGAATAAAAATGCTCTCCGCCGTCGTAATTAAACTTTGCTCCTAATTTAGCAAAGCCTTCAAAGTGTGTATCTAGTCTTCTTCTTCCTATTTTATCTCCACCTGGTTTAGGGATAAAACCTTTTCCATAACGAGCTAAAAGAGGTCCAACAATCATGATTGAGCCTCTTAAGGAAGAAGCTCTTTCTTTAAAATCTTCAGTGTCAAAATAATCAAAATCAATTTCCTTTGCTTGAAAAACGAAAGTTCCCTTCTCTACTTTCTCCGTCTTCACCCCCATCGTTTGTAACAAATTAATCAGTTTGTTAACATCGATGATATCAGGTAAGTTTGAAATGGTAATTTTCTCAGTAGTAAGAAGTACAGCACACAATATTTGTAATGCTTCGTTTTTTGCCCCTTGTGGAACCAACTCTCCTTTTAGCGGTTTTCCGCCAACAATTTCGAATGAAGCCATTGATTATTTTCTTTTCTTTTTGTGGATTATCTTTTTCTTTCCTTTATTTTGAACAGTTTGATTTCTGTTTACCCCAAGAGATCTAAGAACAACATTTGTTGAAATTAGTTCGTCAGGGTTTTCAAGTTCTAGATTCCCTTTGGACAATTCAGAAAGTTGATTTGCAATGACATTATTTTCAACTGCATCATTATTATAGGCCAAAAACTGCTTTTTCATGAAATTACCCATGGTTTTTGTCAAATAAGTCTTTTCTTCTTCATCAGAAATTGCTGTAGATTCAGCTAAAATACGTTGCGTATATTTTCCATAATGCCCAAAACGTATCTTGCTTTTTGGGTATTCCATAGTTCCTGGCTTCTCCATTAAACTTTCCTCCTTAGGTATTTCATAAGGAGAATCAACGTCTAATTTAAAGTTGGACATAACGAAAAGGTGTGTCCACAATTTATGGGTATAATCGTCTACGTCTCTTAAATGCGGATTTAATTGCCCCATTACCTCAATAATTGCTCTAGTCGCACGATTTCGTTCGTCTCTATCAGCAATTGTCATAGCATGAGCAATCATATTTTGAACATTGCGGCCGTATTCAGGGAGAATAAGGTGATTTCGCGTTGTATTGTATTCCATGAATTTTCTCTTTGAAAAGAATTAAAGATGTTCGTCTATTGACGTCATAGCATCAAAGATATAAATTTTAAATCAAGATATTTAAGAAAACAACAAAACTTATTTAGCTTGAATAAGCATCAATATTGTTTCTTTAAAAAAGTTGATAACCACTAAGGTTGTATAACATACCTAAAACAATACTGCATTTAATAGAATTCAAGGACTAATTTTTCTTTACTTTTACTTCCATATTTTAGAATAATTAAACTATGGAGTGTATTAGTATTTTTGACATGCTAAAAGTTGGGGTTGGACCTTCCAGTTCGCATACCCTTGGCCCTTGGCGTGCTGCCAATCGTTTTATTGACAAACTAATTGAAAAAGGTGCGCTCGATCAAATCAAATCAATTCATGTTGACTTGTACGGTTCGTTATCACTTACTGGAAAGGGTCACGCCACTGACATTGCTGTAGCTTTAGGTCTATTAAGTGCGGACCCTACCGAATACCCTGTGGAAGAAATCGGAACAACCATATTAGAAATTAAATCCTCAAAATCACTTTCATTAAACTCAAAACATGTCATTGGTTTTGATTGGGAGACAGACATAAAATTCAACCGTAACTTCTTGCCTTTTCACCCTAACGGGATGAAGTTTATTGCAGAAACAATGGACGGTAAGAAATATAGAGAAACCTACTACTCCATTGGCGGCGGTTTTGTCGTTCAAGAAGACCGTAAACGATCAAAGAAAAAAATTGAAATATTTGAAAGCTATCCCTTCCCTATTGAAAAAGGAGCCGAACTTCTTGCCTATTGCAACTCTGAGGGATTAAAAATTCACGAAATCATATTAAAAAACGAGTTGTCTGTTCGTACCCAAGATCAAATTGATGATGGAATAAAAGAAATCTGGCGAGTAATGCTTGATTCTATGTTCGTCGGATGTCATACTGAAGGAACTTTGCCTGGAGGGTTAAATGTCACTAGACGGGCTGCTGTTACTCATAAAAAATTAATTGGCGAACTCCCATACAACAACAATGAGGAATGGATAGAAAGTATTAGAAGTACAACCGTTGCGTTTAGAGAAATTCTAAAGTGGGTTTCTTGCTATGCCTTGGCAGTAAATGAAGTTAACGCGGCGCTTGGAAGAATTGTTACCGCTCCAACCAACGGTTCAGCCGGAGTTATACCCGCTGTATTGATGTATTATTTGACAATAGAAAACCATAAAGGTGGATTTGAGGAAATCAAAGAATTCTTATTGGTAGCAGGAGAAATAGGTTCTCTTTTTAAGAAAGGAGCAACCATCTCCGCTGCAATGGGTGGATGTCAGGCAGAAATTGGAGTATCGAGCGCTATGGCTGCTGGAGGATTGACTTCTCTTTTGGGAGGTAGTCCTGAACAAATACTAATGGCTGCTGAAATCGCAATGGAACATCACCTAGGACTTACATGCGATCCAATTGGTGGATTGGTGCAAATCCCTTGTATAGAAAGAAATGCTATGGGTGCTATTAAGGCAATTAGTGCTGCCGAATTAGCACTTGATGGTGATGCCACTAAAGCCAAAGTCACACTTGACGGAGTCATTAACACGATGTGGCAAACGGCTTTGGATATGAATTCAAAATACAAAGAAACTTCAGAAGGAGGCTTAGCCGTAAACGTAGGATTGAGCGACTGTTAACTAAAAACATTCAGATACAAAAAGAGCTTTTATCGTTGATAAAAGCTCTTTTTTTGAATTCTATTTTTAGATTATGATTCTAATCTTTTAGCAAGTGCATTGTTGAATATTTCTTTTGCATCTGCGATGAAGCCATAATGTTCGTCATCTACCATCATCTTACCTTTGGTCACATGACCTAAAAGTGTGAAGCTGACACCAGAATCCATCATGAATTCGATAAAGCCTTCTTCGCTGTCTTCATCAACAGTTGCAAGCACTCTTCCTTGCGTTTCACCGAATAAGAAAGCATCTTCTCTAATTTCAGCATCGGTTACAATATCGAATCCAAGATCACCAGGTAATCCCATTTCGACAAGAGATACGAATAATCCACCATCTGCTACATCGTGCACTGCGTTCACCAATTCGTTTGCGATCAAACCTTTTACTTTATCCTGCATTGCATATTCTTCTTCCAAATTAAAGTAAGGCGCTGGTGATGCATTAATACCGTGATAGCTCACTAAATATTCTGAAGAAGCAATATCTTCTTTACATTCTCCGATTACAAAAATTAAATCTCCTTTTTGTTTGAAGTTAAGAGACATTACGTTGTCCTTATCTTCCAAGATTCCCAACATACCGATTGTTGGTGTTGGTAAAACAGGAACTTCCACACCGTCAATTGAAGTTTGGTTGTAAAATGAAACATTACCACCGGTAACTGGTGTTTCGAATTTCAAACAAGCTGCTGACATTCCTTTAATAGCTCCAACAAATTGCCAGTAGGATTCAGGATTGTATGGGTTCCCAAAATTTAAACAGTTTGTAATTGCGCTAGGTACTCCTCCAGAACATACAATATTTCTCGCCGCTTCAGAAACAGCAATCATAGTTCCTACTTCAGGATCTGCATTTACATATCTTGAATTACAATCCACTGACATAGCCAATGCTTTGTTTGTTCCCTTAATATTTACAACACCAGCATCTGACGGACGATTTGTTGTCATAGTACGTGTACCAACCATTGAGTCATATTGTTCATACACCCATCTTTTGGAAGCAATATTTGGATGAGCCAACAACTGCATAGCTACAGCTTTCAAATCCTCAGGTTGAGGCACAGATTCTATTTTAAATTTCTTGAATTCTTGAAAATAAGCTGGTTCCTTGTATTCTCTTTCGTACACTGGAGCACCACCCCCTAATACTAGTGATTCAGCAGGAACATCTCCAACCATTTCACCATTCATAAAATATCTAACTCGATCAGAATCGGTTACAACACCAATTTCCTCAGCGTGTAAATCCCATTTGTCGAAAATTTTCTTAACTACATCTTCTTGTCCTTTATTGACAACAACCAACATTCTTTCTTGAGATTCAGAGAGTAAAATTTCGTAAGGAAGCATGTTTTCTTGACGAGTTGGAACTCTATCTAAGTGAACATCCATTCCTACTCCACCACCCGCTGACATTTCGCAAGATGAACAAGTAATCCCGGCTGCTCCCATATCTTGCATACCTGCAATGGCATCTGTCTGCACCAATTCCATGGTTGCTTCAAGAAGAAGTTTTTCCATAAATGGATCTCCTACTTGCACTGATGGTAAATCATCTGCTGATTCTGCAGTAATGTCTTTTGAAGCAAAGGCTGCTCCAGCAATTCCGTCTTTTCCAGTAGATGAACCAACAATAAATACTGGGTTACCTGGACCTTTTGATTTAG
>JBLIKY010000040.1:0-14037 GCA_047637535.1 Lentimonas sp.
GGGATATTTACAGATCCTCCGAACATCAAATGTTCAAACAAATGGGCGAATCCCGTTTTTTCTTCGCTTTCATCTCTAGCTCCGACATCGTATAAAGTATTAACGACTGCCATAGGTGTACTAGGGTCTTGATGAAGAATCACGGTCAAACCGTTTTTCAAGGTGTATCTTTCGAATTTTATCATTAAAACTTGAATTTATCTGAATTCAATTCTTCTCTTGCTATTTGCAATTCTGCCATAATTTCTTTTACTACATCAGCTGCTGGAATGACTTCTTTAATGAGTCCAGATATCTGACCAATTTCTAATTCGCCTTCGCTTAAATCACCTAAAAACATTCCTCTTTTTGCCCTTCCTCTGCCCAGTAATTCTTCAAGTTTAGTCTTGTCAGCTCCGGCTTTGTATGCGTCCTGAACTTGCTCGAAAAAATAGTTTTTCATCAGTCTTACAGGGGTTAATTCTTTAAGAGTCAATAAGGTTTCTCCCTCTTCAGCTTCTACAACCGCTTGTTTGAAGTTCTCATGAGCGCTTGACTCAATTGTCGTTACAAATCGAGATCCGATTTGCACACCATCAGCTCCTAAAGTCATTGCCGCTAACATTCCTCTTCCAGTTCCTATGCCTCCTGCAGCAATCAACGGGATATTTATTGCCGCTTTAACTTGAGGAATCAAGCACAAAGTAGTTGTCTCGTCTTTTCCGTTGTGTCCACCAGCTTCAAAACCTTCAGCAACCACCGCGTCAACACCGGCTTCTTGAGATTTTAAAGCAAACTTGACACTAGAAACAACATGCACCACAATAATGCCTTCGTCTTTTAAAGTTTTGGTCCAAGTTTTTGGATTTCCTGCCGAAGTAAAGACAATGGGTACTTTGTGCTTTATTATTGTTTTAACGTGTTTGTCAATGTCAGGGTACAAAAGGGGGAGATTGACAGCAAAAGGCTTGTTTGTGGCCTCTTTGCATTTAATTATGTGTTCTTCTAAAACTTCGGGATACATCGAGCCCGAACCAATAATCCCCAATCCGCCTGCATTAGAGACTGCAGATGCCAATTCATAACCAGAACACCAAATCATCCCTGCTTGAATCAAGGGATACTGTATATTGAATAGTGAAGTAACTTTGTTTTTCATTGTATAATATCGTCTTTGGCGAATTTAACAGTTTTAAGCTGTTTTTCTTGAAGAATAACACAAAAAATGGTCTATTAAAATGATTACCTATTTGATATTTTTTTCTTTCCTAGTTTTAGATTTCTTACTTTAGATATTGATATGCGATTAATCCTTTTATCTATACTCCTTTTCATTACTTTTTATGGGTTTTCTCAAGAAGTTGAGAGAGACTATGATATTCATTCTTCCATGATTGAAAACAAAGGGCAATGGAACGATGATGTATTATTTAAAGCATCCATGAGTGGTGGAAATGTTTGGCTCCAAAAGAAAAAAATGGTTTATCACTTAATAAACTATGGCAAACATCAAGATCATCATGGTTTTCATGAGGAGGGTCAAGATTCTATTCAGGTCAAACAACATGTTATTCATGCAAATTTTGTTGGAGTTCAAAAGGCAACTGAAATTGTTAAGAGTAAGCCGAGCATTGATTATTTTAATTATTTTTTGGGGAATAGTCCAGACCAATGGGCAAGTGATGTCAAAGGATTTCAAGAGGTAAGAATGACCGAGATCTATTCGGGGATTGATTTGCAATATCACCAAGAAAAAGGTCAGCTTAAATATGAGTTTGTGGTACAGCCCAATGCATCGCCCAAACAGATTTCCATAGAATTTGTCGGGCAAGATAAAATAAAGATTGATCGAGGTGGAAGGCTGATTTTATACACAGAAATAGGACAGGTCATTGAAGAAAACCCCTTCGCTTATCAAATAATTAATGGAAAAATAATTGAAGTGAAATGTGATTTTCTTCTTGAGAATAACCTCCTGACTTTCAGTTTAGGTCAATACGATGTAAGAAAAGAACTCGTAATAGATCCGACCTTAGTTTTTGCAACTTACTCCGGTTCGACGTCCAACAACTTCGGTATGACAGCCACCTATGGACACGATGGTTCGGCTTATGCTGGTGGAACTATTTTCGGAAATCGATATCCAATTCCTGATTCCAGTGTATTTGATCCGAATTCAAATTTCACTGTGCAGGCAGGTAGCAATGGAATTACAGATATTGTTATTTCAAAATATTCCGCAGACGGCACAACGATGATTTGGTCGACTTATTTAGGTGGAGGGTCAAACTCAATAGGGACAGAAACTGCTCAAAGTTTAATTTGCGATAAAAGCGATAATGTTTACGTTTTGGGAGTGACAAGTTCAACAAATTTCCCAGTTGTAAATGCCTTTCAAAGTGCACATGGCGGGGGGCAAGATTTAAACTTTAGTTCGACAGGTACAAATTTCGGAACTCAAGGAACAGATTTAATCATCTCAAAAATAAGCGATGACGGAAAGACTTTAATGGGGTCTACCTACTTTGGAGGTGCCGACAATGACGGAGTTAATTATAATTTGTACGGAAAGAATCTTAATTATTCCGGTCAAGCAAGCTATGATTCTTTAACTCGTAATTATGGGGACCAGTATAGAGGTGAAATTATGTTGGGTCAAAATGACAATGTGATCGTCGCCAGTTCGACCCGTTCTTTAAATTTCCCAATTCAAAATGCCATTCAAAGTTCTTTGGTAGGCGGACAAGATGCCGTCTTGTTTAGTTTAGACAAGGGTCTTACAAATTTGTTTTTTTCCACCTATTACGGCGGTACTAAGGATGATGCAGGAAACTCGGTAAAAGTAGATTCGAGCTATAATATTGTTTTGGGTGGTGGCACTTGTTCGAATGACCTAATTGGTACAACAAACGGATTAAATCCAAACTATCTTGGAGGTAAGGCGGATGGTTTTGTTTTAAAGCTTACTCCTGATGGTTCAACCATAATTAACTCCACATACATAGGTACTTCAAATTACGATCAAGTTTATTTCGTTGAAATCAACATAGAAAATGAGATTTTCATTATGGGACAATCTGCAGGAGGGGAGTATCCAGTTAAAAACGCGAAATTTTCAAATCCAAATAGCAATCATTTTATTAGCAAGTTAGATTCCAATCTGACTGTAATAAATAAATCAACCGTTTTTGGTGCCTCAAACACAGAACAAATGATGTCCCCTTCCGCTTTTTTGGTTGATGTTTGTGGTGAAATCTTTGTGTCAGGATGGGGTGCTAAGTTATTGAGTGGTGCCGAGCCTTTAGTTGGCTTTCCAACTACGTCGGATGCCTTTCAGCCTGCTCCAGGAGGCAACACAACGGACTTTTATTTAATGGTTATTGATAGGAGTTTTGACAATCTGATTTACGGAACCTATATGGGGGGTAATCAGGCCAGTGAGCACGTAGATGGTGGCACATCTCGTTTTGATAAAAATGGAATAGTATACCAAAGTGTTTGTGGTGGTTGTAGTGGTTTTAGTGATTTCCCGACTACTCCAGGAGCGTGGTCCTCAACCAATAATTCAACCGGTTGTAACAATCTCGTTTTTAAATTTGATTTTCAAGTCGAAGCTCAATCTGAATTTACAATCCAAGACACCACTTTGTGCATTTTTGATGACCTTCAATTGACCAATACATCAACCTCGGCAAACAGCTTTTATTGGGATTTTGGAAACGGCATTATCTCTACTGAATTTGAGCCCGTGGTTTCATACGATATGCCGGGTGATTATACGGTGTTATTAATAATATTAGATACAGTTTGTTTAACAACTGATACCTCGAGAACCGATATTCATATCGGTGAAGAATTAAGGTTAAACCATAATGACAGCGTCTTTTTATGCCAAGCCGATTCAATTTATTTTATTGTTGACACTGAAGGTTCAGCTAATACTTTCCATTGGTCCTCTACATTTGACTTTTTAGACACTTTGAATGCCTCCCTAGGTGATTCAATCTTGGGGGTTTTTTCCACTACTCAAGATAAATATTACATCAAAATAGCAAATGACGTCTGCGACAAAATAGATTCTGTTCAAATTTTCAATATACAAGAGGCCCATCAATTGTTACCCGATTTAGCCTATTGCAAAGGTGAAATTATCGACATTGAACTATCAAATTCTTTGCCATTTATCGGATTCACTTATTTGTGGAGTCCTGATTCGGTAATTGTCGGAGACGTTACGGCTCCAATTATTCAAGTTAAGGCAGAAACAGATCAATACGTATTTGTCAATTATGTTTCTGACTCAGGGTGTGTGTATCGAGATTCATTTTTTGTCGACGTATTTTTCATTGATGAAACAACACTCTTGGCTACCGCAAATCCAATTTATTTACCCCAAGGAGGAACGGCTGTATTAAATGCCCAACCTTCAGGTTATGTTTACAATTGGTTGCCTAATCAAGGGTTGTCTAATCCGTCAGGTCAAACTACAAGTGCAAAAGTGGAGAATACCACAACTTATACCGTTACTTATACTGATGGATATTGCATAAAATCTAAATCGGTTTTAGTCGAGACTTTTGAGTTCGTTTGCGACAATCCTAAAGTGTACATCCCTAACGCTTTTTCTCCCAACGGTGATGGTGAAAACGATCAATTGATAGTTAGAAGTTTGTTGGTCAGCGAAATGGAATTCAAAGTCTTCGATCGTTGGGGAGGATTGGTTTTTGAGTCGTATAGCACCGACGTTGGTTGGGACGGTAAATTAAAAGGAAAACTCTTAGACCCAGATGTATACGACTATTTTTTAAAAGTTGTTTGTGTCGACGGACAAGAAAACATCATCAAAGGGAACGTTACTTTACTCAGATAAATTTATTTTAAGAAGAATTCACATTCTTACCCCATTTCAAATCCTTAATTTTAAGGAAAGACACATATTTTTAAAAAAATACAATGGCATTAAAAAACATCATCAACAAAAAATCTGAAAAATTCTTGCACGAATACCTCAATAATCCATCACCGACGGGGTTTGAAAGTGGGGGGCAACAAATGTGGTTAGATTACATCAAGCCTTATATTGATGAGTATTTTACTGATAATTACGGTTCGGCCGTTGGCGTCATTAATCCAAAAGCCAAATACAAAGTTGTTATCGAGGCCCATGCTGACGAAATCTCATGGTTTGTGCATTACATCAACAAAGAAGGATTTATTTATGTAAGAAGAAACGGTGGTTCAGACCACATGATTGCACCATCGAAGCGAGTAAATATACATACGGACAAAGGAATGGTTAAGGCTGTTTTCGGATGGCCAGCAATCCACATGCGTCATGAAAAAGATCACGTACCTAGTTTGAAAAATATTTTCTTGGACTGCGGATGCGATTCAAAAGAAGAAGTTGAAAAACTTGGTATACACGTTGGTTGCGTGATCACTTTTGAAGACGAATTGATGATTTTGAATAAAAACCGATATGTAGGTCGCGCTTTGGACAATAGGATGGGAGGATTCATGATTGCAGAAGTAGCAAGAATGCTCAAAGAAAATAAGGATACTTTACCGTTTGGACTTTACATCGTTAATGCAGTCCAAGAAGAAGTAGGACTAAGAGGAGCTCAAATGATTGCAGCTAAAATTAAACCTGACTTGGCTATCGTAACCGATGTTTGCCATGATACGCAGACTCCTATGGTAAATAAAATCGAACAAGGTGACTTAAAAGGAGGCGATGGTCCGGTTTTGACTTATGGTCCCGCTGTGCAAAACAACGTGCTCAAAATGATTATTGAAACGGCCAACAAAAACAAGATTCCTTTTCAACGAGCGGCCGCTTCGAGAGCAACGGGTACTGATACAGATGCTTTCGCTTACTCAAACGAAGGTGTACCTTCTGCTTTGATTAGTTTGCCATTAAGATACATGCACACAACTGTTGAAAGTTGCCGTAAAGACGACGTTGAAAACAGCATTAAATTAATTTACGAAACGATAAAAGGGGTTAAGAACAATCAAAGTTTTAAATATCTTAAATAGAAAATTCAACAAGAATTTAATACTCTCTTCTTTATATTTAAACGTTTTTAGAAGGGCAAGCAAAAAACATAATTTGGTCGTTGGTCATAAGACTAACGACCTTTTTTATGGATGTAGGTTAAAATAATATGTAATTTTGAAAAATGAAGTGGATAGGAAATCGAATTAGTTATTCTGAAGATAGTTTAAAGTCTACCTTTATTGTTTACCCTGAGAAAAAAGCTATGGTGACTGCCATGATGGGAGCATGGTGTGCCATGTGGTTGACTATCGGATTTGTCATGATTTGGGCTTTTGCGACGCTTGAAATGACCGATCAAGAGAAGATAATAACGGTCGTTTTTCTAGCTTTCTGGGTGTATTACGCAAGAAGGGTAGTCAAATCTTTATTTTGGCTTCTTTTTGGTAAAGAAATGCTGAAAATAAACGAAACTTCTTTCACGATAAAAAAGTCCATCAAAGGTTTTGGAAAGGCACAGGATTATTTCCTTGAAAACATAGAAAAGATTAAACTTTCGCACCCAAATGATAATTCAATTCAGGCCATCTGGGAAAACTCTCCATGGGTAATGGGGGGTGAAAGATTGGAATTTGAACACAAAGGAAAAGTGGTCAGATTTGGAAGAAAAATACCAGAAAAAGAGGCGAAACTTTTCTTCAATATCATCACGAAAAGAATAGAAGATAAAATCAGGAAAAATAGAAAAACAACTTAAAGAAGTTACAGATTTTTTTCCATTAGATAATGTTGTATTTGTCCGAATAAAACATGAGTTTTCTTTACTTCGTCATATCCTTGACTCTTGTAAAATGGAACTGCGTTTTCGCGAGCGTGTAAAATCATTTTCTCATAACCATTTCTTCGAGCTTCGTTTTCACATGCTCTCATGATTAATCGACCATATCCTTTTCGTTCGCAATTCTCTTCAACAGTGACGAATCGTGTTTGAGAAATTTTATCCGTACTCTTATCAAGTCGGGCTATACCCAACAACTTGTTTTGATGGTACAATGCAAAATGAATTCCTTTTTGATCTCCCCCGTTTCTTTCCGAACCGCGTTCCTTGTTCAAGGGTTTTCTTAACAATCGAAACCTTAAATCATAATAGGCTTCCCATTCCGTTTCTGTATTAGGCGTTCTTACTTCCATCTAAAAATTGCTGACTTTACTCTTTTTGTAATTGTTGTATTTTGCTTTTCTTCTACTATCAATTCTTTGGCGCCTTGATCTTCAAAAACCTTGTCTATTGACTTGATTTCTCCACAAGGCACACTGTGCTTTTGTAATCCAGAAAGAACGTCATCTGCCTTTATCTTATTTACCGACTTTTCCAAGATCTTAAACAATTCTATTCTGTTAGTAACGCGATTTTGGTTGTTGATAAATTTTATGTCTAATAAGTATTTTTCAAGACCGAGAAAATGACACAAAATCTCGAAATGCTTGTTCGAACCTATGGCAAAACATACCATTCGACCGTCTAAAGTACTAAAAATCTCACCATAAGGAGCAATATTTGGGTGAAGACTTCCCAATCTTTTTGGAATCTCATTGGTCATTAGGTAGTTGGAGGCTTGATTAATTAAGCTCGAAACGGCAGAATCGTATAGAGAAACAGAAATTGTTGCTCCAGTTTTCGTTTGTTCCCTTTTGTACAAAGCCAACAAAATGGCCTCCTTTAAATGATGCGCAGCTAGCACGTCAATTAGGGCCACAGGCATTTTTGTAGGTGGGGAGTCGGGCGAACCATTAATCGACATAAATCCGGTTTCGGCCTGTAATATTAAGTCGTAAGCAACACGATCACTTTCCTCTGAAAAGCCAACTATTTTGCCGTGAATTAATTTAGGGTTGAGTGTCTTTATAGTAGCATCATCTAAACCAAATTTATCAGCATCGCCTTTTTTAAAATTGGAGATCATAATATCTGCTTCGGAAAGGAGATTCTTAAGGGAATTCACATTTTCAGGATTCATTAAGTTCATCTCTATTACCTCCTTTCCATAGTTAACAGAAGAATAGTAAGCTGAGACTGAATCTTGATGCTCAGAAGGCAAACGCCAAGTTGAGGTGATATCGCCAGCTGGGGATTCGATTTTAATTACCGATGCCCCCAATTCGGCAAAGTAGGTGGCAACTGATGGCCCTGCCAGTACGGTCGAACAATCAACCACTTTTAATCCAGTAAGAAAATTAGATTTTTCAATCATTTTTCACCCAGTTTATAGTAAATAAAGGATTGAAGTTCAGTAAATTCCTGATCATTCAGTTTTGCTTTTCTACTCATTCGAGGCAAAGTTCTGTCCCATTTTTGAAGAGTATAAGCATCAATAATTTTTGGTTTGTGGCATTCGATGCATCGTTTATCAAAAATAATTTTCCCTGCCATTGCCGATTTTGACATTGGGGGTTGGTCATTTTTTTTGTTCGGAAGAAACAAAAACAAAATCAATCCAGTAAAACCTAAAAGGTTGTGCATACATAAAGGTACGTAGAAATGAGAATTTTAGTTCTTTAATCCTTGAAAAAGTGGTCGTACTCGGGTAATATATCTTTTTCATTCAGCAAATCGCTTACTTGTGATTTTTAAAGAGGGTTTAAAGCGTTTCGAAGGTTAGGAATATTTTTAAGTTACATACTGGTTATCAACAACAAAGCCCCTTATGATACTCAGGTGATGTCATGCATTTTATTATATAAATTCTGGTGGAGACATTTGCTTAATTTAAATAAGTTTGGAAACAAGGTTAGTAATCACTAACTTTGTTTTATGGATTTATCAAAAAGACAAATCGAAATAATTGAAGCTGCAACCAAATTAATTGGAAATGGTGGTGTTCAAAGTCTTACTACAAAGGCTTTGGCAGCAGAGATGGGTTTTTCTGAACCAGCTCTTTATAGACACTTTACTGATAAAAATGAAATATTAAAATCAGTACTTATTTATTATAAAGAAGTTCTTCGAGAAGGATTGACCAATATAATAGATTCTGATTCTTCAGGAAAGGATAAGATTAAAGGTATGATTGATTTTCAATTCAAACATTTTACGAAGTTTCCCGCTGTGATCATGGTTATCTTTTCGGAGACTAGTTTCCAGTTTGATAGCCAGTTGTCTAAGACTGTATCTGGAATAATGCTTCAAAAGAGTAAAATGGTAAGCAAGATTATCGAATCAGGACAGCAAGATGGGACTATACGTAAGGATATTGCTCCTGATCAACTGGCGACTGTCATAATGGGAAGCATGCGATTCACTATACTAAAATGGAAATTGTCCAAATTCAATTTTGATTTGATCCAGGAGGGGAAAACACTATGGAGCACAATTGATTTATTGCTTAAGGAATAATAAAAAAATATTAATTGAATAGTTATTAAACACTAACACGATAAAAATGAAAAAATACAGTTACGCATTTTTTGTAGGAATGGCATTGGTTCTTACAAGCTGTGGAAACAGCATAGAAAATGAGGCTTCAAATTCAATTCATGAAGAACATAATCACGACGATGAATCCATTGAGTTGGATAATGGCGAGAAATGGAAAGTATTGGATGAAATGATGGGACATATAAGAAACATGGAATCTGATGTCATCGCCTTCGAAAATCAAGAAGAAAAAGACTATCAATCATTGGCGATTAGGTTAATAGACAACATCGATTTGTTAACCTCTAATTGTACAATGACAGGTCAGGCGCATGATGAATTACATAAATGGCTACTTCCATATATCGATATAGTAAGTGAGCTTACTGAAACGAAAAACAATGAAGCAGCAGGCGAGATATACCAAAAGATTCAAGTCTCTTTTAAAACATTCAATGCCTATTTCAATTGAATTTGAAGAGCATGCATACGATTGATAAGATCGTTACAGCATTATATAAATGTCATCAACGAGAGCAATTGTTTATTGATTAAACCTTAAAAATTGAAGATATGAAACAGCATTTTTCAGCATACTTAAAGTTAGTAATTACTAACGCTTTTGTTCTAATAGTCGTTAGTTCTGCTCAAGCTCAAGCTCAAGTTTGGGAATTGGAGCAGTGTATTGATACGGCATTAGTCAACAACAAAAAGCTGAAAATCGCTAAGAATGAAATTTCAATTGGTGAACAAAGAAAGATGGAAGCCAAGGCTAATTTGATTCCCAAAGTTGTGCTTAATGGAGAATACAAATATTACACGGACCTGCCGTATCAGTTAATGCCATTGTCTGTTTTTGGTGGCCCAGAAGGTCAGTTTAAAGAAGCGCAATTTGGGGTTCCTCATAATATTAATGCAAATGTGCAGCTGAACATTCCTCTGTATAGCCCTCAAGCTTATGGTGCAATTAAAGCTACGCAGATTGCTTCTGAAATCAAAGAGATTCAGTATCAAAAAACAGAACAAACGATATACCTGGAGGTTTCAAACTTATACTACAACGCACAAATATTTGACAATCAGCTTCAATTTGTTGATAGCAATATAATTAATGTTTCATCACTCTTGCATAATGTGGATTTGTTACACCAACAATTACTTGCACAAAAAACAGACGTTGATAGAATTGCTTTACAATTGGAAACACTAAAATCTCAAAGAGAAATAGTGTTGAATAAATATGAGCAAATTCTCAATGGATTGAAATTTATCATGGGGATTTCAATTGGGCGTCAATTGGAAGTGAATTCAATCATTGAGTACACCAATACGAATACTCCTGCTGCTCATTCGTCTCTTGATTTGCTCATGGGGCAAACCTATAATAGTTTATTGAAAAGTGAGTTGAGTACCTTGAAAAAGAGTAGACTTCCCTCTGTTTCCCTTTTTGGTTCTTATGGAACACTCGGATACGGATACGACGAAAAGCCAAACGATTTCCTAAACTTTTATCCAGTAGGACTTGCTGGAGTTCAAGTGAATTACCCACTATTTAATGGAACAGTTACACACAGAAAAATCGAGCAAAAGAAAATTCAAATTACAAACAGTCAATTGAAAGTCGCTTTAATTGTTGAACAGAGCGAGATGTTGATCGAAAATGCGAAGATGAAAAAAGCCACGGCAATTCTTACGGTTGAAACGAGGTTGTTGCAGATCGATATGGCAAAATCAATTTACGACAATACTGAATTGCAAAGGCAAAATCAAGTATCTACGCTCACAGATGTTCTAATGGCTGACACGTCCTTGCGCGAGGCCCAACAAAATTATTTAACTGCAATAATCGATTACTTGAAGGCAGAACTTGAATTGAAAAATTTAACAGGAAACATTTTAAAATAAGATCATGAAAAAGGGAATAGGAATATTGATACTCATTGCTTTGTTAGCTTTGATTGTTGTGCAACTGATGGGAAACAAAGAGATCTCTGAAAACAGGGTTTACCAATACGACAAAGAACAGGAAATTGGAGTTCATACGGAGAAAGTTCAACTTGCTTATGGTGAGGAGAATCATTCATTTACTGGAACTTTTGAAGCATTTAAAGAGGTCAAGATAAACGCTGACGTTCAGGGTAAAATCGTGAAAATGTACGTTGATGAAGCTGCAACTGTCAAGAAAGGTCAAAACCTAATAAAGTTGGATGACAAGTTGTTAATACTTCAACTCCAAACGATAGAAGCACAGATAGAAGCACTTGACTCCGACGTAAAAAGATACATCATACTTTCAGAAGCTGATGCAATTCAAGGCGTGCAATTAGAGAAGACATTATTTGGATTGAAAACGGCCAAAATCCAACGAAAGACGCTGCTCGAAACAATTGAAAAAACGACAATTAAAGCTCCATTTAGTGGAATTGTGACGAAGAAAATGACGGAAATTGGGGCATTTGCCGCTCCGGGAGTGCCGTTGATCATGTTAACAGACATTTCCAGTTTAAAATTCACTGTCAATGTTTCCGAGAACGATTTGAGCTTATTCGAAATGAATCAGACCTATAATCTTAAAGCCGATTTATTCACAGATTTGGAGCTTAAAGGTGAGGTTGTCTTGATAGGCAGCAAGGGGAATGTGGGGAATAGTTTTCCTGTACATTTTAAATTGGAAAACACTACTAACACTGCGATCAAGGCCAAAATGTTTGGACAGGTATCCGTGAAGGTTTCGGGTGGTGATAAGTCCATTCTAATTCCTTCTTCTGCAATCATTGGTTCAAATATTCAACCGCAAGTTTACTTAGTGAAAAATGGTAAAGCAATACTTCAAAAAGTGTCTATTTCAAGACGAATTGGAAACAAGGCCGCAGTAGAAAGTGGAGTGGCAGAAGGTGATGAGATAGTTACTTCGGGGTTCATCAACCTCTTTGATGGAGCGAATGTGATAAACAGTAAAAACTAGAAACATGAATATTACAGAAATATCAATAAAACGCCCTTCGCTGATAATTGTAATTTTCAGTGTGTTTGGGCTGTTGGGATATATTGGCTACAAGAATTTGAGCTATGAATTGATGCCTGATTTTAATCAACCCGTTGTGGTAATTAAAACAGTATACCCAGGTGCTGACCCACAGGCAGTAGAAACCTCTGTATCACGAAAAATTGAAGATGCGCTCTCCAACTTAGAAGGTGTAGAGTTTCTGGTTACGAAATCATTGCCGAATGCATCAGTTGTTATTGTCAATCTAAATTATGGAACCGATTTGGATCAAACAATGCAGGATGCTCAACGGTATATCGACAACATCCGAAAAGATTTACCAGATGATATTCTCAGTTCAGAAATGAGTAAAGTTTCTCCGAACGACCTGCCGATTATGTCGATCAGCGCGACGAGTGACCTGCCCTCAACGGAGTTTTATCAAAGAATGAAGGATGAGTTCCTTCCGCAGATCCAACAGATCAATGGTGTGGCAGAATTGACGCTACTTGGTGGAGAGCAGAGAGAGATTCAAGTAAAGGTGAATCAAGATAAACTGAGATTTAACAACCTTTCATTGATTCAAGTTGTTGAGGCGATTAATCGATCAGGGATTGACCTCCCAACGGGAAAAATTGAGTCATCAACTGAAAGTAATTCCGTGCGGTTAACCGGTAAATTCACGAAGATTGAAGATGTCAAGAACGTTCAAGTAGCTATGCCTATTCCCGGCAGTCCAATTTATGTAAAGGATGTTGCTGAAGTCACCGATGGGATTAAGAAAATCACCTCTGTAAGTCGATACAACGGCAAAAATGGGATTGGAATTCTTCTGAAAAAACAAGGTGATGCCAATGCTGTTGATGTATCAAAAGCAATCCGTGATAAATTCGAATTGATTGAAAAACAGAACGCTGGAAACAATATAAAGTTCATCATTGCAGATGATAGTACAGATAATACCATTGCCGCAGTAGATTCCGTAGTTGCCGATCTTATTCTGGCGGTAGTTCTTGTATCCCTAGTAATGTTGTTGTTTTTGAGAAGTTTCAGAAATGCATTGATTGTACTTGTCGCAATTCCAACTTCATTGATAACGGCATTCGCCGTAATGTGGATGTTAGGTTATACGCTAAACCTGATGACGCTTTTGGCAATGTCTCTGATTATTGGGATTTTAGTTGATGATGCAACCGTTGTTCTGGAAAACATCCAGCGTCACTTAGACATGGGGAAAGGGAAGCGTGAAGCAGCTATGGATGGGCGTATGGAAATTGGGTTTTCCGCAATCTCCATTACGCTTGTGGATATAGTGGTATTTCTACCGATCCTCTTCATTCAGGTGTTTGTCGCCGATATGTTACAGCAATTCGCGGTCGTTGTTATTACTTCGACATTAACGAGCTTATTAGTCGGCTTCACATTAACTCCTTGGATGGCATCCAGAATGGGGAAATCAGAAGACATTCAACCCACAAACTTCTTCAACAAGTTCTTGCTTTGGTTCGAGAAGCAACTCGATAAGTTCACAAGCTGGTACGGTAAGCAATTGGAATGGGTCCTAAGTCACAAGCTTGCTTTTCTGGGTATTATCGTTGCTTTGTTTGCACTGACTGGTGTAATGATGAAGCAGAATATTATTGGTGCCGAACTAATTTC
>JBLIKY010000041.1:0-14033 GCA_047637535.1 Lentimonas sp.
ACTCCATCTACGGACAACTCAGTTACATTCCATTCACCTGCTTTCATCAAGCGTTTGGAAGTAGATTTCGTTTTATTGCAGGACCCTACTAATATTGCGATCGAAAAAACGGCTATGATTATTTTAGCATACTTTATCATGTTCATATAGTTTATTGTTTTGATTATTGAATTTCTGTTACAAATGTGACGTCTATATCCGTCTCGCCCGGAGCGCACGTTCCATCTTTAATACCTGGTTGATGTTTCAGCACGATCTGTGTTGTACCATTTCCAATATTTCCGACCGTCCATTGGCTTTGCAAACCAACTTCATACACCCCATCTGTATCTGTCCGTACAATTGATAAGTTGGCAAAAGAAGGAGTAAGACAGAACAAGTGCTCATCATCTTCCTCCAAAACTTCATTCGAAATTGTATCAGCAGGACTTACTATTTCATTCAGTAGAATAATACTTGCGTTATAAACAGTATTATTCTGCAACCTGATGGTATCGAAAATATCATAGTTTAGGCCACCATCACCATCTGGATCGAGGAACGTAACGGTTACGTCAGGCTGAATACCCGCTGCATCAGTAAATTGAAGTCTCACGGTTGTAATAACCTCTCCTTCATTAGCGATTGGTTGTGGAACAGTGACAAGGTCGTCGTCTTTCTTACAACTACTCAAAGCAGCAATGCACGTCAATCCTAAAAGGACGATTGTTCTCATGTTTGTTTTTGTTTTCATGTTTGTTTTTGTATTTTGATTAAATAAATGATGTTTAGTTGTGTATTGATTTTGGTGTAAATAACGCAAAGGGAAGCGTCGCCCTTACGGAAATATTTCTTCCCATTTCATCAGCGAAATAACGGAAGCGATTCATATAATCTCGGTAACGTGCATTAAGAAGGTTATTGGCGCTAATACCAAGGGAGAGACTATTCCCCTTGAGTGGAATGTCAATACCTGCCGCGAAATTCAATAAGGTATATCCTTCAGGCGGATTTACGTAGTCACTATTCGCAGCAACGCGCGATTGTTTTAATACAGAAGTTACCGAGAGTGAAACATAAGCATTCTCTACTTTTTTTCCATCTTTAAAGTAATACTCTAGTGAATTTTCAAAGCGATCTGAGGGCATCATTACCAAATATTCACGCGTTGTTTGATTAATTGCACGTAAAATTGAGGCTTTCGAAATCACCTTAAACTCTTTGGTCAGAGCATAACTTAAGGTCAAGTCGAGCCCTCTCAGGTGAGCGTTCACTTGATTATGAACAAATGTTGGAAATGCGCCTTTAATGGTAACTGTTGAAACCAATGTGGGTTTCAAGTAGATGAAATCGTTAATGACATTGTAATACGCATCGAGTACTACCGAAAGTCGCTTCCCTGTATATTCAACAGAAGTACTTACATTGACCGCCTTCTCTGTTACAAGAGTGGAATCTCCAATTTCTATCGATGCGGCGCCATGATGAAGTCCATTACTATACAATTCGTTAATGTTCGGAGGTCTCCAAGCAGTTCCTAGATTAGAACGAACGATCAACTGTTTATTTACTTTGTAAATAGCTCCGATAGTTCCACTCATGTTCATGTAATTCTGAGCAGGAGAAACAATCGATCCATCTTGCCACATGTACACGCGTTGATAAATATTGTCAAACCTTAGACCGCTTTCAATTTCCAGTTTTGATGATTTGGGCTTCCAGCTTTCAATCCAGAATATTCCGGCTCCTATTTTCTGAAAATTGGGAATAAAAAACCGTCCTTCATAAGTGTTTTCTTGGTAAGTCCCGTTGACACCAGCACTTCCTTTAAACGAATTGATTCGAATGTGTTCCCATATGATTTCAGCCGTATGTGTGGTTAATTCAAATTGAAGAGCCGGTAGATTTAAATTAGCAAGCGAATCATTCAGTGGTGCATGCTTGTCGTATTCTAGGCGTTTGTTGTACTGTCTTGCATACGTCAGCGCTATTTTACCTTTCTTTCCTGTCACAAGATATCCTTTGGTCTTAAACAATTCGTGCTCGATATGCTGTCTTGGTCGATCAATATCGTATGTGAAATCTGCTGATTCCAATGGTTCAGTTGCCTCAAAAGCTTGCTGAAGATCGGTGAGGTTTCCAATGTGCGCTGCGGAAAAAATGCCGATATCTGTATTAAATTGACTGTAGAAAAAATCAATCCCATATTTCGGTTTCTTGTAACCAAGTGCATAGGAATAATTGTACTCCTTTGACCCCGTATTTTTTAAATAGTAATCAGGAGTTTTCACATTGCCTCCGCGTTTGAGAGTTCCCTGAAGGCGCCAACGAATCGCAGGGAGTTTGCTTAAATTCCCATCTAAGGTTGCTGAAGCATTTCCTTGTAAGCCATTGCTCAAGCCTACTAAGTTCAACTCTCCTCCAATACCGGGTGTTTTTCTCAGCTCTTTTGGGTTAACAAGCACGACGCCTCCGATCGCGTCAGGACCGTAACGCACTCCACTTGCTCCTTTTACAACTGCCAGCTCGTCGGCAATAAACGGATCGATTTCTGGTGCATGCTCATTTCCCCATTGCTGACCTTCTTGTCTGACACCGTTGTTCAAAATAAGAATCCTATTGCTATGAAGTCCATGAATGACCGGTTTCGAGATGTTGTTTCCCGTGGATAGTTTCCTGACACCATTTATGCGCGTTAAACCCTCTCCAAGCGAGAATCCTTTTGTCTCACTCTTGTCTTTCTCTGATAGTTTTCTTGTTCCTAAAGAAATCTCATCATTCGTTTTCCTTCCGACTACAATAACAGCATCAAAATCAACATGATGTTCTGGGGAGAAATTTTCCTCTGTATTTCCTCGAATCGTTATCGTTTTTTTTACGGCATCACACCCAACATGTTTGCAGTAGAATTCATAAGTTCCTGAACACAAACCTGGAAATACAAAATATCCCGAAGAGTCAGCAAAAACTCCTCTTCTAGGTTCTTTGATGTATACCTTAGAGTTCGATAATGGTAACCGATTGTGTTCATCAATCACATAACCTGACAACTGGTAAGAACATGAGTCCTGAGCTATCAAAGGGAAAATCGATAATGTTACGATAAGCAAAACAATGAATTGCATTGATCTTTGCATAAAATGCGTCTAAAAAATTGTGAAATGTAATTGTAAAGTTGGTTTGAGCCCAACATATGCGGCTCGTTACATCGATAAACCAATCAAGAAATAATCGTAATCCTTTAATCTTCTTTTTAACTAGAACAAGGGGATAATCAAAGTAACCTGTATTTTAACTGATCAAAATGATGCTATTACGTGAGTTTTACCGAATGCAATGATGCAGGAACTATGCGGATGGTGGGCCTCGTTCTGAGGTGTTTCTTATTAGATGATCATCAATGGATGCCTCTAAATTGAGCAATTCAGAAGACCGCCCCGTAAAATTGAAGATGCTAACTTGCTCAACTAGTGTGAATGTTTGATTGTTTAACGACTGTTGAATTTTACAAACATTACAGTCATTTTCTACTGAATCATGATGTGTATCATCTATATGATCGGCATGATCCATTGAATGGATATCCCGCTCAACTTCCGTTAAGTGATCTTCATGGGAATGAAGCAAACTTAATGGAGCAACTTGAATTACCAAACAAAGCAATAATACTGCTGAAATATATTTAGACAATAAACGTTTCACGCTATAAAATTACAAGATTTATTGTTAATTAAACTTTTTTCGCTGAAAAAATGGTTAAAACTTCTTTATTGGAAATATAAATACTCAATAAACTGTTTGTCTAACTACACCGTAATCCATTTAAATTTCACGTCACAATCCGATACACTCAGCAATAAAAAGGTTGAACTTGTCCCGTTTTATTTTTCTTGATACTTCCCCTTCTTTCATTGCGTCCCCAAGGAACAGATAATTTATTCTATCAGTGTGATGAAAGCTATTTAACGCTAAGTGCATTGAACAACCTTCCCGGTTTAAGTCATTTAGAAATACAAAACCAAGGAATTAATTTCTCTATTGGACTGAAAGTAAAACTCAACAGAAAACTGAAACAAAAAGGTTATTCACCTGTACATATTCCCGTTTTCTGTTTTGTTTATGGGGATTACGAAAAAATCAGGATTTATATCTGGTAGTTCAGAAAACAGGGCATATTTTTTTATCATGAATTAAAAAGAATACAAACAGAAATTACAAGAGCAAACAGAACTGTTATTGACTGAAATATAATGTATCAAACTTTATAAAAAAAATCATATCTTGCTAGAGCAAGAAACGCTTTTAGCGTAATCGACACACAACATAATGATAACTACCGAAATAGACAGAATAATTGAAATGGCATGGGAGGACAAAACTCCATTTGAAGCTATTAAAATACAGTTTGGCCTTACGGAGGCTGATGTTATTAAATTAATGCGCGAAGAGCTGAAAAACAGTTCATTTAAGCGCTGGAGAAAGCGAGTTAATAGCGGTGTCAGCAGCAAGCACCTTCACAAACGAAGTGAAGAAATCAATCGTTTTAAGTCTTCAAGACAAAGAAACATTTCTAATAATAAAATTTCTAAACGATAGAGTTTACAACTAATATAAATGATATAATCCAGCGGTTGTCTCAAATAAACCCTAGTCTATATTCAAAAACAAGAAATTTTGGAGACAGTGCACTTACGAAGCTCGGTTTCAACCTTAGCGCAATACCGCCCAGAGAAAACCCCATCAACCATCGCTGCTTTCGGAGCGATGGATTGCACAGACCAGCGACTTTATAAAAGCGTTTATTTAAAGATGCTATCGTGAGCCATTTTTGGTTGTTGGAAAACAGTGGCCGTTCTTTGGATTCGGTGTTTATAGAAATGCAACATTCCATCGATGCCATGCTGATTAACTTGGTGAAAGACGAGCAAAAACTCAACGAAGTTACCGATTACCTTTTTGATTTAGTTGAAATTGAAGTTCCCGAGAATTTAGAAATGTTATTTAATCAGATTGTAGAGGGTAAAACATCAAGAGTAGGACACTTCATCTTTATCAATGAAAAATGAATTAGACTTCTACATTTATAAATACTAACACTTGCTAAAAATAATAGGGCAACAATTATGTCCTAGAAAATGACTACTTTTCCTTGCACCGTCGTTATGGACAAGTTTAAAAAAGAGACGGGTTGCGAAAGTTTAAGGGCTCACCACCTTATGTGATGAAAAATAGAAATATTGAATTTTAAAAGTGGAGACAAGAACCCACTGTAAAAAACGGGGCGTATTCTGAAAAGCCTTATGAGTAGGAAATATAATTTAAAAATATGTTCAAGAAGTTTACACTCACAGACAAATTACTTTTTATTTCGGCTGTGCTTTCGTTGGTATATTCCGAAGTGTTATTTTTTAATGGAAATTCAGATCAAGCTATTTTCATTGGGCTTTGGGTTCCAAGCATTTTGGCTTTTGGCATTTATTTGAACCTTATAAACAATAAGAAAAATGACTGAATTTATCCCCTATTTTGCCGGTATTATAACTTTAATGTTCGGTGCCGCTTTTAGTTATTCTGTTACTGACGGTTGGAATTTTAAAAGAAATAAAAAGAAATAAGAATTTTATTTTTATTTTTATTTTAAACTAGATCTACTCATAATTGAGAATATGGGTAAGTATTATTAATGACTCAATTTATTATAGAGTCGAGTATAGGGCTTATTAGAGCATATTGTTTGTTATCGAAAAGCTATTGTAACAATAAAAAAGATAAAAAATGATGGAAAATATTTTTTCAAGTTTAACGATAATTACTTTAGGACTATCTGTTGCCTATGTTTGGGTTTTTAGATTTGACAATGTAGTAAAAGAGTTTAAGCAGTTTGGATTAAGCGATTTAACCCGCAACCTTGTAGGAGCATCTAAAATTGCATTATCAACATTGCTTATAGCTGGTATTTGGCATTCATCCTTAGTCCTAATTCCTTCTATACTTTTGGGTCTGTTTATGATAGCTGCCCAATATTTCCATTTTAAGATTAAAAATCCATTTATTAAACACCTCCCCTCGCTAATTCTATTGACTCTTTCTGCAATCACAGCAATAGGTTCGATTAAATTGTTTTGAAATGACTTTAATCTTAATTTGTATAATAATATCCAGTTTATCATTCTATGCTTATGTAGTTTCCTATTTCATATCGCCCCATATGAAAAACGAATTCAAACGATTTAATTTGGAAAAATTAGGACTACTAACAATAATTTTAGAATTATTGGGGGCTACTGGGTTATTGATAGGGCTCAAATTCAATCTAATCTTAACGATATCATCTTTAGGACTTGGGCTACTTATGTTGTGTGGTTTGATAGTAAGAATAAAATTAAAAGATAGTACCTGGAAATCTTTACCAGTGATGTTTTTTATGATTTTGAATCTATATATTTTCTTAATGTCAATAAAATAATTTTCAGTCAACTATAACTGATTTTATTAATAGAAATTAAGAAATAAAAAGCCCATATCATCAACTAAATGCCACGGGCAAAACAATCACACTCGAGAGGCCCGCGTCTGCTAGTTGAGTAATCAATTTGAAATTTGGATTGCAGATTTGAATCATCAGATTGACGCAGAACCAGGGAAAACCAGGCCCGTTTTAGTGGTGCATACGCATTTACTCAATAAAATACCTCATCCTTCAACTGTTGTCTGTCCGATAACTACAAATATCAACAAAGAAGCTGAAATATTAAGAATTCATTTAAAGAAAGGAATAGCAAACGTCAATCAAGATTGTGATATTATGATTGACCAATAAGAGCTATTGATAATAAAATATTATTGAAAAAAATTGGTGATTTACCTAAAGACCTAATAAAAATTGCCAAGGAAAACATAACAATAATCATTGATATAGATAAAGCACGAAGGCACAACAAACGGTATACAATTTACCTTAATGACAAAACATACTATTAAAAAGGATATCCAATCCCAAAATGCAACCTTGGTTCAAACGGCTTAGGAATCTTATTTGTCAACTGCAATCGATCTAGATTTTCTTGACCAAACGTAGCTATTAATTCTTGATTAAAATTATCTCTTGATTGCCATATCCAGCGCGAACCAACCGGTAAAGTATGGTTGTTAATCGGGATTCCAAAGTCGAGTCTAACGATAAAGAAATCCAAATCAAATCTAACACCAAAACCTCCAGAATAGGCCAATTGATTGACCCAATCCTTTGTGAATTGACTACCAAGTCTGTTTTTATCTTCTTTAATGGTCCAAATATTACCGGCATCCATAAACACGGCGCCTTTTAAGGTAGGACCGAGTGAGAATCTAAATTCAGCCGAACCTCCAATTCTTACATCACCAATTTGGGTAACGGTACGGTTGGTATCTAGTATGTATTTATAATCCCCAGGCCCCAAAGATCTAGCTCTCCATCCTCTGTTGTCATTCGATCCTCCAGCGAAGAAACTGTAATCAAAAGGCAAAGAAGTTTGTTTGTTTCCATTCGGAACTCCTGCTCCTGCTAGGGCTCTAAAATGAAAGCTTGTTTTCTTGTTAAAAGGTACTGAGAAATTAAAATCATTATCAATACGCATAAATTGAGAATACGGCACTCCAAAAATCTGATATCGACCCAATTCGTTTGTATCTTGAATGCCTTTGAAAAGGGAAACTAGATTTCCGACAGGGTCAAACGAACCAACATAATAGATTCTTCGTTTTGAGGTTTTGTTGTCCTGATCTTTGTTGTCAAACTCAAAAACAAATTTCCAATCTTGCCAAATCAGTTGATCTGAATATGCGTTCCGTAAAAAGAGGTCATTAAACTGGTTAATTTGGTTTTCAAAAGATTCCGTTTTTGTGATATTCACGTATTTAACGAGAGATAAACCAGGCAGTCCGTATTGAAATATTTGAGTCTTCGAAACAAACATCTTCCATAGATAATTGGCTTGAAAAGTGTTACGGGTAAACTCATCACGCTTTTGAACGTTGTATGCCCCTGAAATAACTGTACGTGGTCGGTGTCGCTTCGATAAAGCCGTAATTCTAGTTGGAAATAATCCAGGGATGTCCAAAATAAAACTCGGACCAATATCAAAAGTATTAAAAGATCTACTCGCCTGCTCAAGCAACTCATCTTTTGTATTTGGGTCAAAGACTGGAGGTTGAGATTCAAAACCTCCTGTTAATGCCAAAGTCAATTTTTCTGCACCTCCAAATAAGTTCTTGTTTACATAATTTATCGAGGCCGAGACTCCTAAAAATCCATTGGAATTTGAGGCTCTTGGTTCAATACCATAACTCTGCTTGCTGCTTGGCACCAAATAGTAATGCACATCGATTAAATTGGTGTTTTCAACCTCAATTAACTTCGGTTCGATCGATTGAAAAAGACCCAATTGAAGCAATCGTGTGTAGGTCCGATCAATATAGTACTCTTTATAATAATGCGTTTGTTCTAAGTAATTCTGGGACTCTATGACTGCTGGATTGACGAACATTTCTCCATTAAACAAAAAAGTTGCATTTCTTCTTATGTCAAAATCCGAAGAATCTTTGTCTGAAGTTGCATTATAGTGCAGGGTGTCAATATTGACTAAATACTGACCATCATACAACTGAAGCCCTAGTTCCTTTACCTTTTCATTAAAATTACCCGAGTAATTGGTTGTATCGCTAATATGAAAATAAACATTTCTTATTTTATGCGTTTGGTGTCTAACATTAATTACTGAGTCCTTGTTATTCGGGTCAAAAACCTGTCTCTCCGAAAACCGAATTCCTAGGGTGACACTCATGCTTTGGTTATTGGTATCAGCGATAAAATGTATGTGCGACGGACTAAATTCATAAAATCCATTGTCCCTAAACTCTTTAGCCAAACGTTCCCTATACCCTTCTAACAAATCCCTATCAAAAGGTTTTCCAACGAGTACTTCTTGAAAATCCTTTCTTTTAAACAATTCATAAGCTGATGCCACCGATGGGTTGGTTGCTAAAGTATAAACACTATCTATAAAATAAAGTTCTCCGGTTTGGAGTGAGTATGTAATTGAGGCTTTTCGACCAAATCGGTTGTATTTTACTTCACCAGAATTAGATCCAAAATAATATCCTTTCTTTTTCAGATAATTTCCGTGTTGTTCTATGGTTTTAGCAAAAGCAGTAGAATCGAATATCACAGGAGGCTCACCAAATTTATACTTTAGCCATTCTCTAAGAAAGAGCCTTGGGTTCATTGTATCCTTAAGTGCTATGTATCTTTTAGTGTATAAAGAATCTCCTTTTCTTCGTGATCGATCGATTCTCCTTTGATTAATTCTTTGTTGACGCGCCTGCCTTTTGGAATTGGTTTTATCAATCTTTTCATTTTTCCTAATCCTTTTCTCCGCTACGTTAGACGAATCCATAGCATTGTACGCCAATAATTTAAGCTTAAAGCCAATCGTTTTAAAGTTTGCTGGTTGACGAATTATTTCTTCAAGATCTTCTTTATCTAATTTATCCCCTTTAACCTCCACGTGGTTTTTTTTCAAAAGGTATTTATCCTGAGGAACGTTCTTTGTTTGTTTACAGCTGATAATTAAAACAGCCAAAAACGCTAGAATATATGTAGATTTGAAATTCTTCAACTTATCACTTTGTGTAACAAAAATAAGAAATAAGTATGGTGCAAAACATATCAAAAAATAAGATTAAGTTTCTTCGGTCATTACAGACTAAAAAATCGCGTGACATAGAGAATAAATTTATCATAGAAGGTGATAAACTAGTTGAGGAAGCCTACCTCTATGCCAATGATTTAATTGAAGAAATTTACACAACTACACCGGAAAAGTTTTCAGACAAATCGCATCCTGTTTTTCTTACTTCTCTTCAAGATTTAAAGCAAATTTCTTCCTTAAAAAACCCCTCTACGACTTTGGCTTTGTTAAAACAACCAAATTGGAAAATGGATGCGGATAGTTTTACTCTAGCACTTGACAATGTTCAAGACCCAGGAAACTTAGGAACGATAATTAGACTCGCTGATTGGTTTGGTTTGAAGAATATCATATGTTCGGCCGACACGGTAGATTGTTTTAACCCGAAGGTCATACAATCGAGTATGGGTTCAATCTTTAAAGTCAAGGTTACTTATCTCGATCTTATAGCTTTTCTTCAAGAAGAAAAGCGCCCAACATACGGAGCCCTATTAGATGGGGAAAACGTTTATAAAGCCAGTCTCCCGGAAAAAGCGGTTTTAATAATGGGAAATGAAGGCAAGGGTTTAAAAGAAGAAACTCAAAAGCTAATTAATAATAAAATCACTATCCCAAGAATTGGTCAAGCAGAATCTTTAAATGTGGCCTCTGCCACTGCGATACTTTTGTCTGAATTTTTTAGAGTTCGGCTATAGCCTCCATACAATTCATACCATCCACCGCTGCGGAAATAATACCGCCAGCATATCCCGCACCCTCTGCGCAAGGATAAAGCCCTTTTACTTCGATGTGCTGAAATGTATCTCTATCCCTTGGTATTTGGATAGGGCTGGATGTTCTAGACTCAGGAGCATGCAAAACAGCATCATTGGAAACAAATCCCTTGATCTTATTGTCAAAGTCAGCAAAAGCCAACTTCAATCTAGATGCAATCATTTTGGGAAGAACTTTGTTTAAATCTACTGCTGATAATCCGGGTTGGTAACTTGACCTCGGAAAAGATTCCGATATTTTTCCATCCATAAAATCGGCTAGACATTGTGCTGGAACTTTTTGGGTTTTTCCCGCTGCTTCCCAACAATCTTTTTCCACTTTCTTTTGAAAATCAAGGCAAACAAAAGGATCTTCTGAATTCGGGAAGTCTTCTGGAGTTACACTAACAACGATTCCCGAGTTGGAATATGGATTATTTCTTTTTGAAGGCGACCAACCGTTGGTTACTACTTCATTTTGTTCGGTCGCACAAGGGGCAATTATTCCTCCGGGACACATGCAAAACGAAAAAACACCTTTGCCGTTGGCTTGGGTCACTAAAGAGTATGAAGCTGGAGGTAAGAACTCATCACTAACCTTCCCACTGTATTGCATTTGGTCGATGTATTCTTGTCTGTGTTCAACTCTCACACCTAAAGCAAAGGATTTAGGCAACAATTTTACACCGTTTTTATCAAGGAGATAAAAAATATCTCTAGCCGAATGTCCCGTTGCCAAAATCACATTGGATACTTCTACCTTCTGGGTTTCGTTTATTGTTATTTCTTTCAAAACCTTACCCTCTACTCTGATATCTGTTAGCTTGGAATCGAACCTTACCTCTCCTCCAAATTCCTCAATGCATTCACGCATAGCGACAATAATTTCTGGAAGCTTGTTTGTGCCTATGTGTGGATGTGCATCGACTGTGATGTCGCTATGGGCTCCAAAATGGACAAACATGGCCAAAGCCTTCTGCACCGCTCCACGCTTTTTGCTTCGTGTATATAGTTTTCCGTCTGAGTAGGTACCAGCACCGCCTTCACCAAAACAGTAGTTAGACTCTGGATTGACAATTTGTTCTTTGTTCAGTTTTGCCAAATCACGCCTTCTCGATCTTACGTCCTTGCCTCTTTCAAAAATGATGGGTTTTATCCCTAATTCAATTGCCCTTAGAGCGGCAAACAATCCAGCGGGACCAGCGCCAACTATATGAACAACTCTTTTAGAATCCCATTTTTGGGGTAAGAAGTGAATTTCATTTTCCCATTCAATTTCCGATGTGGTTACTTCGAAGGTTGCATTTACCTTAATATCTCTTTTTCGAGCATCGAAAGAACGTTTGCTCCAACGGTATTTTATGGTGTCGAGGGGAACTGAAGTTTCTTTGGAAAGAATTGCTTTAAGAAAAACATCGTTTTTCGCCTGTTTGGGAGAGATTTGAATTTGAATCTTTTGTATCATTATCCTTCAAAGATAAACGAAAGCCAGAATATCTTGTTTCTCATCATTTCAATTGGGTTAGAAACTTTGGTGTTATCCTGAATAAAGCTGTTAATCATGCCTTGAGAATATTTGATTTCCATGCCAAATTTGAAGTAAGGAGCAAAAAACTCAACTCCGACTCCTCCTTGAATTTGAAAATCATCTCTTTTTAGCTTGATAAAAGGATTTATTAACGACTGAGATTTGTCTTGTTGAGACTGTAAATCGAGGCTATACATTCCTCCTGCTAAGACGTAAGTAGCGAAATTATTAAATCGAGTGGTTCTGAACTGCAACATCAATGGAAAATCAAGGTTAGTCATTGCTATTCTTTCTTCAAAAACATCAATCTCACCAGGCTCCTCCTCGCTTTCAAAACTAAACACCAATACTTTTTCTTGAAAAGAAAGTCCGGGTAAAAACCTCAGACGCAACACGGGATTAATCAATCTAAATGTTGAAACCATGGCAATTTGTCCACCGTTAGTGGATTTATTCTTTACAGAAATCAGTCCGTAATCGTTATAAGCATTGACTTTGGGGAAAACTTGAAAATCCGAACTGTTTCCTCCCATCATGAAGCCAAAATGGGCTATTCTTTCGTCAAAACGAAAGTAATTCCTCGGTTTTTGAATTTGGGACCACCCAAATAGACAAAAAGTAAGGTATATCACTAAAAGGCCAAATTTATTCATCAATGCAAAAACGAATCCCTCGTTATATTATTGTCAATTATTTACTTAATCCCCATATAGATGGTTGCGATACCTCCAGAGACCAATTCAGCCTCAACGTTTTTATAGCCTACTTTCTTAAGTATGTTTACAAAATTTTCACCTTCAGGAAATGCTTCAACGGATTCTGGTAGGTAAGAATATGCCTTTTCATCTTTTGAAATACGCTTACCAAAAAATGGGATTAAGTATTTAGAATAGAATCCAAATGCGTGCTTTATTGGGAATTTTTTAGGCTTAGAAAACTCAAGAATCACCAACTTACCTCCAGGTCTTACAACCCTTAGCATTTCACTCAATCCTTGTTCTAAATCTTCAAAGTTTCTAACACCAAATCCTACGGTTAGGGCGTCAAAATATCCGTCTTCAAAATCGAGTTTCTCGCTATCTCCTTGTACCATAGAAATAACTTCATCTAGGCCTTTCTTCTTTATTTTCTTCTTACCAACCTCAAGCATACCCGACGATAGGTCCAAACCAACCACCTCAGCTGGTTGAAGCTTCATGGCTGCCAACGCAAAATCAGCTGTACCGGTAGCTATGTCCAAGATTTTCTTAGGCTGAATACTTCTAAGTTTATTGATTGCTTTTCTTCTCCAAACTCTATCTATTCCAAGGGACAAGAAATGATTTAAAAAATCATAGCGCGAAGAGATATTGTCAAACATTTTTTGAACTTCTTGCTTCTTAGATTGGTCTTGTTGACCGTATGGTTTAACTTCTTTTCTTTCCATCTTCTCTTAACCTAACATGGTATGCCCACTAGGATATTTATAATTCTTACTAATCAATTTATTCCCTATCAAATAAGCCAAAGTCAAGGTGCCCACACGCCCAATAAACATGGCAATTATTAATACGCATTTTCCTACAGCACTTAGTTCAGCCGTCATACCTGTTGACAAACCAACTGTGGAGGCCGCTGATACGTGTTCGAACACCAAGTCCATAAAATCGTACTTACCCGAAGCTAAAAGTTCTTCCTCAGAGATAGCGAGCACAAACGGACCTATAATATTACCAATCACAAAGAAAATGGTAATGGCATAAGCCTTAAGTACCATATCGTTTGAAATTGTTCGTTTAAACAATTCTGTATTCTTTTTCCCACGTATGGTTGACATCACTGAGGCCCAAATGATGGCAAAAGTCGAGGTACGAATACCCCCACCGGCTGAACCAGAGGAAGCACCAATAAACATCAAGAACAAAAACACGATCAAAACTGGAGTTGCCAAAGCGGCGGTATCCACCACATTAAACCCAGCATTTCTGGTTGTCATCGACATGAAGAAAGAGGTCATTAAATCTTTTCCGAACGAATCATTGGTTAAGCTATTGTTGTATTCAAAAA